>JAJEFC010000441.1 GCA_022820675.1 Vicinamibacteria bacterium | reverse complement strand
CGACCCGCGGCCGGCCGGCGGCCCCGGCAGGAACGATCCCTCCCCGAACTCGAAGGGCCCGGGTCGCCGGTCTCCCGCCAGCCGCGCGATGGGGCTGCCCGAGGCCCCCGAGCCTGCGGCCGCGAGCAGATCCGCGGCCACCCGGTCCTGAAGCGCGAACAGATCTCCGGCGGCGCCGTCCACCACCGTCGTGGAGACCACGGTCGCGGTGCGCACCTCGACCAGCCTCGCGGTGATGCGCAGCCGATCACCGACCCGCTGGAAGCCGCCGCCGACCACCCAGCGCCCCCCGGCGGCCCGGCCCGTCTCCACGAGGAGCGCGTCGGATGTCGCGGCTCCGCCCGGCACGCGGCGCGCCCGCGGGGAGCCGCCGACCACGGAACGCACCGACCACTGCTCGCCGATCTCCGCCGCGACCACCTCGGCGATGCCCCGACCGAACCACTCGTCGGCGGGCGCGCCGCTGATGTTGACGAACTCGGTGACGACGACGGCCTCGGGCGAGACGCCCTGCGCGGCGACCGATGCCGCCACGAGCCAACCGAGCAGGCCGGCCAACCCGACGCGAGCCGGATGGTTGTGCATCACGGATCGATAGACGCCGGCCGGAGAGCCACCGTTTCACACTGGCGCGCGTTCTCGACCGGGCCGAACCGCCCCGGAATCTGCCGGCGCGGCCTGCGCCGCGAACGTCTTCGCGAGGTGCCTCCCGCGCTCGACGTATCGGACGTCGGCTTCGGTCCCGGTCCGGTGGAAGATGACCGTCGGTGCCTGCGTGGTCGTCGCGACCCGGCTCACGCGGGTGGGCCCCGTGGGCCTGCTCCCCCTGCGTGGTTCGTCTGCTTTCTTCCGTGCGCGATGGTGACTGCGTCGGGACGTTGCGGCAAGGGTGAGCCGTAGGCATGCAATTTGAAGATCAAATCTTCAATATGCAACACTCTCCCGGTGATTCCGAGGCATCTCGCGGCGACGGTGGAGCGGGCGGCGGCGCAGTACCCGGTCGTGTCGGTGAACGGACCGCGACAGTCCGGAAAGACGACCCTGCTGCGCAGCGCCTTCCCGCGCCACCGCTACGTCTCGCTCGAGTCGCCGGACGAGCGCACGTTCGCCCTCGAGGATCCGCGCGGCTTCCTGGGCCGCTTCGACGGACCGGCGATCCTCGACGAGGCGCAGCGGGCGCCCGACCTGTTCTCGTACATCCAGTCGATTGTCGACGACGATCCGGCTCCCGGCCGCTTTCTGCTGTCGGGCTCCCGGAACTTCCTGCTGATGCAGGGCATATCCCAGTCGCTGGCGGGGCGGGTGCGCCTGACCAGCCTGCTGCCGTTCTCGCTCGCCGAGCTGAGCCGGCGGGACGCGCCGGCCATGGGCGACCTGCTGGCGGCCGCCCCCCGGCGGCCGTCGCCCGACGGCGCGTGGACGGTCCACGCCGTGCGCGGCTTCTACCCGCGCATCCACGACCTCGGGCTCGACGCGGGCGAGTGGCTGGCGCAGTACTTCCAGACGTATCTGGAGCGCGACGTGCGCGACCTGACGCAGGTCGGCGACCTGGAGGCGTTCGGCCGTTTCGTCCGGCTGTGCGCGGGCCGCGCCGGGGGGCTGCTGAACCTGTCGGGCCTCGGCAACGACTGCGGCGTGAGCCACGACACGGCGCGCCGCTGGCTGTCGGTGCTGGAGGCGAGCTTCGTGACGTTCCGGCTCCAGCCGTACCGCCGGAGCTTCAACAAGCGGCTGACGAGGCGCCCCAAGCTCTACTTCGTCGACACCGGGCTGCTGTGCTGGCTGCTGCGCATCCGCGACGCCGACCAGCTCGCGACGCACGCCGCGCGCGGGGCGGTGTTCGAGAACCTGGTGATTGCCGAGACCCTGAAGGCGGCCTGCAACGCGGGGCAAGTGCCCGACCTGTACTTCTGGCGCGACCACCGAGGCCACGAGATCGACCTCCTCGTGGAGACGCCGGACGGCCCGCACGCGGTGGAGATCAAGTCGGGAGAGACCGTCGCCGGCGACTTCTTCAAGGGCGTTTCCCACTGGCGCTCGCTGACGGGGCGGTCCGCACCGGCCACCGTCGTCTACGGCGGGCGCGAGAGCTACGTCCGGGGCGGCGTCGACGTCCGCGCCTGGCACGACTGGGCGTGAGCGACTTCGCGGTCGAGGCAACCTTGACGCGTGTTCCGCAGGGGAATAGCGTTGACCGACAGCGCAAGGGTGTACCTCACCTACGCTGGCGCCATGGCGACACAACCGACCGGCCGCCGACGTCGATGGCTCGAGACGGCAGGGCTGATTCTCGCCCATGTGGCCGCCCTGGCTGTCGGATTCGCCCTGATGGTCGTCGGCCTCGGGCTGGGCGTGACGATGATCATGCTGCCCATCGGCCTCCCGGTCGGCCTGATCGGCGTCATGCTGTTCGTGTGGGGTCTCATGGGCCACCTGGGGACCGACCGGTGACCATCGCGACGCGGGCATGGCTCGACCCGACACGAACACCCCGAGATGCCGACATCGAGACTGTGAATCGCGAGTACGACGAGTCTTCCGGGCCTCCCAAGGACTTCGGGCGGGCGCGCACCATCGACGAGATCGCCGCCCAACGGGACACACCCTGACCATCTCCTTCAATGACCATCCGCGGTCTCGGCATGGATGATCATCGGCCAAGACGACGAACGAGGACGAGACGGACGAGAGCGAAGCGCTGGTCGACGCCGTAGCGGCAAGGGCTCGGGAGCCCGGCCGGTCCGCAGACGCCGGCGTTGACGCCGAGCCGGTTCTCCACTTGGTGGACCGTCTCGCCGAAGTCCATGTACAGAGCTTCGAACCGGAGGGCCCAGGCGCCGCCCACCCGCGTATCGATGCCGGCCCCCGCGACCCACCCGACCCGCGTCGACCGCTCGTCGAAGGAATCGTCGGGGTCCACCTGCGCGCGCCCGTCCGTTCCCACGTCGAGATCGGTGAACGAGTCCGAGATTCCCGCAACCGACACGCCGCCGGTGAGGAACACGCCCGCGCGACCGAGGGACCGCCGAACGCCGATGCGCGCCGTCCCGACCCAATGCAGCTCCGACGCCGCCGTTTCGTCCAGTCCGATGGGGTCCAACTGCCGGGCCGCCGCCGGCAGGCCGCCGACCGCCCCGTCGGCCTCGAACCGGAGCCGCGCACGCCCCAGGCGGAAGTATCGCCCCGCCACCACGCCGGCCGCGAGTCCGGTGTCGTCGTACTCGAACGTCTGGCCGGGAACGCCGTTCGACCCCGAGAAGCCGTCGGTGTCGGTGGTGCGAACCTCCACCGCGCCCAGTCCCGCGAACGCGCCGACGTAGGCCCCCGCCTGACCGGAACCGGCCGTACCGCCCTGGGCCTGCGCGGTGCCCGTCACCGCCAGCAGGCTCACCAGGGCCGCGGCAAGCACGCGCCGGCCAACCCCGGGGCGGGGCTGCACGGGATGCCCCGCCATCGCCCGGCCCGGTGGATTCGGACTCGATGGCTTGCAGCGGTCCGTTCCGGAACGGTGCCTACTCAACGCCTTCCATCAGGTAGTCGACGAGCGCGGGGACGATGATGTCCGGCCGCTCCAGGTGCGGCACATGGCCCAGCCCGGGAAAGAGCAGCACGCGGCCGTTGCCGTTCGGGACGGTGTCGGCCAATACCTGCATGCGCTCCTGGAAGACCTCCGCCGGACCGAGCAGCAGATCCTCCGCGCCCCCGAAGGCGAGCGTCGGCACGTGGATGTGCGGCCAGTCGTAGACGACCGGGTCCTGGTAGAGCATCTGGCTGATGATCGACTGCACCATGGCGAGCCGCGGATAGTCGGCGCTCAGGGTCCACGACGAGCGGATGCGGGTGTACAGCTCGAACTTGTCGTTCCAGGCCGACGGGTCGTGCCCGACGTACCGGCTGAGGCTCCGGCGGGTGCTCTGGTAGTCGGTCTGGAGGGTCCGCTCGTAGATCTGATCGACCGGCGTCATCGGGCGGTTGAACCGGTTGTCGGAGAGGCCGATGGGGTTGTAGATGACCAGCCGCTCGACCGAGTCGGGATACTGCGTGGTGAACCGCGTCGCGAGCATGCCGCCCATCGAGTGGCCGACCGCCATGACCTTGTCGATCCCCTCGTGCTCGAGGACGAGCTGCGTGTTGCGCGCCTGCGTGTTGAAGTTGTAGGGCGCGATGGGCTTCGACGACTTGCCGTACCCGATCTGGTCCGGGACGATGACGCGGAATCCGGCGTCGGTCAGGCCGTCGATGATGTCGCCGAAGTAGAAGCCGCCGAAGTTGTTGCCGTGCATCGGCATGACCACGTGGCCGTTGGCCGTGCCGGTCGGCGCGATGTCCATGTAGGAGATGCGCACGTCCTGGCCGTAGACGCTGATGTCGAGATACTTGCTCGGGGCCGGATACGGGCACTCGTCGCAGGTGATGCTGCCGGGCTTGATGTCCGTCGGCGTCGGCACCGGCGGCAGAATGTCGCGACCCTGGGCGCCGGCGGCGGCCGCCGCACCGAGCATCACGAGCACCGAGGCGAGTGTTCTGACATGAACGCGCATGAGTCCTACTCCGTGGTCCAGAAGTGTCGGCAAATGCCCCATCCGGGGGCACGGGGACGGCGGTTCGCGGAAGACAGGCCCCGCGATCAGCCCCATGATACTCGCATCTTGCGGTGTCCTGCCGACTTCACCGTTCCGCGAGCAGCGCCACTCTCGTCCGACCCTGTTCGGATTGACCGGGACCCCGATCAACCGCGCCGACCGGAACGCGTTCTTCGCCTTCGGCGCCGAGGAGGACGACTACGGCTACCTGAGCCGCTACGGCTTCGAGGAGTCCGATCCGAGACGGCGCGATCAACCGGCTGCACATCGAGCCGCGGGCAGATCGGATACCCCACACCAAGCGAAGCCGCGTGCGCTCCCCGGCCAGCGGTGAGCCGCGCGTCCGCGACGACGTGAGTCGCGCGGCCGCCATGCGGGCTCTTCCGTCAGCTCGCCGCTGCGTCGTCCAGCGGTTCGATTCTCAGCACCGCCCCGGCCTCGTGATCGGTCGTCACGTACAGCAATCCGTCCGGTCCCTGCTTGACGTCGCGGATGCGCTGGTTGAGCTCGGTCAAGAGCGGGATGTGCCGCACCGGCAGTCCCCGCTGGTTGAACACGATGCGCTGGAGCTGCGTGGTGGACATCCCGCCGACGAAGAGGCTCCCCTTCCACGCCGGGAACGCGTCGCCCGTATAGAGGGCCATGCCGCCGGGAGAGATGACGGGGTACCAGTAGAGCAGCGGCTGCTCCATGCCGGGCGCACAGGGCTCGGGCAGCGCCGGGCCCGTCCCGCCCGTGCCGATCGTGGCCTCGCCGGTGTACGCGCGGCCGTAGGAGACGACCGGCCAGCCGTAGTTGCGCCCCGGCCGGACGATGTTGAGCTCGTCGCCGCCTTGCGGGCCGTGCTCCACCTCCCAGAGCTCGCCGGTCTCGGGATGGATGATGAGGCCCAGCGGGTCGCGGAACCCCAGGGCGTAGATCTCCGGCCGATAGGCCGGGTCGCCGACGAAGGGGTTGTCTTCGGGCGCCGTCCCGTCGTCGTTCAGGCGCAGGATCTTGCCGGCGTGACTGCCGGGTTCCTGGGCCTGCTCCGCCGTGCCGACGCGGTTGCCGCCTCCGTGCTCCCGGTCGCGCAACGGCATGCCGATCGACATGAAGATCTTGCCGTCGGGGGCGAAGATCAGTCGCGCCACGCTGAAGCCGCTGACCCGGGCGTCCGAGACGAAGATGTCCTCGACGTCGGTCAGGGCGCTGGCGCCGTCGAAGCGGCCGCGCGCCAGCACCGACGTGCCCGCGAGCCCCTGGGGCACGGCCGCGTCGGCCGGCGCGTCCTCGCCCGGGTCGGGCTTCAGGTACGTGAAATAGACGAGCCGGTTCTCCGCGAACCGCGGATGCACGGCCACGTCCCACAGACCCAGCCGGCCGCCGAAGCCGTTGTGCACCTCGGGCATGCCGCGGATGGGTTCGGGATCGAGCACGCCGGCGCGGATGATCCGCAGGCCGCCCGAGCGCTCGGCGACCAGGACGTCGCCGTTCGGCAGGAAGTCCACGGCCGACGGGCGGAAGAAGCCCTTGATGGGGACGACACGGAATTGCTGATCGCCGAAGCCCAGGACCTGCGGCTCGTCGGGCAGGGTATCCGGGCCGATCCCCCGGCGTCCCTGCTGCGCGTTGCTGATGGCGATGAACAGGCACATCGTGAGGATGACGAAGAGCGCGGGCGACCGTCTCGGCGAGCTTGCGAGCGTCATGGTGAGCCTCCGTTAAGGACAGAGCCAGTCCCGGCGGCGCGAGGAGGTACTCGGCGTCGCGCAGCGATTATCGGCCAAGACGGCGAACGAGGACCAGCGGAGGAGGCCGAGCGGTGGTCGACGCCGTAGCGGCAAGGGCTCCGGAGCCCGCCCGGTCCGCAGACCGGCGTTGACGCCAAGCCGGTTCTCCACCTGGTGGACCGTCTCACCGAAGTCCATATACGGGCTTTCGAATCGGAGGGTCCAGGCGCGCCCCCCGGCGTATCGATGCCCGCCCCGGCGACCCGCGTCCCCCCGACGCTCAGCACCACGAGAGCACGCACAACCGATGTAGCATGGGTATACGCATGGCGCTCGGCGTGGACGGTGGTGACAATGCGGAGGGGCGGGCGATGGGCGGTCGACGGGAGTGGTTCAAGGTGCAGGCGGCGCTCGACGACCGCGAGTGGGACTTCCGGACCGTGGACGGCATCGCGGGGGAAACGGGATTGGCCCCGGAAGCCGTGGTACGGCTGCTCGGCGACCATCGATCCGAGCTTCGACAGATCCTCTTGCGAGACGGACGAATCGGCTACACCCTGAAGTCCCGCCCGAAGACTCTTCGCGAGACCTTCGCCGAGATGCAGATGTTCGCGAGACCGTAATGGCGGGACTCGTTCTCTGCGGAATCGGCGGCGGCATTGCCGTGGAAGTGCTTCGGTTCTATCGCATCCGAGACGACCTGCACAAGGGTGCACCCGATTGGTCCAAGAGCTGGCTGTACTGGGCCGTCACCCTCGCCATGATTGCGCTTGGCGGCGTCCTGGTCGGGTATCTTGAACGAGGCTCGATGTGACGTATCGTGGCCGGACACGACGGACGATGCTCCCTCCGCGCCGCCGCTTGACCGATGACGGGTCGTTGCGTACGCTGAGCTGATGGCGTACCTGGACCGGATCACGATCGAGCCTGTAAAACGCAGCGGCAAGCCCTGCATCCGCGGCCTGCGCATGACGGTCTCCGACGTGCTCGACTACTTGGCGTCCGGCATGTCCGAGGACGACCTCCTCCGAGACTTCCCGGACCTGACGCGCGAAGACATCCGAGCCTGCCTCGCGTTCACCGCCGATCGCGAGCGGCGACTGGTTGCGGTCGGCGGAAGGTGAAGCTGCTCCTCGACCAGAATCTCTCGCCGCGGCTGTGCGACCGCCTTCGCGAGGTCTGGACGGAGGTCGTTCACGAGCGGTCGGTCTGGCGGCGGCGGACGACTCGGCCGTCTTGGAGTGCGCGAGGCAGCACGGCTTCACCATCGTGTCGAAGGACGGCGACTTCAGCGGCCGTTCATCCCTGTACGGTGCGCCGCCCAAGGCTTGCCGCTCTGTTGGGGTCGGCTCGAGAGGCGCGGGTGAACGACGCAGCGACGACACCACCGGGGGCTCGCGTGCGGAGGGACCGAACGAGTCACCGACGCTACGAAGGGGACGCGGGCATGGACTCGACGCAACACGAACACCCCGAGATGGCCGACGTCGACACTGTGAACGACGAGTACGACGGGACATCGGGCCCTCCCAGCGACTTCTGGCGGGCGCGCACCATCGACGAGATCGCTGCCCAACAGGGTATTGCCGTTCCGCAGCCGCTCGACCAGGTGATTGGTGCTGCCGCAGACCTGTGGGAGGACGACGGAGATTGCGACCGTTTCGTCCGGGGAATCCACGACCGTCGACTCGTGCAGGGAGGTGGCGACGAGGGGGAGCCGTGAGCACACTCGTGCTCGACACCAACATCGTTTCGTACCTGATGAGGGGGCATCGGCTGGCAACGACCTACCGACCTCACCTCGAGGGACACTCCCTTACCATCTCCTTCATGACCGTCGGCGAATTGTACGAGGGCGCGTACCGTGCCGGATGGGGACCAAGAAGACTGTCGAAGCTGAAGGAAACGATAGGGACCTACATCGTGATCCCGTTCAGTATCGAAGTGTGTCAGGAATGGGGAGCCATTCGCTGCGAACGTCGCACACGGACGATTGCAGTAGACGACGCATGGATCGCGGCAACGGCCAGAGCCTACGGCTTGCCGCTGGTCACCCACAATCCACGGGACTTCAGCAACATCGAGGGACTGAATGTCCTCCGGGTGTCCCTGGAGTCGGCGCGTTCGTGAGAATCCTGTCATGTGCGCCGCCGACGCCGGCGGGTGACCATCCTCTCCCAGTACCAGGCGCTCGATGGTTGTGCTTCTGGCGCAAATCGACCGGGATCGCGAAATCGACCTGCTGGTCGAGACGCCAGACGGCCCCCACCCGGTGGAGAGCAGGTAGGGAGAGACCGTCACCAGCGTCAACTCCGCCCGGATAACCCCGCGCGCCTGCGCGGCCAACGCCGCCGGCAACTCCACCGCGATTCGGACTTTCTCCATACGGTTCGAGGTGCCACGTCCCGCGTGTTCATCGGTCGAGAAACGCGAACGGCCAGTGACGCCGCACCGGCGTTCGCGCCCCACGACGACGGCCGTGCAAGCTCACTCCGGCAGCGTAAAAGCGAAGAGCGCATTCCCCCCCTCCGGCTGGTAGATCTCCGCGCTGAGCTTCGCCGTCAGGCTCCGGAACACACCCCCTAGCGCGGCGGGGACAGCGATGAACTGGCGCCCCCCCCGCCTCGTAGGTGACCGGGTAGCCGTGCGCCGACGAGGCGAGACGGGTCTCCCAGAGCACCTCCCCGGTCTCGACGTCGAACGCGCGGTAGTAGCGCGCGCCGTCGCCCGCGAAGACGAGGCCGCCGGCGGTGGTGAGGGCCGACGTCAGGAAGGGCGCGCGCTGCTCGTGGCTCCAGAGCTCTTCCATGGTGCGCACGTCGTAGGCGGCGAGCTTGCCGGTGTTGCCGTCGCTGCCGGGCATCTCGAGCAGCTCGTAGCGGCCGGCGGTGCCGCCGCCGCCCTCGGATGAACTCGACCTCGCGGCCGGTCAGGTGCATGCACGCCTGGTGGAGGGGGATGACGAGGGCGCCGGCGCCGGGGTGGTAGGCCGAGGCCTGCCAGTTGTGGCCGCCGAGAAGGCTGGGGCAGGCGAAGACGCGCTCGCCGATGGCGATGTCCTGCAGGTCGTCGCGGTAGGTCAGCTCGCCGGTGTCGCGGTCGATCGACGCGAAGATGTCCTGGTGGACGGTCTCGCGCGGGTCGACGAAGGCGCCGGGGCGCCGGTCGAGCTTCCAGAGGATGCCGTTCTTGCCGATGGGGAAGAGCCACCGCTCGCCGTCGGCGACGACGAGCACGCGCTCGTAGACGATGGCGAGGTCGAGGGTCTCGCCCGGCGCGTGCTGGAAGTACCACTCGACCTGCTCGGTGTAGCGCTCGCAGCCGTTGGTGCGGTGATGACGACGCCGTTGGCGACGACGGGACCGGCGTTCTGGCGGAAGCCCTGCGTGTAGTCGTCCTTGACCGTCCGCCACACCTCCTCGCCGGGGCGCGCGTCGAGGGCGACGAGGACCGCGTCGGCCCGGGCGAAGAAGAGCTTGTCGCCGTAGAGGGCGAGGGTGCGGGTGGCGCCGGGGCGCGCGTCGTCGGGCAGCCGCGCGGTACACCCAGATGACGTCGCCGGTCGCCGCGTCGATGGCCCGAACGATGTTCCCGGGGCTGCGAGAAACATGACGCCGTCGTGCACGATCTGCGTGGTCTGGTGGTTGCCGGGCCGGACCGAGATCGACCACGCGAGCCGCAGATCGCCGACGTTGTCGCGCGTGATCTGATCCAGGGGGCTGTAGCCGTGGCCGTCGCGGATGCGGCGCCAACTCAGCCAGTCGCCGGGCGGGGATTGGCGAGCAGGGCGTCAATCACCGGGGTCAGCTCGTGCGGCACCGTCTGGTTGACGAGGGTCGAGGACTACCTCGGAGCCTCACCAGACTCGGCCGGGTTCACCTTCTTCGAAGGCCTTGACCGCTTCCTCAATTGCGTCGAGAAACGGCCCGCACTCGATCTTCTGCGCCCGAAGCCACACCTTGTCGGCCCAGATCACCCCCACGGTCTCGCGTTCGACAACGCGGATGCACTCCCCTTTCTCGACGGTCGCGACCACGTCCGGGCGCCGATAGCCGAGGACAGAGCCCAGCAAGGTTCCGGTGAGGGCATCGAAGTGGTCCGCTCGCAACGGCACATCGCGCCGTGCCTGCATGATCTCGACGTTCCTCGACTCGTCCGCGACGAGCGTCTGGTAGATCGACGGGTCGAGGAACGTCCATCCCTCGTCGGCAGCAGGAGCCCGCTCCTGCGCCAGCAGAGTCACGCTCAGACCAACCCGCGAGACAGGTGGCGGCAATTCATCCTCGCTCCCGCCGGCCCGGAACTCGGCCAGAATGAGGAGGAGGGCTCCGAGGGCGATGCACAGCATTCCAGGATGACTGGCCCGGATCTTGAACTTGCCCCACTTCAATTTCGTCACGCCCTCCTTCAGCCAATTCCGGCTTGAACCACAGAAGCAGAGGACCCAAACCGAACATGAGCCCGAGGCCGGCCAAGTGTAGCCATGACAGATCCTGCAATCATCCTCCCACGGCAGCAGCAAGGTCAGTCTGCGACTCCGGCCCATCAGGGTGTGGGCATCTTCCTCAGACTTCATCAGAATCGGTTGGTTGTCAAGGCAGCGCGAAAACGAACAGCGCGTTCCCCCCTTCCGGCTGGTAGATCTCCGGGCTGAGCTTCGCCGTCAGGCTGCGGAACACGCCCCCCAGCGCCGCCGGAACGGCGATGAACTGGCGGCCGCCCGCCTCGTAGGTCACGGGGTAGCCGTGCGCCGACGAGGCGAGCCGGGTCTCCCAGAGCACCTCGCCGGTCTCGACGTCGAACGCGCGGTAGTAGCGCGCGCCGTCGCCGGCGAAGACGAGGCCGCCCGCCGTGGTGAGGGCCGACGTCAGGAAGGGCGCGCGCTGCTCGTGACTCCAGAGCTCTTCCATGGTGCGGACGTCGTAGGCGGCGAGCTTGCCGGTGTTGCCGTCGCTGCCGGGCATCTCGAGCAGCTCGTAGCGGCCGGCGGTGCCGCCGCCGCCCTCGATGAACTCGACCTCGCGGCCGGTCAGGTGCATGCACGCCTGGTGGAGGGGGATGACGAGGGCGCCGGCGCCGGGGTGGTAGGCCGACGCCTGCCAGTTGTGGCCGCCGAGGAGGCTCGGGCAGGCGAAGACGCGCTCGCCGATGGCGATGTCCTGCAGGTCGTCGCGGTAGGTCAGCTCGCCGGTGTCGCGGTCGATGGACGCGAAGATGTCCTGGTGGACGGTCTCGCGCAGGTCGACGAAGGCGCCGGTGCGCCGGTCGAGCTTCCAGAGGATGCCGTCCTTCCCGATGGTGAAGAGCCACCGCTCGTCGTCGGCGTCGACGAGCACGCGCTCGTAGACGATGTCGAGGTCGAGGGTCTCGCCCGGCGCGTGCTGGAAGTACCACTCGACCTGCCCGGTCTGCGGGTTCAGGGCGAGGGTCGAGTTGGTGTAGAGGGCGTCCTGCCGCGTCGTCATGCCGCGGCTCGACGCCACCCAAGGCTTGGCCTGGGCGGTGCCGATGAAGAACAGGCCGAGGTCGGGGTCGTAGCTCCCCGGGATCCACGAGTCGCCGCCGGCGCGCAGGTACGGCGGGGTGTCGCCCCACGAGGCGTTGTTGGGGTCGCCGGGCAGGGCGATGGTGGACGTACGCCACAGCTCGTCGCCGGTGTCGGGGTCGTGGCCGGTGATGAAGCAGGTCTGCTCGGTGTAGCGCTCGCAGCCGTTGGTGCCGGTGATGACGACGCCGTTGGCGACGACGGGGCCGGCGTTCTGGCGGAAGCCCTGCGTGTAGTCGTCCTTCACGGTCCGCCACACCTCCTCGCCGGTGCTCGTGTCGAGGGCGACGAGCATGGCGTCGGCGCGCGCGAGGTAGAGCTTGTCGCCGTAGAGGGCGAGGGTGCGGGTGGCGCCGGGGCGCGCGTCGTCGGGCAGCCGCGCGCGGTACACCCAGATGACGTCGCCGGTCGCCGCGTCGATGGCCCGGACGACGTTGCCCGGACTGGCGAGGAACATGACGCCGTCGTGCACGATCGGCGTCGTCTGGTGGTTGCCGGGCCGGACCGAGATCGACCACGCGAGCTGCAGGTCGCCGACGTTGTCGCGCGTGATCTGGTCGAGGGGGCTGTAGCCGTGGCCGTTGCGGGTGCGCCGCCAGCTCAGCCAGTCGCCGGGCGGGGGGTCGGCGAGGAGGGCGTCGGTCACCGGGGTCAGCTCGTGCGGCACGGTCTGGTTGACGAATCGCGACACCCGCCGCCGCGGCTGCTCGCCGGCCTGGGCGGCGCGCTGCGCCTCGGCGATGTCCGCCGCGTCGCCGATCATCACCGCCTCGCCGACGGCCAGGGTGCGGTCGCCGGGCAGGGCGCCGTTCGCCTCGAGCATGTAGGCCACGAGGTCGATGTAGGACTGGTCGCTGAGCGCGCCCTCGGCCCCCGGGGGCATGGTGTCGCGCAGGTACTCGAACAGCTCGTCGGTGGTCTGCCCCGCCCAGGTGTTCAGGAACTCGACGCCGGACAGCGGCGGCGCGATCATGCCCTCGAGGCCGATGCCGTGGCACTCGCTGCACTGGACGCCGTAGGCTGACCAGCCGCTCGCGGCCTGGTCGGCCGTGAAGGCGCCGTCCGCGCCCCCGGGCTGCGCCGCCGCCACGCCGGCGCCCGGCCCGGTGGTGAGGCCCACCGCCACGAGCAGTCCGGCCGCCATCCGGGCCAGCGCCGCGAGATCCAGCCCCATCCAACGCGATCCACCGAATCCGACACGAGGTTCCTTCGACATGGTCCGCACTCCTGACCCAGAAAGCGTCGCCGCGCGACCTTGCGGTCGCGTGGACGTGTCCGCCGGCGCGGAGCCTCTGCGGCTCCGCTCGCCGCCTCAACCAACTCTCCAGCAGTCCGCGCCGGTCCACGGCACAGACCCCTGGCTTGCCAATCGTCGCCACGCGACCCTCCGGTCGCGCTGGAGGCTCGCTGACGCGAAACCTCTGCGACTCGGCCTCAGGCCCACCCGACCCGGCCAGGCCCCGCGCCGTTCTGCGCCGCAGGTTCCCGGATGCCGTCAGTCGGCGTCCGACGCCCTACCGGTCCGTGCCGCCCTTATACCACCAACCCGGTGGCGGCGCCACGCTCCCGCCCCACCGGCCGATGCACCGGAACGGTCGGAGCCGGGCTGCCCGCCTCTCGGCATGAACCTACCGACCGGCGGAACCGCCCTAACCGGCCGGTGGCACCTCCACAATCGGTTCGGCGCGTTGCGGCGGCCGCGACGGCTCGACGTCGAGGATGACCCGCCGTCCCCGGTCGTTCATTGCCCGGACCGCTCGTTCCCGCGTTCGCGTGCCGCTGTGTCCGTGCGCTCGGAGGAACAGGTTCATCCCGCTCGCCTCCAAACCGTCGCCCAACTGTCCCTCGGTCTCGAACGCGGTCTCCCGTTTCCCCCATCCGCTCGTCGTCCGCACCAGTACGGTTCCGCGGTTGCAGGTGATCGTCACCCGCCTGTACAGCGCCTGCTCCGCCGCGTGGATCGCGTACAGCGCCGGGTCGCGGCGGACTGGCTCGAGCCGCTCGGGCACTTCGTGCAGCTCCTCCCGAGCCCTGTCGGCGTGCTCGGCCTGGTGCATCTTCCAGACGAGGATGGTGGCGTCCATCGTTGCGGCGTACACGCCGTTGGCGCTTCTCTCCAGGCCTCCCGGGTCCTCGATGCCGCATACCGCGATGTCGTAGACGTCCCGCACCGGCGGATCGAGCGAGCGGTTGTGGAGCTTCGCGTTGATGATCTGCGTGCTGGTCAGCACGGTGACCGGACTGCCGTCGATCAGGGCCCGGCCCTGCCCGATCGCCGGTTGCGGCTCGGCCTTCAGCAAGTCGATGTGGTTGTCGCCGAACTCGACCCGACTCCATTCGCCCCAGGCCAGGGACCGACCGCCGACCGCTTCCAGGGCCGGCCGAAGCGTTGCATCGAAGTGCGCCGTCTCGGTTTCCGGGTCGTAGGTGATGTCGATGTCGTCGCTACGGCGGTGCCCCCACCGCGCCGCGAGCACTGTCCCGCCGGTCAGTCTGATGCCCTCCCCGTTGGGCGTGTGCCGGCCGACATGCGTCTCGAGGGCCTCGCGCGTTCGCCGGAACAGGCTCGCGGCCGGCTCCGGCAGCGTCAGCTGCTCGACGTCGTGATCGTCCTGTCCGCTCATGGCGCCGCCAACGTGTTGATGTCAGCGCAACGCGGCCGCGTCTGCTCCCCGGCCCTGTGGATCGCCTCAGCCAGTTGTCGCCACGTATAGACGCCCTCGGCCCAGGCGTAGAGGAAGTCCTCGCGCGTGGCTTCCTGAAGCCAGCATGCGAGAAGGCGCCGCTGCCGGCGCGACGGGGCCTTGGCCCGAATCGCCGCGTAGAACTCTTCGGGCTCCGGCTTCTCGCGCCATCCGGCGCAGCTTGCACGCAACCGGTTGCGGACCGCCCGGCTCTGCGGCCCGAGCTGCGCCGGATCGTGTCCCGGGTGGAACTGCGTTCGGAAGACCTCGTCCGCTTCCCGATCGTCGAAGGCGTCCGACGGCGCCAGCGTTACCGGCGCGCGCCACGGTCCGGCCGTAGTCCGCGGCTGCGCCGCCGTTTGCTTTCTGCCTGCCATGTTTCCTTCCAGTGTAGACCCGTTCCCCTTCTCTGACGGACTCCTGGTCCGTTTCGCGGCACGTACCGCGTACGCGCTTCCTCGCAACCGGTCGCTCCCGGATCATCGCGACTCGATCATCCGGGCCCCCGACGTCGCGCAGGAAACGGCGAGCTGACCGGGCGGCGCGGCGTCGCTCGCCGGGATTCCGTCCGGCGGTCACGCGGCCGCCGTACATCCCGCCGCGTGAGCGACAGTACGCTCCGGCATCGGAATCACCTCTCCGCCGCCGCTCGCCTGGAACGCGTCTCGCTCGTCAGTTCGTCAAGAAACCGACGTAGTGCAGCAGGCCCGCGGCGAACTCCCGCACGACGGTTGATGGCTCGTCCCCGTCGTATGCCTCTGCCCTTGCGGCCTCGTCGAACACAGGACGGAGTCCGAGATCCCCCAGAACGATCTCATCACGCGGTCGGTCGGGGCCGTAGGTGGTCCAGGTCACGGTCGTGTCGCGACAGTGGATCCCAGCGTTTTCTCCGGGATGCGCCAACCAAACCTGACGCACGACTTGGCGCAGTCCGACCACGGTCCGGATCTGCGTGTACTTCTCCACGCGTAACCAGTGATGGTCCTGGATCCGCGCCGAGTACTTGCTGTCAACGACGACGGCATAGGCCACCTCGCCACCGTCGATGAACTCCACCAGTACGTCGGGCCTCCACGCGGGAGCCGAGTCACCTGCCCCCCGGCACAACGTATCTCCGCGCCGGCGCGCCGCCTCTACGGGCAAGATCCACGGTTCGTACCGAAGGCGGACGAAGCGGCCGGCGTCGAGGCGAAGTTGGAGGACCACATCATCGTCAAGATCCAGCACGAATCGATGTCGCCCCCGGCGCCGGACAACGCCCTCCACATCGTCTCCGCAGAGTCCACAGCCTCGAAACGCCTCCGCCAGCCGCAGAAACACCCAGTGTTCGTAGAGTCGGCTGGTCGCCTTGAGCCGCTCCCGCTCTCCCGCCTCGAGGACCACGAGCGAAGCGGTGAGGTAGTGCCGCATCCTCCGCCCGAAGCGGTGGTACGCATCGACGTGTTGGAACACTGGCGTGTCGGTCGGGTCGGCCTGCGGCCGGAGATGCCTGAACAAAGGCGATAGCATGGCACGTCGAAGTTGCGTGGCCAGTTCGTGGGCCTGAGCGACGGACTCCCGAAGCCGCTCGATCTTCGGCAGGTCCACTTCTTCGTACAGCGTCGGTCCTGAACCCATGGCTACATCCCGCAGTTCCCGCTCCGACTCGATGAGTGCGATCTCCGCCCGCGCCGCCTTGGTGCATTCCCGGACCCGCTGAAGGAGGAGTTTCAGGAACCATAGAATGACGCGGTGCTCGACAATGTCGCCGCTCCGCGTGAGCCTCTCCGCTGGAACCGTGACTGGCCGGCCCCGATCGGGACCCCGGGGGTCGAATCCTCGAGCCGCAAGACGAACCGCGGTGTTCGAACTGAGAACTTCGGCCCCGCTGAAGGAGCGGAGCTCGATGCAACGTCCCGTGCGCAGTTGCGGTTCAGTGGTGATGAGCTCCAGCGCGCGCGAAATCCCCTTCCACTGACGCCGGAGGTTGGCCAGCTCGAGGTGGCTCGTATGCGACGCGACCTGGGTAATGCCTCGCGCGTAGCGCACGCCACGGAACATCTTCGAGACAATGTCGAAGATAAGCCCCGCGGCGATCACCCGAATGTCGTTCACGAGCGTCTCGTAGCGCTTCTCTCCCAGTTTGGTGGGCACTACGTTGACGTCGAGTCGTGCGCACACCCGCCAGCCGGCATCCGGGGCGGTGCGGGCACGAAGACGGACGCCAACCCGGCCCCGGGCGCTTTCGAAGTGGCGTCCGTCTTCCCAGTATATGATGGGTCCGAATGCACGGCCTGGCGGCAGCGGGATGTCACCGATTGCCACCGTGTACTCGACGTCCTGCCTTCTGGACGTCAGCGAAAATCCGACCGGCTGGAGCTCGCTGACCGTCACCGGTTGGTCGGCTGGAGAGGCGCCCTCGTCCGCCAGAGCGACGGAGGCTATCTCATTGCCATTCTGCGTGAGCGCGAAGTGCGCCCCGCGGAGAGAATCAGGGCTGTTCATTCCGGTTCCTGCGCCCACGGATCGTCCGCCTCGCACAGTTCATCGAGCGCGTGGAGGGCGTTGCTGTACCGCTTTCCGTGCGCGTCCAGCAAGGCGCGGAGGTCCTCCAGGGCGTCCCGAGCAGACTGCCGAAAGAGGCCACGGACTTGTGGCAGCAGCCGCTGGGTGATCTGCATGTCGAGCGCCTCCTCGGGTGTGATGAGCTCCCGTGCGCTGGCCAGGAACTCGCACACCCCTCGGTAGCGGCGCGGGCTGAGCGGGCAGCCCAGCCGGCCGAGCGGTTCCCGCAATTCGTCCAGCACCTCCGCAACCGAGCCCGCTTCGCCTGGTCTTCTCCAGCTCTCGAATCGGCCGTGCGTCACCGGCGGTCCTGACACCGGAGGTGCCGGCAGTTGATCCCCGCCCGCGTCCAGTTCGCTCAGAGGGACCGGATGCAGCGTGATCAGATTGATCCGGTCGAGCACCCGTCGACTCAGGGGCCGCGTCGTCTCGTCGAAGTTCACCGTGCCGATGAATCGCAGCGACGGCGGGAGATCGAGTTCCGCCCACTTGGCGAAGTCGCTGTCGGGCGACACCGACGCGGGCGCGAAACAGCGCAGGCGGCGTTGATCCAGGGGGGCCTCCAGGAGCTGGAGAAACGGGCTGAAGTAGTGCTCGACCTGCGCGAGGTTCATTTCGTCGAGGCAGACGACGTACAGCCCGGAGTTGCGAGTCTGACGTTGGTACTCCCCGTGGGCATGGATCAGCAGGTCGTAGAGCCCCGAGTCGGACGGCAGGAAGCGCGCGTCGAGGACGTTCACCCGTCCGAGCAAGTCACCGACGTCCAGCCAGGACGGGTTCACGCCCACCGTCCGATAGCGATCGTCCCAGGCGCCTACGTCCCCGGCGAGCGCCTGCGCGTAAAGGCGCGGAAGGCTGGACTTGCCGGTTCCAGATACGCCTCCCAGGACCGTCAGGTCCGAGACCTTGACGCTGACGTGAAACGCAACGAGGTCCAGGCGCCTGTACACGTAGCCTGAGTTCCGTACGTGCCTCTCGAACCGGTCGAAGAAATCGGTCTCGGTGATCTCCCGGTCCGCCAGGGAGTGCTCCAGATACGGACGCAGCTTGAAGTTCCGTGGTTCGTGAGATGCCGACGGCGGAGCCTCGGCAGTGTCAGCGGTGCGGGAGCGGTCCTTCTGGAACTCGACGGCATTCAGCAGCGGTGCGAGTGTCAGCAGGTCCTTGAGCACGTCGTCGCGGGCGTCGACGAACCGCCTCGTTGCCGCGTCCAGGCGCCGCTCGATCTCTTGCTGCCGTTGGCGTAGGTTCTTCCTTTCTGCTTCGAGCTCGGCGCGTTGCCCGGCCATCTTCGTATCGTGCGCGGCCCGCTGTTCGTCGAGTTCACGCTCAAGGCTCGCTCGCTTCGTTCGTGATTCCGATTCGACCTCGGCATCAAGCGCGTTGCGCCGCTCGATCAAGGTGTCGAGCTCCTGCCGTAACGAGGCCACACGCTCCGCGATGTCGGCCGTGGTCTTTGCGGTTCTGGATTCGACGTACTGCCTGTAGCGCTCCTCGATCCCGTCTTCCAGCGCCTGGTCGACGAAACCCGAGCCGATCAACGCCTCGGCGATCTCGGCGGCAAGTTGTCCGTTGTGTTCGAGCCGGGCTTGCGTCCGTTGAAGCACACCGATCGCGGACTCCGTGTCGGCATCATCTCGTGGGTGTTTCAACTCCTCTTCGAATCTCTCAAGCAGTTGGTTCAGGCTGGAGCGTTCTTTCCGCGACCACCCGAGGACATCCTTGGCGACACGGCGCAGCATCGCCGAGTCGCTCTCGAGACGCACGCGTTCCGCCGTGCGCGTGAGCTCTCGATAAACAGCCGCAGGAATCAGCTCGTAACTGCAAACGACGGCGTGCTCTCTGCGATTCCGCATCGAGGAATCACGAGAGACCTCAACTTCGAAGACGCGCTCCCCGGCGTCGCGCACCCGGTCGAGTTCAGCCGCCTGAAGACGGAACACCTGACGACCCGGCCGCGGTGGGGCAAAGCGGACGACGAAATCGCCGGCGTCGTCGGGCCCTTCGGGACTCGTGGGCAAAGGACCGTAGAGATGGTCGCGCCAGCGCACGAGAGCGGTGGCGCACGGCAGGTGATCCGCGGCGCACGATCCTGTGCTGACGAGGTCGTTTTGCTGCTGGACGTCCCGGGGCGAAATGTGCAGGATCTCCACCATCTCGTTCGTGCACGGCTTTACGCTGGTCCGCTTGGCCTGCCACAGGTGTTTCTCGGGGTCGTCCGCCGTGTGTTCCGGCGCCCGTTCCACGATGAACGACACCAAGCGCCCGGGTTGGGCGAAGCGATGGGCGTTGTCGGTGAGCATCCACCAGACGAGACCGCGGTTCGGGAAGTCCCCCGGCGTGGTGCGTTGCCCGTCCTCGAACGCAAGTGGTTGAAGCGTGCAGAACGCGTTCTGCACGCCGGAGAACGACCGCGACTCGAACGGAGCCTGGGCCACGACGCCGATGAAGGCGTCTCCGATTTCGATCTCGCGCATCAGAGACTCTCCGCAATGGGCCCGGCCCAAGTGGACCGGACCACCTGACGTGCGGTGGGTGTTCTTCAGGGTACGAGGCGCCGCCCTTCCGGCGACCGCTCCCGTCCTGGCGCACCGCGCGGGAGTCTACATTCTGCTATCCGCCGCCGCAAGCACGGTTGGGGGCCCGGGACCGCGTCAGGTCGCGGCGTGGTGGCGGCCTGGGTGGGCCCCATGCCAGCCGTCGCACCGGCCTGCACTGTCGCCTGGCGGCGCGCCGGAGACGCGCCGCCACCCCCGGCGCGATCGTCAGTCGAACCCCGGCACGTCCCTCACCCAGGCGGTGGGGCCGTCCTCCCACTTGTTGTGGGTCAGGCGGACCACCGTGCGGTCCGACAGGCGGACGGCGTGCAGCTCGCCGTAGGGCTGGGGCTGGAAGACGACCCGCAGCAGGGGCAGCTCGTCGCCGAGCTCGGCGCGCTGGGAGGTGAAGAGCACCCACTCGTCGTCGGGCGAGAACCGGGGGTGCATGTCGTGGCCGGGGCTCGTGGTGAGGCGCTGGGGCGGCCCCGCCCGGCCGTCGTCGTCGATGGCGACGGTGTAGAGCTCGAAGTTGCCGTCCCGGAGCGACGTGAACGCGATGCGGTCGCCGCCCGACGAGAACGCGGGCATGGTGTCGGTGGCCTCGTGGTGCGTGAGGCGCCGCACGTCGCCGCCGTCCGCGTTCATCAGGTAGATGTCGGCGTTGCCGCCGCGGCGGCTGCGGAAGACGATGCGGCGTCCGTCGGGCGAGAAGTCGGGCAGGGCGTCGTTGGCGTCCGAGTCGGGCGTCAGGCTCACGAGGCCGGTGCCGTCGCTGCGGATCTTCCAGATGTCAACGTCGACGGCGTCCGAGGCGAACGGCGGCCCGACGATGAACGCGAGCCAGCGGCCGTCCTTCGACCACGAAGGCCCCCAGGCGGAGTCGGGGCCCCGGTAGCGATCCGCTCCCCCGGCGAGGTCGTGGATCACACGCTTGCCGCTGCCGTCGGGGCGGGACGCGACGAGGCGGGCGAACGCCTCGCTGGTGGCGACCTCGCCCGAGGTGGGATCGACGGCCGGCAGATAGCCGCGGATGCCGACCAGGGACACTTGCCGGTCCGGCAGGTCGACGGGGAGCGGCGGGTGGACCAGGAACTCGCCCGGGGCGTCGCTCTCGAACACGGACGCGTCCGCGACCGGTCCCGGCCCGTGGGCGAGGAGGCGGCCGGAGACGGGGTCGTATGCCGGTGCCCAGTAATCGCGGGCGGCGTCGCTCTCGACCCGGGGGTCGGACCCGTCGGGCCGGGTGGAGACGAGAGTCCACCGGCCGTCCCGCTGCGCCGTGAACGCGAGGCGGCCGTCGGGGCCGAGGGCCGGCGACAGCGCTGCCTCACCGCCCTCGGAGATCGGCACGGGGCTGGCCCCGGCGGGCTCAGCGCCCGCGGCGATGGGCTCGGTGCCGGCGCCAGGGGGCTCCGCGCCGGCGGAGATCGGCTCGGTACCGGCGTCAGCGGGCTCGCTGGCGGCGGAGATCGGCTCGGTGCCGGCGTCAGCGGGCTCGGCACCGGCAGACTCAGCGTCGGCACCGCCGTCGACGGCGGTGCGGTAGATGCGCGACTCGCCGTCCCGTTGCGAGTAGAAGAAGGCGGCCCGACCGTCGGGCGCCCACGCCGGGGCGCCGTCCCAGCGCTCGTGCCGCGTGAGCCGCCGCACGCCGGTCCCGTCGGCCCGCATCACGTACACCTCGCTGGCGAGGTAGGTCGGCCCCGGGCTCGCCCCCGTGCTCGTCGCCACCGCCGTGTCGCGGCTGCTCGAGAAGAGAATCCGCGTGCCGTCGGGCGAGAACGCGGGGTTGTAGTCGCCCGCCGGGTGCCGCGTCAGGTTCCGCGCCTCGCCCGCCGCGGGCGGATCCTCGGGCCGGAAGGGCATCTCGAAGACGTCGGCGTTGCCGTCCCGCGTGCTGACGAAGAGCAGCCGCCCGCCGTCCGGCGAGATGGCCGCCGCGTCCTCCATGGCGGGGCCCTCGACCAGCGGCCGCGGCCCGGCGTCGCCGTGCAGATCGAGCACGTAGAGGTCGGGGCTGCCGGTCCGCTCGGAGGTGAACACGACCCAGCGCCCGTCGGGCGAGATGACGCCGTTGTAGTCGAGGCCGGGGTCCGTCGTCAGCCGCCGCGGCTCCGAGCCGGGGCCGTCGAAGAGGTACAGGTCCCAGTTGGCGGGCTGGATGCTGCTGTAGACGATGGTCTCGCGGGACGGCTCGGCCTCGCCCGTGCCCTGTGCGCGGCCGGTCGCCGCGACGATGACCAGGAGCGCGAGCAGGCCGCCGACCGCCGGCACCCCGAGGCCGAATCGGCCCGCGCCGTGTCCTGCCCGCCGACCGCCCTCCGTCCCGAACTTTAAGACATGCATCGGTCTAACCCTCCAGGACTGAATCCTGCCGTCGAGCCTGCACCAGTTGTGAGCGAACCCCTCGCCGGCGTCCTGCCCGGTGGCGCCGTACGGTCGACTACCGTGGCTCCGGCGGGACGCCGAAACGGGCGAATCGACCGGGACCGGAGTGCCCCTCACTCCGGCAGCGCGAAGACGTAGAGCGCGTTGCCCCCCTCCGGCTGGAAGATCTCCGGCGTGAGGGCCGCGGTGAGGCTGCGGAACGCGCCCCCCAGCGCCGCCGGGACCGCGATGAACTGGCGCCCGCCCGCCTCGTAGGTGATGGGATAGCCGTGGGCCTTGGCCCCGAGGCGGGTCTCCCAGAGGACCTCGCCGGTCTCGATGTCGAACGCCCGGTAGTAACGGTCGGCGTCGCCCGCGAAGACCAGCCCGCCCGCCGTCGTCAGCGTCGACGTCAGGAACGCGGCCCGCTGCTCGTGGCTCCACAGCTCGTCCATCGTCCGCACGTCGTAGGCGGCCAGCTTGCCCACGTTGCCGTTCGAGCCGGGCATCTCGATGAACTCCGACCGGCCCGCCTCTCCCCCGCCGCCGTCGACGAACTCCACCTCGCGGCCGGTCAGGAACATGCAGGCCTGGTGGAGGGGAATCACGAGGGCGCCGGCGCCGGGGTGGTAGGCCGACGCCTGCCAGTTGTGCCCGCCGAGCAGGCTGGGGCAGGCGGGCACCCGGTCGCCGACGTCCGCGTCGTGGATGTCCTGCCGGTACTCCAGCCGCCCCGTGGTCCGGTCGATCGACGCGAAGACGTCCTGGTACACAGTCTCGCGCAGGTCGACGAACGCGCCCGTCCGCCGGTCGAGCTTCCAGAGGATGCCGTCCTTGCCGATGGTGAAGAGCCACTGCTCGCCGTCGGCGTCCACGAGCACCCGCTCGTAGACGATGTCGAGGTCGAGGGTCTCGCCCGGGGCGTGCTGGAAGTACCACTCCACCTGCCCCGTCCGCGGGTTCAGGGCCAGCGTCGAGTTGGTGTAGAGCGCGTCCTGCCGCGTCGTCATGCCGCGGCTCGCCGCCACCCACGGCTTCGCCTGCGCGGTGCCGATGTAGAAGAGGCCGAGCTCGGCGTCGTAGCTGCCGGGAATCCACAGGTCGCCGCCGGCTCGCAGGTACGGCGGCGTGTCGCCCCACGAGGCGTCGTTGGGGTCGCCGGGGAGCGCGATGGTCGACGTGCGCCACAGCTCGCGGCCGGTGTCGGGGTCGTGCCCGGTGATGAAGCAGGTCTGCTCCTTGTAGCGCTCGCACCCGTTGATGCCGGTCACCACGACGCCGTTCGCGACGACGGGGCCGCCGAACTGCATGAACCCCTGCGTGTGGTCCGCCTTCACGGTGCGCCACACCTCGGCCCCGGTCGCCGCGTCGAGGGCGACGAGGGCGGCGTCGTAGGTGGCGAGGAAGAGCTTGTCGCCGTAGAGGGCGAGGGTGCGGGTGGCGCCCCACCGCACCGCGTCCTCGGGCAGCGGCGACCGGTACTGCCAGATGACCTCGCCGGTGACCGCGTCTATCGCCTGGACGACGTTCCCGGGATTGGCGAGGAACATCACCACGTCGTGCACCAGCGGCGTGGTCTGGTGGTTGCCCTCGCGGATGGCGAGCACCCAGGCGAGCTGCAGCTCGTCGACGTTGTCGCGCGTCACCTGGTCGAGGGGGCTGTAGCCGTGGCCGTCGCGGGTCCGCCGCCAGCTCAGCCAGTCACCCGGCGGCGGGTCGGCGAGGAGCGCGTCCGTGACCGGGGCCAGGTCGTGCGGCACCTCCCGGTTGACGAACCGCGTCGACCGCCGCCGCGGCCGGTCGCCCTCGCGCGCCGCCCGCTCCGCCTCGGCGATGTCTGCGGCGTCACCGATGGTGATCGCCGCGTCGGCCGTCAGCGGCGCGTCGCCGGGGCGGGCGCCGTTCATGTCGAGGATGTAGGCGACGAGGCCCAGGTAGACCCCGTCGGCGAGCGAGCCGCCGAGGCCGGGGGGCATCTCGTCGCGCAGGTACGCGAACAGCTCGTCCGTCGTCTGCCCGGCCCAGCCGTTCAAGAAGTCGACCCCGCGCAGGGCCGGCGCCTCCGCTCCGAACAGCCCCTGCCCGTGGCACTCGCCGCACTGCCGGCCATACACCGCCCACCCCGCCGCGGACTGGTCGGCCGTGAAGCCCCCGTCCGCCGCCTGCGGCTGCGCCGCGACGGCGACGACGCCCGGTCCGCCGGCCGAGCCGGCCAGCGCGATCAATCCGGCCGCCCCAACGCGGACCACCGCTGCCGCCAGCCAACGCGAACCGCCGCTCTCGACGCGAGCTTCTCTCGGCATGATTCACAACTCCCCGGGCACCGTCCGCCGGCACCTGCATGCCGCGCGATCGTCAGCGCCCGCCCTCGCGCCGGCGACTCCGCCGACGTCACGCGGCGGCGGGCATCACATGAGCCGAGCAATCAAGACGCTGTGGCCGCGCGCCGCGTCACCCCGACAGGGCCGACGTCGCATGATCCTCGCAAACGACTCATAAAAAATGACTTACAGTCTTACAGCCCTGTTGCGCCTCCCTCGTCACCCCCCCATTGTAGCCGGAACAACGAGCGCTCGAAGCCGACCCGCGATGCCCCGACCAGTTCGCGCTCCGCCCCCCCATGGCTCACGGCGGCGGTGAAGTGACGGCTAACGGCCCGCTCGAGCTCCTGGCACGTGAGCCTTGACGGCTGTCTACCCGTTCATCCGACGCGGCGGGGCGCCACTTGAAATATAATCCCGCGTCGCTGTCCATGAGTCATCTTGAATCGTTTCGCGCGGTCCATTATCGGGGAATCGACGGGGTTCATCTGGAGCGCCTCGCCGGGGTGAACCTCATCACCGGGCCGAACGGGGCAGGCAAGACCTCGCTCGCCGAAGCGATCTGGTTGTTCAACGGCCGTTTCACGCCCATATTGCCGTGGAACGCCCACGTCCAGCGGTCGGTGCGCAGCGTAGTCGACCCGGTCGCCCGTCTGGTTCGCGATGGCGCGCTCGAACTCGCCGGCACGGAACACGGCGAGGTGCAGCGATGGAGGGCGACGTTCGAACGAATGCCGACCGTGGGTGGCGCAGGAACCGTAGACTCCGACGAACGGATCGCCCCGTCTGCGAAGCCGGCGGCGGCGACAGGGACAACGTGGCCCGTTCCGCCCCAAGGACGGCTCAGGGTCTGGCTCAATGGTAGTGAAGCGGGCGGCGAGCACGGCATCTTGGCCGAGGTGCCGGGCGAGGGCGTCTTCATCTTGCCAACTATCGATCGGCCCGCCAATCACCGGCCCGCGGTCATTCAACTGCCCTGGTTCTCCATGGACATGGACGAGGAGACCATCAACCACTTCTCGGCGCTGGTCGCCCAGGGGCGCAAGGACTACGTCAAGAGCACGCTCCGCCTTCTCCTGCCACTCCTCATCGACGTGGAAGTCATCACGGATCACAGCGGCAAGCCGTTCATCCTCGCAACGACCACGGAAGACGAAAGGCTACCGCTGCAATCCCTGGGCGGCGGCATGACCCGCCTGTTTCGCCTCTTCGTTGCTTTTCACCGCTACAAGGGCGGGCTCGTCGTGATCGACGAGATCGAGAACGGTTTGCACCACCTCGTCCTGCCGAAGTTGTGGCGCCAGGTGCAGGCAATGACCGGCGAATTCGACGTTCAGATCTTCGCGACGACCCACAGTCGAGAGTGTATCGACGCTGCGCTCGACACCTTCATGGACGAGGACGACCAACTTGCGGTCCATGCTCTCTCCCGTCATGGCGACAAGGTGCGCGCCGTGACCTATTGCGGTGAGACCCTCGAGGCCGCCCGCGACATCAACCTGGATCTGCGATGACGCCGTCCGGCCGCGACCAATTTCGGGTCGAGTGCGAACGTCTCCTGCTGGTGGAAGGCAGGGACGAATCGAACCTCTTCGACGCCCTGAAGAGTCACTGCCTGGGCGAACTGGCGCCGACGGTGCAGGTCGTCGAGGCGGGAGGACGGACCCAATTCCAATCGCGCATCCTTGCCATCCTCAAGGATGCGACGAAACGGGGGGTCGCACTGCGCGCCGTGGGAGTCGTTCGAGACGCTGACACTGATGGCGGTGCTGCCTGGGCCAGCGTCCACGACGCGGTGGGCAAAGCGGGCCTTCAGGCCCCAGGCCGTCATGGAGACTTCTCGGATGGACCTCCCGACGTCGGCATCTTGATCATCCCCGACGCTCAAGGGCGAGGCGCTCTCGAGACGCTGTGCGTCCGGTCTCTGGCCGAGACACCGGCCGGCGACTGCGTCGAACGGTATCTCACCTGCCTCGAGGACAGCGACGTCCTGGCATCGACGAACCGCGACAAGTCGTTCGCGCACGCATGGCTCGCTGGCGGCCCCGATCCGGTAGCGCGCGTGGGAGAGGGTGCGAAACAAGGTCGGTGGAACTTCGACCACCCGGCTTTCGCGTCTCTGGTCCGGTTCGTCGAACGCTTGGCCGCGCGTGGAGCATGACCGACCGTGCCGAGCGTTGCGCGATTGCTCGCTTCGCCGGCTATGCGCGCAGTCGGAAGACTCGACACGCGGCCGATCTTGTCGAGTCTTCCTCGTCGCCGGCCGGCCCCGCCGCGTCACTCCGGCAGCGCGAAGACGTAGAGCGCGTTGCCCCCCTCCGGCTGGAAGATCTCCGGCGTGAGGGTCGCCGTCAGGCTGCGGAACGCGCCGCCCAGCGCCGCCGGCACCGCGATGAACTGCCGGCCGTCCGCCTCGTAGGTGATGGGGTAGCCGTGCGCCTTGGCCCCGAGGCGGGCCTCCCACAGGACCTCGCCCGTCCCGATGTCGAACGCCCGGTAGTAGCGGTCGGCGTCGCCCGCGAAGACGAGGCCCCCCGCCGTGGTCAGCGTCGACGTCAGGAACGCGGCCCGCTGCTCGCGGCTCCACAGCTCGTCCATCGTCCGCACGTCGTAGGCGGCCAGCTTCCCCACGTTGCCGTTCGAGCCCGGCATCTCGAGGTACTCGGAGCGGCCGGCCACGCCGCCGCCTCCTTCGACGAACTCGACCTCGCGGCCGGTCAGGTACATGCAGGCCTGATGGAGGGGAATCACGAGGGCGCCGGCGCCGGGGTGATACGCGGAAGCCTGCCAATTGTGCCCGCCGAGCAGGCTGGGGCAGGCGGGCACCCGGTCGCCGACGTCCGCGTCGCGGATGTCGGGCCGGTAGGTCAGCTCGCCGGTGGTCCGGTCGATAGACTCGAAGACGTCCTGGTAGACCGTCTCGCGCAGGTCGACCAGCGCCCCGGTTCGACGGTCGAGCTTCCAGAGGATGCCGTCCTTGCCGATGGTGAACAGCCACTTCTCGCCGTCGGCGTCGACGAGCACCCGCTCGTAGACGATGTCGAGGTCGAGGGTCTCGCCCGGGGCGTGCTGGAAGTACCACTCCACCTGCCCGGTGCGCGGATGCAGGGCCAGCGTCGAGTTGGTGTAGAGCGCGTCCTGCCGCGTCGTCATGCCGCGGCTCGCGGCCACCCACGGCTTCGCCTGCGCCGTCCCGATGTAGTAGAGGCCGAGCTCGGGGTCGTAGCTGCCGGGAATCCACTGGTCGCCGCCCGCCCGGAGGTACGGCGGCGTATCGCCCCACGAGGCGTCGTTGGGATCGCCGGGCAGGGCGATGGTCGACATGCGCCACAGCTCGCGGCCGGTGTCGGGGTCGTGCCCGGTGATGAAGCAGGTCTGCGCCTTGTAGCGCTGGCAGCCGTTGGTGCCGGTGACGACGACGCCGTCGGCGATGACGGGGCCGGCGTTCTGGCGGAAGCCCTGCGTGTAGTCGGCCTTCACCGTCCGCCACACCTCCTCGCCGGTCCTCGCGTCGAGGGCCACGAGGGCCGCGTCGGCGGTGGCGAGGAACACGCGGTCGCCATGGAGGGCCAGGGTGCGGGTGGGCGCCCGCTGGGGCGCGTCCTCGGGCAGCGGCGAGCGGTACTGCCAGATGACGTCGCCGGTGACCGCGTCTATGGCCTGCACCACGTCGCCGGGGCTGGCCAGGAACATCACCCCGTCGTGCACGAGGGGCGCCGTCTGGTGGTTGCCCTCGCGGATTGCGAGCACCCAGGCCAGCCGCAACTGGTCGACGTTGTCGCGCGTGATCTGGTCGAGGGGGCTGTAGCCGTGGCCATCGCGGGTCCGCCGCCAGCTCAGCCAGTCGCCCGGCGGCGGGTCCTGCAGCATGGCGTCGGTGACCGGGGTCAGGGGTTGCTCGACTGCCCGGTTGACGAACCGGGTCGGCCGCCGCCGCGGCGCCTCGCCCGCGTCCGCGGCCCGCCGCGCCTCGGCGATGTCCGCGGCGTCACCAATCGGCACCGCCGTCTCGGCCGTCAGCGGCGCGTCGCCGGGCCGCGCCCCGTTCGCGTCGAGGATGTACGCGACCAGCTCCAGGTAGACCCGGTTGCCGAGCGAGCCCCCGAGGCCCGGCGGCATCTCGTCCCGAACGTACGCGAACAGCTCGTCCGTGGTCCGCCCCGCCCAGCCGTTCAGGAAATCGACCCCGCGCAGGGCCGGCGCCTCCGCCCCGTCCAGCCCCTCGCCGTGGCACTCCCCGCACTGCCGCACGTACTCCGTCCACCCCGCCGCGGCCTGCTCGGCCGTGAACCCCCCGTCCGACGCCGGGAGCTGGGCCGCCCCGGCGAAGTTCGGTGCGCCCACCGATCCGCCCATCGCGATCAGCCAAGCCGCGGCAAGCCCGACTGCCCGAACCACGGGATTCGCTCTCGGGAGCCCGTGGAGGCATTCCCGCTGCATCCGACCGGCGATACGCCCGCCGACTCCGACGCGAGTTCCCCTGAACATGATCGCGACTCCCCGGCGCCGTCCGACGGCGCCACCACGGCGCCCGGCCGCCCGTTCCGCCGTTATAGCATCGACACGGCGGCAGTGCCAGCCCGCCAATCGTGCGCGCTGCAACCGCCCCACCCCGCCGCCCGGCCCAGGAGTCTGCGCCCTGGCACGGCTTGGACTCCTGGAGGGTTGGTTGGGCGCCCAGCGGAGCCTCAGGCGACGATGGGCGGGCTGGGAGTCTGCGCCGTAGAACGGTGCAGACTCCCGGCAGGTTTGGTTGGGCGGTGAGCGGAGCCGTAGGCGACGCTCTCCGGGCTGGTTCGCCGCACACGGGCGGGTCGGGGCGACATCGCCGACTGGCACGATGAAGCGTCATACTCTCCAACGCCATGCCGAAAGCCAAGGTCGCCCTCACCCTCGACGCGGAGTTGCTGAATCACGTGGACACCCTCGTGTCGGAACGGCGGTTCCGCAACCGGAGCCGGGCGGTCGAATCGGCCCTGGCGGAGAAGCTCGGTCGGCTCACCCGCACCCGGCTCGCGACGGAATGCGCCAAGCTGGATCCCGCCGTCGAACAGCGTCTCGCGGACGAGGGCCTGGCAGGTGAGTCGCGGCCCGAATACTGAGGGGCGACATCCGCTGGGCGAACCTGAATCCGGTTCGCGGTCACGAACAAGAACGTCCGCTCTGTCCCCACCGGCCTGCCCACGGCCGGCATCAGTTCGGCAGGTCCGCGGTCCGCGCGTTCGTTGCGGTCGCGGCCATCCCCTTGCCCGGATCTCGCCGGTCGGGGACAAGCGCATCGAAGCACTCGCCGCAGCCCTACCGCGGGTCGGCAAGCGGGCCGAAGTCGGGCGGCGGCACGCGGTGCCGGGTCGCCGCCTCGTAGGCGGACGCCGCCTTCAGCACCGCGGCCTCGTCGCCGGGGCCGGCCCAGAACATCATGCTGATGGGCAGCGGGGTGTCGAGCCGCGACGGCTCGTAGCCGGGGACGGCGTCGTAGCCGTCGCCGGCCGCGTTCAGGACGTAGCGGGGCTCGTAGACGACGTCGTTGAACCCGGCCGGCACGACGATCTCGGGCGCGCCGATGAGCGCGGTGATGGTCTGGGTCGACCCCGACGCGCCGCGGCCGTTGACGGTAGGCTCGCTCGGTCCGCCCACCTTCTGGTGGGGCAGGGTGTTCTCGGGGTTCACGAGCACGTCGAGCCGGTTCTCGCGCATCACCTTGGCCAGCACCAACTGCATGACCGCGCGCATCTGCATGCGCTCGGTGTTGCCGGCCGAGCGCACGTCGTCGAGCGCGGCCCAGTTCGCCGAGCCCGCGTCGGACGCGGCCGAGAAGTACTTGGTGTTGGCGTCGAGGCTGGCCATGTCCGTGACGCGCTCGTCGCCGCGGCGGGCCAGGTACTGATCGATGTGGAAGGCGAAGGCGCGCGTCGCGGGCGAGAGGGTCACGCGGCGCAGGTTCAGGTTGGCCGCGAGGGGCGCGCGGCCTTCCGCGAGCTCGACGAGGTAGCGCGTCGACGTGACGTCGTGGCCCGGCACCGCGAACTCGAGGGCGCCGCCGCGGGTCTTGGAGAAGTACTCCGGCATGTGGATGGGCAGGATCTCGGCCAGCGCGTCCTGGAACGTGTAGTCCATGTCGGGTACGTCGGGGTCGTCGGGATGGAGCGCATCCCGCGACTCGACGAGGACCGCCCCGAGCCGGTCGCGGAGGACGGTCTTGATCTCGTCGTCGATCCGGTCGCTGATCGCCGCGTCGTTCAGGGTGTGCTTGACCATGTACTCGCGGACGATGCCGATGCGCATGCCGGCCAGCGGCTGCTCTCCCCCGTCGTCGGGAACATCGCCGACGACGAAGCCGGCGTAGGGCTCGTCGGAGACCAGCGCCTCCGGCACCGCCGTGTAGATGTCCCTGGAATCGAAGTAGCCGAGAGCAGGGTCGGCGAGGGCGTCCAGCACGAGGGCGGCGTCGCGGACGGTGCGGCAGTTGATGCCCGCGCGGTCCACCAGCGGGTTCGACCCGACGGCGCCGCCGTAGGGGATCAGCCCCTTGGTCGTCAGCAGGCTGACGGTGGCGTTGCGCGAGGCCGGCCCCTTGCACGACCCGCCCGTCTGCTCGCAGAAGGCGCAGGTGACGAGGTTCGCCGAGACCGCGACGCCCGACCCCGAGCTCGAGCCCCGCGGCGAGCGCTCGGTGTCGTAGGGGTTGCAGGCCTGCCCGCCCCACGTGCTCCGCTCCGCGTAGCCCAGGTACCGCGCGTTTGCGGCCGCCGGTCCGCCGGGGTTGCCGATGCCGCCGTTGAACTCGGTCGCGTTGGCCTTGGCGTAGACGATGGCGCCCTTCGCGCGCAGCCGCTCGACGATGGTCGCGTCGGCGGGGGGCGCGTCCATCGCGAAGTCGATGTCGGCCGCCGTCGTCGTCCGCATGTCCTTCGTGTCGAAGACGTCCTTGAACCCCAGGGGGATGCAGTACATCGGCATGGCCGCGAGATCCGGATCCGGGCCGTATCGCGCATCCAGCTCCGCCGCCCGCTCGAGGGCGTCGGGCTGGCGCCGGAACGCGTCGCAGGCGGCGGGGCAGTCCGCGGGAATCTCCCCCGTCTCGGGGTGCGCGTCGCACGCGCCCGGGCAGCTCACGGACCGCTCGCCGCGCAGGTTGAGCGAGCACAGGGCGTTGACCTGACCCGCGTTCGGGACGCCCGCGACCATGCCGTACTGCGCCTGCACGGTGGGGTCCGACAGGGTGGGCTCCATTCTCCCGAGGTCGAGCGGGATGCCCGCATACCGGTCGAGATCGGGCAGGATGCTCGACACGGGGACGGTGGACGTGGGGAACTGCACCGGCGCGCCGGCGCGGACCGGGCCGCTCGCCGGCGCAACGGGCGCGCCGTCGAGAGTGACGAGCCGCGTGCAGGCGCCGTTGTAGGCGCGGGCCCGGTCGACGAAGGCCTGCACCAGCCCCCGGCAACTGATCCGGCCGTCCTGGATGGCCTGGTGAATGCCCTCGATGGTCGCTTCCTCGACCTGGAACCGGTCCGCCTGGCCCACCTCGGGCTGCGCGGCCGCGATGGCCGGCATCAGCAGCACCCAGGCCCCAACGGCCATCGCTCCGGCCGACACCCGGCGCGCTGATCTCCGAGTCGTCGTCGATGCGTTCATGCCAACCTCCCGAAGCGCAGGAGCCACGGTCAAGGGCCCTGACGGCGGGGCCAAGGGTTCGGTAGCGTCGTCGGATTATACGGCCAGCCGGCGTATTCCGCTTGCAGGCAGCGGTTCCGGTTGCAGGGCCGGAAACACGCCGGCCGGACTCTACTGCCGCTGGCGAATCACGATACTCGCCGGCAAAGCTGGCGTGAATCGCCCGCGCCGTTCCCGTGGCGATCGCCCCCGCCGCTGCCCCGCTGATGAGTCGCTCGTCCACAGGCGCCATATGACAGTTGCCGACAAGGCGAGCCCGCTTCCCGCGCACGCCCATCTCGAAGTCGGCGTCGAGCAGCGCGACCAAGCAGGTTTCGAGTCCCAAGGTGCCCTGCCGCAACGTGTTCGCGCTCGCGGCAGATTGGCCTGAGGGCGGCTCGACCGCCACGACGGGTAGTGCGGCCCGACGGCACGCGGAAGGGTTGGTGCTCGTCGAGGAAGCACGGAGACAGGTCACCAACGCTTGGCCGTGACCCGGCCGCCGATTTCCCTCCGCGCCCGCGCACCAACGGGATGGGGCCGCCCCACCGCCCGACGCGACCCCGCCGAGATTGCACCGGAACCAGGGACGTGGCACGATCGAGATCGTTGGTCATCCTGCCGTCGCCGCCTTGTCGCGGGACGAAGCTCGGGTCGGACAATCCCGGCCCGGAGCCCGTGCGTTGTCGCCGCAGCCGCGACGGAGAGACGGCCGGAACAGGCCGCAGAGCGCAAGTCGCGGCTGCCCGACACGCGACCGCGGGAATCCACCAGCGATGAACCACACCCTGGCCGCGGCGGACGGAAACAGCACGCCCGTAGTGATCGGACCGACGAGCCCCCGGCGCCACATCACCGGAGTGGCCGCCCTGAACATCCCCGACCCCAGACACGAGGGCGGAGACTGGCACAACCACGCAACGTGGTTCGCAACCGAGCCGGAAAAACTGGACGAGCACGACTTCACCGACGAAGAGACATACGGAGTACTGCTCGACGAGTTGGGCCGAAGCGGCGTCCAGGACGCTCGGGCGGGACTGAGGGTGCTCGGACACCCGGCAGGCGAAAGCGAGAGCCCAATCTGGACGGCGGCGTACGACCGGGCCGTCATCGAGACGGCATGGGCCCAACTGAGAACGGACAAGTTGTACGGAGAGGTGCCGGACCTGAAGCCGGTCGACAGCCTCGAACTGACTCAATGGCTGTGCTGCACGCTCCACTGGACACGACTGACTTGGTGGGCGTGGAAACTGCGGTGGGCACTGCAAGGCGACGAACGCCGCAAATGGGACACGTGGAGACGGGAGTGGCGCCCGTGGGCGTGATGCCGCCGTACCCGAAGATCCCGTTCACGCCTGAAGAAGTGACGCGAGATGAGGACCTGAAGCGCATCGGCAGAGCATACCAGGCGAAAATGGACCGCCAGGACAACCCCTGCGCGCTGAAGGGCGGCACCGCACTACGGCTGAAGATCGGACTTCCGAGACCGTCTACCGACCTCGACTTCGAGGGCGACGGGCCAGTCAACCTGCGAAGGAGCGTGCGAAACGCCATCGAACAAGCAGGGTTGACGAACAAGTACAGAGTGGGCGTAAACTGGGGTTGGCGAGGAACCGTTCGGATCAGGCCTGCACGAGCGGGGCTCGCGAGTTCAGGCCCAACGAGGCTGGATTACCGGCGCACCGGTACGAAACCGAACATGCCCGAGCGGGTTCCGCTCGACAGGTGCGAACGAGTCGACGGGATTCTGATCTACACCGACGACGAACTGATCCGCAGAAAACTGGCGACCGTAGCTGGCGATAAACCGCACCGGAAGGCGAGGGACATCTACGATGCAGGATGGATCGTGACCGAACACGCCGGCCTGATCAGTGTCCACGAGTGCAGGGCGCTGAAGAAATGGATGGCGAGCGCGACAAGAGCCGCAGTCAACCAGATCAAGGGTCGCATGAGACGCGACAGCGTAATACGCCGCGTAGACGCTGACGAGGTTTGGTCCAGACTACGAGAAGGCGTGAGACTCCTCCCCCAACGCTGCTGAGGCAGACGTGCACGCGCCGCATAGCGCTACGGCAGAATTCCCCCGGCTGCGCCAACCGTACCTTGAGGACGGCGACCCTCGACCGGCCGTGGGGAGGGATCCCGAGCCGGCGCGCTGAACCCCCAGAACACCAACCGACACCGTCGACCCGGGCCGCCGGGCGTTGACAGCCGTCGAGCCGGAGGACGCGCCGCGCGGTGGGCCGCGGCGGCTCGGCCGCCGGCCTATTGCCGCGGCCGGACCACGATGTGCGCGAGACCGCGCGCATCGGGCGGGAGCTCGTCCCCCCCGGCCGGCATCCGGCTCATCGAGAGCATGTAGGCGACGACGTCGACATACTCCTGGTCGGTGAGGGACGCGGGGTTGTCCTCGGGCATCGTCAGCCGCGTGTACGCGAGGAGGACGGCTAGCGACCGCCCCTCCCACACGCGCAGGAAGCGCGCCCGCGCCAGCGGCGGCGTGGACACCATGTCCGGATCGTCGGGAGCGCCGTTCAGCCGCCGCCCGTGGCACAGGCTGCACGCGCCGAAGTAGATCTGCCGCCCCCGCGCCGCCTGATCCTCGGTGTAGACGCCGTCCCGGACCGACGCCGCCGGTCCCCCGTCCGCGAGCCGGTCCAGCACCGCCGCCGCCGCGTCGGCTGTCACCGCCCCGAGGCCGTTCGTCCAGGCGCCGCGGACGTAGCTCGCGACCGCGGCGGTCTCGGCCGCGTCCAGGGCCGGGAACGCCGGCATGTTCCCGATGCCCTCGCGGATGGCGCGGACGACGCGGGCCGCGTTGCCGAGCCGCTCGTTGCCGTCGAGGGCGGGAAACGCCCCCGAGCGGCCCGCGCCCGAGTCTCCGTGGCACAGCGCGCAGTGCTCCCCGTAGAGCTGCCGCCCCTGCTCGGCCACCGTCTCGCCGACCTGCGCGGCGACGGCGCCTGGAACGAGGAAACAGGCGAGAAGACCATGCACGAGGCCCGGCAGCATCCGACGTGTGCCATGCACGGTCCCGCCGCGGGCTCGCGGACTCGGACGACCAACCAGGATCTCTTCCATCAGACGAGCCCCCACATCGCGTATGCCCCGCCCGCGCTGGCGAGGGCGCGCCAGCGGCCAGGCGAGTGGGTCCTCCCGGCGCGATCAGGACCAGATATCGGCATCCGAAAGCTCCTGGTCCTGCTCCAGCTCCGCCCGGATCGTCGTGTCGGCCGTCACCGCTCCGTCGAAGCGGAAGGGGATGCAGCCCCTTCCCGAGACGAAGAGCCGGTACTCGCCGGCCGGAACCTGCAGCTCCGCCATCCCGCGCTCGTCGGTGACGGCGCGGTACGGGTGCGCCACCACCCGAGCCCCCTCGACCGGGGTCCGGCTCGCGGCGTCCAGCGCGACGACCGTCACGCGGCACGCGGGCGCCGGTACAACCCGTACTCCGAAGCGGGCGCGGCCACCGGTGTGCGGGTCCGCCGCCCCGCCCGGATCGGCGGCCCCGTCCGGCTCCACCGCACCGCTCGGCTCTGCCGCACCGCCGGTCGCCATCGCACCGTTCGGCTCCGCCGCGCCGCCGGTCGTCACCACCCTGCTCGGCTCTACCGCGCCGCCGGTCGACGCCACCCCGCCCGGCTTTACCTCGCCACCAGTCTCCGCCACCCCGCCGGGCTCCGCCACGCCGCCGGTCGCCGACCCGTCGCCGGTCGCGCCCGTCACTACCGTGGCCTCCCAGGCGTAGAGGCCTTCGGCTTCCGGGGCAACGAGAGCGACCTCGGCATGGTAGAGCGCGTCGGTGCCGGGCCACGGTTCCTCGCCGACGGTTGCCGTCGCCCGGATACCGCCTTCGTGGTCGCGTACCTCGATCCGCCAGCCGTCGGACCGGCGAGCGAAAGAGCAAGTGACCCCGATCCTGACGGTGAAGCGCTTTCCGTGCTCGATGACCGCCGGCACGTCCCAAACGACGACGCGCGCGGCTTCCGGCACGGCGGCGCCGGCATCCGCCCCACGGGATGACGCTTCGGCGTCGGACGCGGCAATCGCAGACTGCGGATGGTCGTGACGGTCCATGGTCGATCAGCGCATCAGGCGGAATCGATCATACGACTTCCTGACGTTCCTCGCTCAAGTACGGGCCGGTCGTGCGCCGTGTCCCTGCGAAGGCCGTGGACGTTCCCGCACTCGGCCGACCCGCGCCGTGGTCCCCTGGCTTCCCGACGGCTTCCGCCGCGCCTCGGAGCATGACCGGCACCCGCCGCCTCCCGCCGCCCCGACGCCCCGAATCGCGGTGTTACGATTCCCGGGATGGCATCCCGGCGGCTCGAACACCACGAGATCGAGGCGCTCCTGCACGGATCGCCGACGGACCGGCGGCGGCTGCTCGACTACTGGAACGAGGTGGTCGGCCGGCTCCCCCCCGAGCTGGAGCACCGGCGCCCGTGCCTGCTCGGACCGCCCGAGGCGTTTCCGGACGAGCCGGCGCCGGCATCGTATTTCACGCACTGGACGGACCACGACCCGGACCGAATGGGGCCGCGCAGCATCGCGGTCGCGCGGCGCCTCGCGACCAGTTGCGCCGGCTGGGCCCGCCGGCCCAGCGCCGGCGAGTTCTACGACGCCATCCACGGCGGCGAGGTCGATGCGAGGCAACGATGCCTCATCAGCACCTGGGCCGAGGAGGCGAGCCGCCTCGACCTCCTCGACGCCTGGGGCGAGCACGTCTACACGATCCGGCAACTCGTCGCCGCCTTCCACAAGGTGGAGGGGCTGCGCACGTTCACGAGCTTCCGCTGGCTGAACAACATGGCGATGGCGCCCGAGGCCGACGGGATACCGCTGTGGAACTGCTGAGCCTGCCGTCGCCGGCGCGAAAGCTGTGGCACAGAACGCGCGGTGTGCTCCACCGGGCCCTCTCGCAGATGGGGAGGCCCCAGCCGCGCTGGCACGTCGGCGGCGGCACGATCCTCGCTCAGCGGTGGGCCCACCGCGAGAGTACCGACATCGATCTGACGGTGCCCGGGGGCAGCCGCATTCTCGAGCTCGACAAGCGCTTCGGCGGCACCCTGGAAGCCGACATGTACGCCCTCGGCGCCCGGGACGTCCTGATGGGCGCGACCCTCCACCGCGTCGTCTTCGACGAAGGCGTCGTCGACATCGCCGAGCTGGACAGCCGCCCCGCGTCCGGCCACCGGCGGGTCCTGATCGACGACCACGAGGTCGCGGTGAAGAGCACCGCCCAGATACTGCGCGGCAAGCTGGAGCGGGCGCTGAAGCGGGAGAGTCCGGCCAGAGACCTGTTCGACGTCGCGGTGGCGCACCACGCGGACCCCCACGCGCTGGCCTGCGCCGTCAACATGCTTGATGCCGAGACCATCCGCGGCGTCGGGAACCACTGGAAGACGAACGCGTACCGTCTCGAGCAGGAAGCGGGCACGAAGCTGCTGCGCATCGCCCCCGAGTACGAGCCGGAACGGCGCCGACTCGTCGACCGCGCCCTGGAGCGGCTCCACGGGGCCGTCTACGGGCGGGTCACGATTCGAAAAGACGCGGGCAAGGTCGCCGTCCTGACCCGGACCGGAGCGCGCGCCCGGAACACAATCCCGATATCGAGAGACGACCCGGCCGGGACGCTCGACGCCGCCGGCATCGCGGCGTTTCTCGACCACGCCGCGCGGGGCGGCGCGGAGGCCGTCCTCGCCGACGTCCTGGCGGCCTTCGACGCCGGCCCGTCCAGCCTGGTGATCCTCGACTGGAACGCGGGTGCGCCGGTCATCCGATGACGTCCGCCCCCGGGACGTGTCGACACCCACCGGCGAAATCCGCGACGGCCGTCCTCGACGCCCACGCGGTGGAACAGGCGCGGGCCGCCCGTTCCCCGGGTACCCGCGAAGCCCGCGACGGCCCTCGTCTTCTACGCCGACGGCTCCTCCGTAGCGAAGGCGCCGGCCGCCCCGTTCCCCGCGGACCCGCGAAGCCCGCGACGGCCTCGTCTTCTACGCCGACGTCTCCTCCGTAGCGAAGGCGCGGGCACCCCGTTCCCCGCGGACCGGCGAAGTCCGCGACGGCCCTCCGCTACGCCGACGGATCCTCCGCGGCGTGCGTGCCCGCGATGTAGCCGTGCACGTGGCCCTTGCCGAGGCCGTGCTTGTTGAACCCGCCCACCGCCTCACCGCCCGCGAAGAGGCCGGGGATGGCCTCGCCCTGCATGTCGACGACCTGCTGGCGGCCGTTGACCCGCAGGCCGCCGTAGGAGTCGTGCCAGACGACCATGATCGACAGCGCGTAGAACGGCGGCCGGTCGATGCGGTACATCGGGGCGTCGGCCTCGCGCTCGAAGTCGGGGTCGGCGCCGGCGTCGACGTGGCCGTTCCACCTGGCGACGGTCTCGGCGAGGTGGCGCAACGGCACCCGCTGGAACTCGTGGCCGGCCTTGATCTTCTCGGCCAGCTCCTCGATGGTGTCGGCCTTGAAGAAGTAGCCGTTGTCGGCCACGTACGGGAAGTAGAGCTCCCAGCCGGTGCGGTCGACGGCCTCCTCGTCGAAGATGGCCCACAGCGGCCCCGAGTAGTAGTCGGGAGCCTCCGACCCCTCGTTGATGGCCAGCGCGGCGTCGAGGCCGTGCTCGTAGCTGTACATCTCGCGCACCCACTTCGCCTGGCAGTTGCGCCAGTCGAGGGGCTTGTGATCGAGCCCCCGGCCGGGGGTGGCGCCGTCGTCGGGGTACCGGCTGCCGGCCGGCCGGGAGGGCAGGCGGACCTCGTTGAAGAACCGCTTCCCGACCTGGTTCACCGCGATGAACTCCTCGAAGCCGGCGCTGCCGACGTTGACCCCGGCCGAGCCGCGGAAGCCGAACGTCGGGTGCCCCGGCATCATCGTCGTGTACGCGTCCCGGGTGCCGAGGCGGGTCGAGATGTGGAACGTCGTGGGGTACGACAGGTTCTGCTGCATCCCCGCGAGGTTGGCGCCCACCCGCAGGCCGGCGACGAGCGCGCTCGCGTCCTGGCCGTGGGGGCCTTGGAGGGCGAGGCCGCTCGTCGGGAACGCGGGCTCGCGCATGGCCGGGTAGAACATGCTGCGGACCTGGGGGTTGCCGGCGTGGCCGCCGCTGGCGAGGATGACGCCCCGGCGCGCGCGGATGGTCACCGTCTCGCGCCGCTCGTCGACGTTGCCGTTCTGCCAGTAGCTCTGCATGAGCTCGCCGGTCTCGGGGTGGTGGCGCGGCGAGTAGTGGGCGCGGATGCCCACCACGCGGCCCGAGAACGGCTTCTCGCGGATCAGATCCGCGAAAGCGCGGTGCAGCATGAACTCGACGCCCTTCTCGCGGGCCGAGAACTCGAGGGGCCGCGCGAGGGCCGCGCCATTGCTGACCGCGCCGGGCGCGACCGATCGGCTCGCGTTGTTCATCTGCACCGGGGCGAACGCGCTCGTGCGCTCGGGGTCGGCGACGCCGGCGTCCTCCGCCGTGATCGTGCCCGCCTTGATGTCGGTCCTGTCGCCGAGCATGAGGAAGGCGCGCGCCCCCCGCGCGCGCGACAGGCCGCCCCCGCCGTGGGTGCCGCCGGCGCGCGCGAACCGGACGTAGTTGTCGATGAGAAGCTGCCGGGTCGCCGGGCAGTTCTCGGCCCACGCGCGCGAAAGCTCGCGCTCGTTGTAGCGGTACGGGCTCTGGCCCTTGCGATCGAGGACCGACCAGTCGGTGAGGTCGGTGAACAGGAGGTCGACGCTGTCGTCGAGCTCCTCCGGCGCCTCGGTGGGCTCGACGGTGATGAACCCCTCCTTGTCCTTCTCTCCCTTCATGTCGCGCACCTGGACGGGGTCGCCGCCCCCGAGGGACACGAACGACCCGCTGTGCAGCATCCGGCCGCCGACGTCGTAGTTCGCGTCGACCACCAGCACACTGGCTCCGAGGTCGCGCGCGCGGATGGCCGCGGTGAGGCCGGCGCACCCGCCGCCGGCGATGACGACGTCGACCTCGTAGTCCCAGGTGACGTCCTCGGCAGGGGCCTGCGCCTCGGCCGAGCCCGGCGCCAGCAGCGCGCCCGCTCCCAGGCCAGCGGCGGCTCCCGTCTTGACGAAGTCCCGCCGGCTGACGCCCGGCTCGTTCTCGAGCCGCGGATCGTCGTGGTCGTTGTCGCGCTTCTTCGCCATCTCGAGCCTCCCTGACGTCCTCTTCACGCGGCTGCCGGTCGTCGTGACCGGTGTTCTCCTGCCGCCCCTGCGGTTGCGGCCGTGGCCGCCCTGCGAACCGCCTTCGCGCGTTGCCGCCCGCCCCCGGCCGCCGGTTCTCTCGGCGCCCGCCGCTCCCGGTATCGCGGCCGGGGCCGACTTGCGAATCGCCGTCGCGCGTTGCCGACCCGCCGCGGGACGCCGGTGCTCTCGGCGTCGGTTACAACCGGCGTCACGGCCTGGCCGCCTTGCGAATCGCCGT
>JAJEFC010000390.1 GCA_022820675.1 Vicinamibacteria bacterium | reverse complement strand
ACAGGCGCCGGCCGCTCGGCGGGGCCCCGCGGACGGCGGTGCGGGGCGGTGGAACGGAACGTGTCATGGCGGAGCGAATCGGGATCGTCGGGGCCGGCTTCAGCGGGCTGCTGAGCGCGTACCTGCTCGAACGGCGCTTCGGGAACGAAGTCGAGATAGACGTGTGGGAGGCGGCCGACCGCCCCGGCGGGCGGGTGCGGACGACGCCGGTGCCCGAGGCCGGCGCGAGCTACGAGGCGGGGGTCGCGGAGCTCTACGACATCGCCGGCAATCCCCAGCTCCGCAACCTGGTCCGTCACCTGGGCCTGGAGACCCGCCCCCTGACCGGAACGCCGTACTTCGTGGTCGACGACCGGGTGCTGCGGGACGACCGCGCCCTCGAGGGGATGCTCGGCCGCCGCGGCATGGACCGCCTGCGCCGGTTCTGGGAGGCGGGCACGGCCCTGCGCCCGCCCGCGGACTACGCCCTCGCGGGACGGGAGCAGGACAACCGGCACCCCTGGCAGCGGCGCACGTTCGAGGATGTGCTCGGCGACATCGACGACCCGCGCGGCGAGTGGTTCACGGCGATGCAGTGCCACAGCGACCTCGCCACCGAGCCGCCCCGCACGAGCGGGCTGTTCGGCATGGACAACCTGCTGATCGACCATCCCGGCTATTGCACCATGTACACGCTGACCGCCGGCAACGAGGGGCTCACCTCGGCCCTCGCCGACCGGGTCCGCTCGCCGGTGTCGCTGGAGACCGCCGTCACCGAGGTGAGCGCCGACGAGGACGCCGGGCTTCGGGTCGCCCTCCGGGGCCCCGCCGGCGAGGACCGCGGCATCGAGGTCGACTCGCTGCTCGTCACGCTGCCGCCGGCCGGCGTGCGGGCGATCCGCTGGCGCGACGAGCGCCTGCGGGACGCCGTCGAGGGGCACGTCCGCCATCACGATCACGGCACCGCGTACCTGCGGGTCACCCTGGTGTTCCGCCGGCGGTTCTGGCGTCGCGAGTTCCCGGAGGACTACTTCGTGAGCGACGCCTTCGACGGCGTCACGGTGTACGACCAGTCGCCGGACGACGGCTCGTCGGGGGCCGGCATCCAGAGCTGGCTGCTCGGGGGGGCGGCGGCCCTGCGGTACGCCGCGAAGCCGGATGCGGACGTCGTCGCCGCGGTCCTCGCCGCCATGCCCGGCGCCGCCCCGGCGCCCGACGGCCTCCTCGTCCGGGCCTGCGTGGACCGATGGACGGGAGTCGCCGGCGTCTCCGCCCTCCCCGGCGGCGTGCCCCTGCGCCCCGTGAGCCGGCGACACTGCCCCGACCCCCGCTGGCCCCGGCTGCAGTTCATCGGCGACTATCTCTACGACGCGACCCTCTGCGGAGCCGTCGATGCGGTCGTGTACGGCGTGTCGCGCCTCGAGGAGCTGATCGGCCCGAGCCCCGCTTCCGCCGCCGGCCGACCGTCCGACGTCTTCGGCACCGCTCCCGCCGGGGCCGGCGCGTCGCGGTCCGCTCCCCGTTCCGCCTTCTTCCTCGACGAACGCCTCGCCGGCGGGCACGAGCCGGCGCCGGCGGAGTCTGCGCCGTAGAACCGCGCAAACCCCTGGAAGGTTGCCGCGACAGTCAAACGGAAGTGAAGACACACCAACCCCTGAGCGACGGAAGGTCGCAATGCGGGACGCCGGTTCATGCACCTGAGGCGACGTTCGGCTGGTCAGGCTGCGCCATTGTGGCCTCGACGTTGTGCGTTCATGCTGTCGGGGTGGCTGCGCGAAGCCCGGCCATCGGCGTTTGGCAGGGCGCCGAGCGGAGCCGTCAGGCGACGTTCGGCAGGGCCTGATCCCGCCGCGCACCCCGTGGGTCATCGGTCAGGCGACCGGCTCCTGAAGGGTGAGGCAGTGCAGCGTGCCCAGGCCCAGGACCAAGTCGACGGCGTGGATGCCCACCACCTCGCGGTCGGGGAACAGGTCGGCCAGGGTGCCGAGGGCCACGCGGTCGGCCGGATCGTTGAAGGTCGGCACGAGGACCAGGCGGTTGGCGACGTAGAAGTTCAGAAAGCTGGCGGGCAGCCGCTGGCCGCCGAACCGGAGCGGCCGGGGCATCGGCAGCGGGACCACCGTGAGAGGCCGGCCTCCCGACCGGGCCGCCCGCAGGCGGCGCAGGTTGTCCGCAAGCGGCGCGTGATTCTCGTCCGCGGGGTCCGGCTCGACCGCCGCGACCACGGTGGTCGGGCCGACGAACCGCGCGACGTCGTCCACGTGGCCATGGGTGTCGTCGCCGGCGATGCCGCGCCCCAGCCAGACGACGGTGTCGACGCCGAGGTAGGCCTGCAGCGCCCGCTCGACGTCCCCCCGGTCCATGCCCGGGTTTCTCGGCTGCACCACCGCGTCGAGCAGGCACTCCTCGGTCGCCAGCGCGGCCCCGGCCCCGTTGACGTCGATGCTTCCCCCTTCGAGCACCATCGGCCGCCGCCGGCCGCCGACGCGCGGCACGACGCGCCGCACCCGCCTCGCGGCGGCGATGCGGCCCGGCAACCGGTTGTCGTGGGCCCAGTCGTCGTACCTGGCCCAGCCGTCGAAGCGCCAGTCCACGAGGACCACTTCGGCCGGCGCCTTCCGGGTTGCGGCGCGCCGCACGAAGGTGCCGCCCGAGTCGCGGACCCAGCCGCGGTTCGTCGGAAACCGGTGAACCCCCACGCGCCCCGGATCGACCCCGGCCCGGGTCAGCCGCGCGAGGGCCCGCCGCTCCGAGCTCGCGTCCGGGAAAACGATCTCGACCGGCTCGACGGCGGCGAGCCGGCGCACGATCTCGACGTAGCACCACCGGACCGTCTCGATCCTCCCCGGCCAGTCGGAGCGGTTGTGCGGCCACGCGATCCAGGTCGCGCGGTGGGGCTCCCACTCGGCCGGCATGACGTAGCGGTCGCCGTCGACTTGGGGCGCCGGGGTCGGCGGAGAAGCAGTTCGGCGGTCCAACGAGCTGGTCTACAACTTTCCGGTCGTCTGTTTCGGCACGTAGCGGGCGGACGCCGAACGGGTTCCCGTCCGCCGGCAGTCCGAGGCCCTGACCCGGGGCGGGCGCACGCCGGCCCACCCGTCGTCGCCTGCGGCTCCGCCGGGCGCCCGACCAATCCCACAGGAGTCCGCGCCGTTCTACGCCGCAGACTCCTGGCTCGGAGAGCGTCGCCTAACGGCTCCGCTCACCATCCCGCCGGTCGGATTCGAGGCCTTGCCGCACGGCTCCGTCGAGGAGCCGGGCGGTCAGGCCGGCATAGCTGTCCACGCGGCGGTCCCGGAGGAACGGCCATCCTCGCCGCTGGCGCTCGACGGCGCCGCCGTCGCACTCCGCCAGCACCACCTCGTCGCCGTCGACCGACCCCTCGACGAGGATCCGCCCGGCCGGGTCGCAGACGAACGACCCGCCCCAGAACTGCAGCCCCCCGCCGGGCGGCCCCTCGTGCCCCACCCGGTTGACGGCGGCGACGAAGACGCCGTTGGCGATGGCGTGGGCCCGCTGCACGGTGCGCCACGCGTCGTGCTGGGCGGCCCCCTCCGTGTCGCGCTCGGCCGGGTGCCAGCCGATCGCGCTCGGATAGACGATGAGGTCCGCGCCGCCCAGCGCGCTCAGGCGGGCGGCCTCGGGAAACCACTGGTCCCAGCAGATCAGGGGGCCGATCCGCGCGAACCGCGTCTCGAAGACGGGATAGCCGAGGTCGCCGGGCGTGAAGTAGAACTTCTCGTGGTAGAGCGGATCGTCGGGGACGTGGGTCTTGCGGTAACGGCCGAGCAGGGCGCCGCCGGCGTCGATGACCGCGACCGAGTTGTGGTAGACGCCGGCCGCCCGCCGCTCGAAGACGGGAACCAGCAGCACGACGTCGAGGTCGGCGGCGAGGGCGGCGCACCGGGCGGTGGTAGGCCCGGGCACCGGCTCGGCGAGCTCGAAGTTGGCCGCGTCCTCGCGCTGGCAGAAGTAGCGGGAGCAGAAGAGCTCCTGCAGGCAAACGATCTGGGCTCCCTGCGCCGCCGCCTGCCGGATCAGGTCGACCGCGGTCTCGACGTTGGCGGCCGCGGAGTCGCCGCAGGCCATCTGCACCAGGCCGACCGTGAACCGCGGAGTCTCTCCTGTCGACATCGCGCGCCCGGGAGGCGGGTCGTCTGCTGGAGCCGTACGGGGCGGGCGGACGATCAGCCCTCGATCTGCAGCACTTGCAGCTCGCGCTCCGCGTTCGGGAAGTAGAGCGACGTGGGGAACTCGTCCAGGATGCGCTGGAACGCGGCCCGGGCATCGTCCGACCGGCCGGCGAGCCGGTAGGCGTGCCCCAACTGCATCAGGACGCCGTCGATGGGCAGGGACGCCTCCGGGGCGGAGACCGACGACGGCTCGAGCAACGCGATCGCCTCGTCATAAGCGCCGCGGGACATCTCCGCGCTCGCCAGCCCCAGGGTCGCCATGCGGCCGTAGACGCCGCCCTCGTCGCTGTCGATCACCTGCCGGTAGTTCTCCGCCGCCTCGTCGTGTCGGCCGAGGGCGGCGAGGGCGGCGGCGGCCCGGTACCGGGCGGTGATGCCGGACGGCGTGCCCGGGTAGGCATCCGCCGTTTCGAGCAGCTTCGGCAGCGAGGCCGACATCTTGGCCTCGATCGTGGGATAGGAACCGGGGGGCTGGGTGAACGGGGGCTCGGCCGCGTCCGCCCCCCCGGCCGCCGCATCGGCCGGCGGCGGCACGACCGGCGCGTCCGCGACCACGAGGGCCTCGGCGAGCAGGGCTCCCGCCGTCGCCTCCGCCCGCTCCGACCACCAGGTGTAGCCGCCGAACAGCACGACGCCGGCCAGCGCAATGCCGCCGGCGATGGCGAGCCCGGCTCCCCAGCTCTCCGCCCGGTCCTGGAACCGCGCCATCGCCACGGCGAAGGCGTTCTCCTTCAGGTGATGCCGCTCACTCCGCTTCATTCGCGTCTTCCTGCCTGTTGCCCGGTGTTGCCCGGCGCTTGCACATCGATCTCCGCCGAGAGTGTACCAGAGACGCGGCTCCGGCGACGATTCGGATTGGCGCGCGTGCCTGGATTCGAACCAGGGGCCTACCGCTTAGGAGGCGGTCGCTCTATCCGACTGAGCTACACGCGCGTATCGGGTAACGCTCCAGTGTAGCAGAGGCAGGACGGCGACGGGTGATTGGCAGTGATGCGGTGGGGAATGCGCGGTCCCGGCACCGTCGCGGAATCACAGGTTCCACGGCAACATCGGCTTCAGCGGGTAGCCCGATTCGTCGAGCAGCCAGGCCGGCCGGCGGTGAGACAGCGCCGCCGAACGGGTGAGGTCGATGGCGCCGGCCAGCGATTGGCGCTCGCCCAACGTGGTCTCGCCGACACGCACCACCCACCGTCCCGGACCGACCGCTCCCGGCTGGTGAGAGCAGATCACGTCGTGGGCTTCGTCGGGAGGCTGGAACATGTACCGCTTCTCGGCCGAACCGCCCGCCGGCAATACCCCGTTCCCGCGCCGCCGGGACCCGGAGCGCCTCCACCCGCGGCCCCGTCGCGTCCCCGCCGCCGACGGCCGCACATCGACCCGCTACGAGCCCGGCGCGAGTTGCCGGGTCGACCGCGCTGCGTCCCCGCCGCTGACGGCCGGCACGTCGGCGACCCCGGGGCGCGTTGCAGTCTTCCGTCGATGCGCGCCGCACAACGGCGGCTCCGCCTTCCGCTGCCGCCGGAATCCGCATACGATCGGGCGGAAGACCACCATTCTCGACACCGGAGGTGACACATGCGCTACGCAATCTCTCTCTTGGCCCTGGCGTGCCTCGCACCGGCCGCGACCGCCGCGGCCCAGGACCCCTTCGCGGACGTCCCGAACGAGCCGCGCCCCGAGGAGTACCTCCACTGGGACGCCGAGGCGGTCGCCGGCTTCCAGGGCGAGCTCGACGAGGCCCTCGGCAACGGCGAGGGCATCTGGGGCACGCCGTTCGTCGTCGCCACTGCCCTGGCCCGCGCCGACCACCGGCCGCACAGCGTGCAGATCATCCACCGCGCGGGCTACACGCAGCCGGAGATCCACACCGCCAAGTGGGACCTCTACGTCGTCCTGAAGGGAGCCGGCACCGTGCGGGTCGGCGGCGAACGCGTGAACTGGGTCGAGGGACAGCCTCCCGAGGGCCAGCGCCCGCAGCTCGAGGGCGCCGAGGACTTCGAGGTCACCGAGGGCGACATCCTCCACGTGCCCGCCCGGTCCTGGCACCAGGTGGTCGTCCCCGAGGGCGGCTCTATCACCTACGCCCTGATCAACGTGTTCGAGTGACCGGTCGGGGATCGTGGCGTCGGCGCCCGTGCCCGAGCTGCGACACCCGGCTGACGGAGGATCGTCAGGCCGGGCGGCGCATCGCCGAGCTGACCATCGTCAATCGTCGTCTGAAGGCCATTACGGCCCGGCGACGGCAGGATCCTCCGATGGCGGTTTCAGTTGGGCTTCTTGGCTGCGCCGCCGTGTCCGCCGGTCGGGCTTCCCGCTCCTCGGGGTGCCCCGGGCGTGCCCGGTTCCTTCAGCCTCTCGTTCGTCTCCTCGACGAGCGTCGGGATTCGGGTTCGCGCGTGCGCGAGCACGTCGCGGCCGGCATCCTTCGTGGCATTCCACGTCTTCTCCGGCATTCCGGGCGTCGGGTTCCAGTATTGGTAGATCCCGGCGTACAGCGTCAGCCTGTCCAGGTCGTCCTTGTGGCGGGTCGCCCCGATTCGTTCGCCGTCGCGCTCGGCGTCCTGCCATAGCCGGTCGAGGTCGTGCCGGTGCGCGATCTGCCGGCCCTGGGCGATGGTCAGGCCCTTGAGGGCCTGTTCCATTGCGGCCTGCAGCATCTCGCACCTGTCGGCCGGGTGCCGGTGGGGCTCGCCGGCGATTGCCCATTTGCGCTCTGCGCGGGCCAGGAACTCGTGCGCGTGATCCGGCTTGAAAAGCGTTTTCCGCACCATCGTCGTTCCGTCGAGTATGTGCGTCGGTCCCGTCTCGAGTGGCTTGAAGCCTCTCCTCGTGTAGACGGTCCGCCCTGTCTCGAGGGCGATGCCGTGCACGTCTCCCGCGTACTCCCGTCCGGCCTCGGCGGCTGCCCTGGTGCTGAGCAGGATGTCGACGTCGTGGCGCGTGTTCTCGAGGTTCAACCGGTGGTGTCGCCCTCCGGGCTGTCCGTTGGGCTCCTTGATGACGAGCAGGTCGAGGTCGCTGTGCTCGGTCATCTCGCCCCGGGCGGCCGACCCGAACAGGACGATTTGATCGGGCTCGAGCTGCGCCACAACGGCTGCGATGGTGATGCGCAGCTCGTCGCTGTCGGGCGCGCCAGTGGGCCCCTCCGGCATCGCAGCCTCATTCTACCTCGCGCCGCCCTCGCGTGCGGTGCCGCGAAGGTGCCGCGAAGAAGCCCTGCCGACCACCAACGAACAGGGGGGCGATTGCCGTACTGCTGCAGGTTCCAGCCGGTCTTCGAGCCCGGCATGGTCGTCAAGGCGATCGAAGTCGTATGCATCGCGCTCGCGGTCTCGACGCGGAAGCGGCCGGTGACGCCGCCAGACCGCCGACCCCGATGGAACGGGTGGCCGCGCCGGCAGGCGACACGTTGGCCTCGGTCCCGTTCATCCGGGTTTCAGGTCGACGTCCGCGCCAGCCTGACCCTCGACGAGGGTGTCGCGGCGTTCATCGACGGCGAGGCGCGCAGGCGCAACATGACGCGAACGGCGTTCGTGATGGATGGCGCGTCGCATCGCCCGGGAGGGCCGAGTCTCGCCGACGGCAACATGCCGCTGTCGTCGAGGACCTGTTCGCCGGCATTTCGCCTGAGTTTCCGCCGCCTGATGAAGCGGCCGCCCTTGGCTGCCGGCTCACACCGCTCCGTAGGCGAGCATGGCGTCGGCGACCTTGACGAAGCCGGCGACGTTGGCGCCGCGCACGTAGTCCACGCCGCCCTTGCCGTCGTCGCCGTGGGCGCAGCACTTCTCGTGGATGTCGGCCATGATGGTCCGCAGCCGCTCGTGGACCTCCTCGCGCGACCAGCTCATGCGCAGCGCGTTCTGGCTCTGCTCGAGGCCGGACACCGCCACCCCGCCGGCGTTGGCGGCCTTGGCGGGGCCGAACAGGACGCCGGCGCCGAGGAAGCGCCCGGTGGCCTCGAGGCTGCACGGCATGTTGGCGCCCTCGCCGACGGCCCGGACGCCGTTCGCGATCAGGGTCTCCGCGTCGCGGGCGTCGAGCTCGTTCTGGGTCGCGCACGGCAGCGCGACGTCGCAGGGCACCCCCCACGGCCTGGCCCCGGGGTGATAGGCGCAGCCGAACCGGTCGGCGTACTCGGAGATGCGGCCCCGGCGGACCTCCTTCAGGTCCTTGACGAAGGCGAGCTTCTCGGCGTCGATACCGTCCGGGTCGTGCACGAACCCGCCCGAGTCGGACAGCGTGACCACCCGGGCCCCGAGGTCGAGGGCCTTCTCGGCCGCGTAGATCGCCACGTTGCCCGACCCGCTGACGGCGCAGGTCCGGCCCGCGAGCCCCTCGCCGCGGTGCTTCAGCATGTTCTCGACGAAGTACACGCAGCCGTATCCCGTCGCCTCGGTGCGGATGAGGCTGCCGCCGAAGGCGACGCCCTTGCCGGTGAGGGTGCCGGCGAAGCGGTTGTTGATGCGCTTGTACTGGCCGAACAGGTAGGAGATCTCCCGCGCCCCGACCCCGATGTCGCCGGCCGGCACGTCGACGTCCTCGCCGATGTGGCGGGCGAGCTCGGTCATCATCGAGTGACAGAACCGCATGACTTCGGCGTCGCTCTTGCCCTTGGGGTTGAAGTCGGCGCCGCCCTTCGCCCCGCCCATCGGCAGGCCGGTGAGGCTGTTCTTGAAGGTCTGCTCGAAGCCGAGGAACTTCAGCACCGAGAGGGTCACGTCGCGGTGGAAGCGCAGCCCGCCCTTGTAGGGGCCGATGGCATTGTTGAACTGCACGCGGCAGGCGCGGTTGGTGCGGACGCGGTTGCGGTCGTCGAGCCAGCACACGCGGAAGACGATGATGCGGTCGGGCTCGGTCATGCGCTCGAGGATGCCGCCCTCGGCGTACCGGGGGTGGTCGCGCATGAAGGGAATCAGCGAGCCCATGACCTCCTTCACCGCCTGGTGGAACTCGGGCTCGCCGGGGTTGCGCCGAGTCAGGCCGCGCATGAAACGGTCGAGGTCCAGGTCAGCCATGACGCCTTCCTCTCTCCATCCGGATCCAGGTCGGCCGCGGCGCCCCGCTCTCTCGATGCGACGCGGGCGGCACCGGGGACCGTGGCGCCCATCCACGCCCCGGGGCGGCCGCGACGCCCGGCTCCCCTGCCCCTCGCTTCGCGGCCGAAGCGGCGCCGGCTCTCGATCCGACGCAGGTGGCAGCGGGGACCGCGGCGCCCATCCACGCCCTGGGGCGGCCGCGGCGCCCGGCTCCCCTGCCCCCCGCTTCGCGGCCGAAGCGGCGCCGGCTCTCGATCCGACGCAGGTGGCAGCGGGGACCGCGGCGGACAACCACGCCCGGGGCGGCCGTGACGCCCGCCTCCCCCGCCCCCCGCTTCCGTTGCGCGGCCGAAGCGGCTCAAACGCCTCGGCGGGTCGAACGCGGTTCCGCCGCCGGCTCCGTCTCCGACAGCTCCTTCAGCGCCCGCGACACGCGGACGTACTCTTCGTACCGGCGCTGGTACTGCTCCAGCTTCTCCCGCTCCAGGGCCTCCAGGCGAGCCCGCAACGGCGGCGCCGCCTCGTCGGTCGCCCGTTCCAGCTCCGCCTCGACCGCCTCGCGCCGGGCGCGATGCTCCGCGTCCTGGCGGCGCTCCCAGTCGAGCCAGTCGGTGCTCCACCGGGCGTGCGCCGCCTCGAGCTCCGCCTGACCGAACGGAAACCGGCGTTGCCCGTCCCCGTCCAGCACCGCGAAGGCCTGCGGAAAGGCCCGCCGGCCCGCGAGGGCGACGGGATACCAGGCCAGCAGGACCCGCGGGTCGGTGCGGGCCCGCTCGCAGGCGGGGCCGAAGGTCGCGAGCAGCCCGAGGAGCTGCGCCTCCCGCCGCCGGGCGGCCAGGGCGTTCCCGACCAGGAACGCGCCGGCCCCGATGGTTGCGGCGACCGCCAGCAGCGCCAGCTCGACCATGGTGCGCTCGAGAATCAGTATTGCAGGCCGACGACGAGCGGCGTCTCGCCCAGCCGCTTGCGCCCGTCGAGAAAGGTCAGCTCGACGAGAAGCGCGATGCCCACCACCTCACCCCCGGTCCTCCGCACCAGGTCGCGGGCGGCGGCGGCGGTGCCGCCCGTGGCGAGGAGATCGTCGACGATCAGCACCCGCTGGCCCGTCTCGATGGCGTCCTCGTGGATCTCGAGAGCGTCCGCCCCGTACTCCAGCTCGTAGGCCTGCCGGAGGGTGGCGGCCGGCAGCTTCCCCGGTTTCCGGACGGGCACGAAGCCGGCCCGCAGCCGGTCGGCGATCGCCGCGCCCAGGATGAACCCGCGGCTCTCGATGCCCGCCACCAGATCGATGCGCTCGGCGCGGAACGGCTCGGTCAACCCCTCCACGACGTCCGACAGGCCCGCGGGATCGCGGATCAGGGTCGTGATGTCGCAGAAGTTGATGCCCGGCTTCGGAAAGTCCGGAACGTGCCGAATCTTCGCTTTCAGGTGCTCCATGTCGGTCTGGTCGTCCTCTGCTCCCCGCCGTCCCGTCCGCGGCGCGGCCGGGTGAGCGGTGCGCCCGGCGCCGCGCCCGCCCATCGTCGCCCTCGGCTCCGCCGGGCACCCACCCAACCCGCCAGGAATCCGCGCGTTCCAAGGCGGAGTCCCGCCCATCGTCGCCTTCGGCTCCGCCGGGCACCCAACCGCCCCTTCGGGAGTCCGCGCCGTTCCACGGCGAAGGCTCCCGCCCGTCCGTCGTCGCCTGCGGCTGCGCCGGGCACCCAACCAACCCGCCAGGAATCCGCGCCGTTCCACGGCACAGACTCCTCGCCCGCCCATCGTCGCCTTCGGCTCCGCCGGGCGCCCAGCCAACCCACCAGGAGCCCGCGCCGTTCCACGGCACAGACCCCTATTCGAATTCGATGCGGAACCCCGACGCCGCGGCGCCGGGCGTCGTCTCCGTCACCGCGACGGCCTCGACACGCGCGGCCGGCGGCCCCTGCCGAAGCGTCCGTTCGAACCGTGCCATCGCCTCCGCGTCGCCCTCGGCCTCGACCTCGACCCGCCCGTCGGCGAGGTTCCGCACGAAGCCGCGGAGCCCTTCCCGGGCGGCGGCGTCGCGCGCATGGAACCGGTACCCGACCCCCTGCACCCGCCCGGAAACCACGAACCGCCTCGCAACGATCACTCCGCCCCCGTGCATGCCGTCGTCCCCGAGCACGTCCCGTCCGGATACCCGCGGCCCCGCGCCGAGGAGGCCCGCATCGGCGCCACGCGTGCGGGGACCGACCCGACATCAAGACTCGGACAGGCCGCGGGTCGCGCTACGGAGGCACCACGCGTCCGGGGGACTGACCCCGGCGTCGGCGGTCCTCCCCCACCGATCGGCGCCACGCCTCCGGGGGGGACCGTCGCCCACGTCCCCGCCGGTCCGCTTGACGAATCGGCGCCACGCGGCCCGGGGCCGCCCCTGCGTCGGCGCCACTCGGCAGCGCGCGATTATATCCGACCCCGGCCGCCCGGAGCTTCGCGAGGATCGCAAGGAAAGAGGAAACCGACGACGAGGGAAGGATGGTCGGGGCGAGAGGATTTGAACCTCCGACCCCTCGGTCCCGAACCGAGTGCTCTACCAGGCTGAGCCACGCCCCGACACGATCAACTATCTTACCTCAACCTCATCCGATTCGGCGAGAAATTCGACGGCGCCGAGGGCGGCGTGGTTGGTCCAGTCGGGATGCAGCGGCGTGACGGAGACCCAGCCGCCCCGGATCGCCTCGTAGTCGGACCGCTCGTTCGGCTCCCAGTCGAGCTGCGCCGAGTCTATGCGGACCGACGTTCGTCCCGCCCCGGCGGCGCCGGTCGTGCCGAACGTCTGGCGCCGGCTCGCCTGCACCGTGATGCGGATGCCGCGGGGAATCGTGCGCGGGATGTTGACGTTCAGCAGCGTGCGGCGCGGCAACCCCTCGAACAACACCGCCTCCGCAAGCTGCCGGGCGATGTAGCCGCCCCCGGCGTAGTCCATCCGCCGGCTGCGCTGCAGCGAGACGGCGATGGCCGGGGCCCCGAGCAGCACCCCTTCCAGGGCCCCGGCCACGGTGCCGGAGTAGGTCACGTCGTCACCGATGTTCAGCCCGTCGTTGATGCCCGACACCACCAGGTCCGGGGCGCCGCCGAGCACTTCCGAGGCCGCGATGTTCACGCAGTCGGCCGGCGTGCCGTCGACCGAGTGCCAGCCCGGCGCCACCTCCCGCAGCTCGAGCGGTCGTCTCAGGGTGAGGCCGTGACCGACGGCGCTGCTCTGCTCCGCGGGCGCGACCACCGTCACCCGGCCGAGGGCGGCGAGGGCGTCGGCCAGCGCCCGCAGCCCCTCGGCCTCGATGCCGTCGTCGTTGGTGACGAGAATCTGTCGCATGTCAGCAAGGGCGGGCGTCGGCACGACCGCGGGACGCGCCGGGGGCGACCCGGGACAGTGATCGCTTCAACCGCGCCGACTGCACGCGGGTTCGGCCCGTCTTCCGCGTGTTTCCGCGCTCGGCACGTGGCAAGGTGTTGCCGTCACCGCCCCTGCCGCGCGCGCGCCGGGTCGATGCCGTGGGGACGCGCCCAGTCGAGCCCCGCGAGGGTGTCGCCGGCGGGACGGTACTCGCAGGCCACCCAGCGGTCGTAGCCCAGTTCGTCGAGCACGTCGAACAGGTACGGATAGTGTACTTCCTGCGAGCCGTCCGGCTCGTGACGGCCCGGGACACCCGCAATCTGGACGTGGCTGATGACGTCGAGGTTCGCCTTGATGGTCTCGGCGAGAAACCCCTCCATGATCTGCATGTGGTACACGTCGTACTGGAGGAAGACGTTGTCCTCCCCGACCCGGTCGATGATGCGGCGGGCGTCGGCGGTATGGGTGAGGAAGTAGCCGGGCATGTCGTGCGTGTTGAGCGGCTCGAGCAGCAGCCGCACTCCCGCCGGCCGCGCCGCCGCCGACGCCCGGCGCAGGTTTGCCACGAAGGTGGCCTCCGCCCGCGCGTCGTCGGTGACTCCCGCCAGGCAGTGCACCTGCCGGCAGCCGGCGGCCCGGCAGTACTCGAGGGCGCGCGCGACCCCCTCGTCGAACTCCGCCTCGCGCCCCGGCACGGCGCCCACCATGGACGGCAGGTTGAAGAGCACCGCCTCGAGGCCGCTCTCCCGGTACGCCCGCGCGATCTCCTCGGCGGTGTGCTCGTAGGGACTCTGTATCTCCGCCCCCGTGAAGCCGGCCCGCGCGGCCAGCCCGAACCGGTCGAGCATGTCGACCTCGCGGAACATCATCGAGAAGTTGGCGGCGAGCTTCGGCATGGTGTCTCGTGGTCCGGCCCCCGCATGTCCCGGCCACCGGACGGGCGTTCATTATAGGGGTACGTCCGCGGGGCGCGGGACAGGGGTACGTCCGCGGGGCGCGGGGAAGGCGTCGGGCTTATAGCCCAGCTCGCGATACGCCTGCGTTACGTCCGCGGGGCGCGGAGGAAGGCGCGTACCACGTCCCACACGCCGCGCACGTCCATAGGCACGTCCGCGGGGCGCGGGAGCACGGCGCCGGCGCTGACCACGGACGGCGTGAGCTCCGCAGGCACGTCCGCGGGGCGCGGGGGAAGGCGTCTCAGGACGGGACGCTATCATGGACGGATGACGACCCGACCGGCAACCTCCGCGCCGTTCGACGCGGTGCTCCTCGTCAGCTTCGGCGGTCCGCAGGGGCTCGACGACATCCGGCCTTTCCTCGCGAACGTGCTTCGCGGTCGCCGCGTGCCTCCCGATCGCGTCGAGGAAGTGGCGCGGCACTACGAGCGCTTCGGCGGCGTCTCGCCGATCACGCGGCTGACCCGGTGGCAGGCGGCCGGGCTGCAGGAGCGGCTCGACCGGGACGGTCCCCCGCTGCCCGTCTACGTCGGCATGCGCAACTGGCACCCGTTCCTCGCCGACACCCTGCGGGAGATGGCGGAGGCGGGCGTGCGGCGCGCGGTCGGGCTGATCCTCGCCGGGTTCCGGTCGTGGTCGAGCTGCGGGCAGTACCGCGACAACGTGCTGGCCGCGCGCCGGGAGCTCCGCGCCTCCGGTCATCCCGACGTCGAGGTGTGCTACGTCGGCGACTGGCATGCCCACGACCGCTTCATCGAGGCCTGGGCGGCGCGCGCCGCCGCCGCCCTCGGTGCGCTGCCCGCGTCAGAGCGGGGCCGGGCGCGGGTCGTGTTCACGGCGCACAGCATCCCCCTCGGCATGGCCGGCGCCGAGACGTATCGCGGGCAGTTGGCGGCTTCGGCCCGGCTCGTCGCCGAGCGCCTGGGACGCCCCGACTGGGCGCTGGTCTTCCAGAGCCGCAGCGGGCGCCCCCAGGACCCCTGGCTCGAGCCCGACGTCTGCGACTACCTGCGGACCGCCGCGGCCGACGGTCTCGATGCGGTGGTCCTCTGTCCGCTGGGGTTCGTGGCCGACCACGTCGAGGTGCTCTACGACCTCGACGTGGAGGCGGCCGAGGTCTGCGCGGAGCTCGGCGTCACGATGCGCCGGGCCGCCGCCGTCAACGACGACCCGCGCTTCCTCGACATGATGGCCGACGTCGTCCGCTCGACCGTCGATCGCTACCGGGGCGGCCGGCCCCTGCCGATCTGCGCCGTGCCGGAGCCGCCGGCCGCCTGAGGCGCCGGCGTGCGCGGCCGGCGGCAGCCGCACCCGGCCGCTATCCGGCGACCGGCTCGGCGGCGCAGTGCTTGTCGAACGCCGCCGTCAACTGGGCCGCGATGGCGTACGCGTCCTGGTTCTCGATCTGGTGGCGCTCCATCATGTAGATGAGCCTGCCGTCGCGGAG
>JAJEFC010000388.1 GCA_022820675.1 Vicinamibacteria bacterium | reverse complement strand
GAAGACGGAGCTGGCGATCAGCGGATGGTCGTCGGTGCCGCGCAGCCACGCCAGCAGCTCGGCCATCAGCGACAGCACGCGCCCGGCGGGCGGGCCGACATGCTGTATCCCGTCCTGGCCCATCACCGCGACCCTGCCGCCGCGATAGCGGCCGGGCGCATCCACCAGACCGGCCATCAGGATCTCGTGGGCGTTCAGCAGGTCGGCCTCGCTGCCGGGGTCCCACCGCTCGTAGCGGTCGTAGGCCTTGATGGCGTTCCGGGCCTCCTGAACGTCCCGCAGCGGAGCCACGACCGGCTTGCCGTCGAGAATCGTCGAGATCTGCTGCTCGGTGAGGATGTTGCCCTCGATGGCCAGCGAACCCTGAATCGTGCGGATGCGGTTGATGCGCCGGAGTCGAAGGTCCTGCGAGGGGCCGCCCGCCTCGGCGCGCCCGACCGCTTCCGCGATCTCGGCGACCCGGGACAGTATGTCCGCCGTGATGCGGTAGGGCGGCCCGTGGCTCATCTGCTCTTCGGCCGGCTCTCGCTTCACACTCATGCTGCGGTGATTCCGTCGTAGTGGGGCGACGGCACGGTCGGATAGGCGCCGTAGACGTGCGCGAACACGACCTCGGTGTCCTCGGTATAGAGTGAGGGAGTCATCGCGTCAACCGTGGCCGTTCGAGCTCGCCGCCGCCCCGCGGCCGCCGACCGGTCATCGCGGGACGACTTCATTCCTTCCCCTCCGCGAGGCCACCCAGCAGCCGCCGCCCCGCCGCCGTCAAGCGGTACCTCTGTTTGCCGCTGCGCGGCTTGTCGGGGATCGTGAGCTCCAGAAGGTTCCTCGCAAGGTGCCTCTCGACGGCCTTCTTGAAGTTGCCGGTCCGGGTGGAGTAGCCACTTGCGGAGAGAAGCTCGCGTCCGGTGGCGGGCTGTTCCGCGCAGGCCCTGAGCACCGCGATTTCCCAGTCCTGGAGCCCTCCTGCGCTGGACTTCACTCGGCGTCCTTCTGCCGCAGCTCGGGCCTGTTTTTCGCCATCTTGGGCCTCTTGTCTGCCATCTTGGGCCTCCCGTGCCGATTCCGGGCGTGGGTCACCCGGTCATGGCTGTCCAGCAGCCCGAGGTTCCGGAGCGCCACCATCCGATCCATGGATTCCGGGATCTTGGCGCGGCGGCTGAACCGTGCCCAGGTCTCGTCGTTGAGATCATTCTCGATGGAGAAGGCCGGACAGGGCTTCCTGTCGAAATGAATACGGCCGGCCGCGTAGAACAGCTCTTCGATTTCCGCGTTCGACATCTGCCGGCTGCTGGCCCCGTCGCGCATGAAGAACCGTCCCCCGAACGAGTAGGGCTTGCGCTTCTGCGGCGGCACGACGACGCGCAGCACGTCGCCGAGGCTCTCGGCTTCCACCTGGATCGGCGGCTCCGCCGACCGTGCCGTGCTCAACACTCGCGCCTTCAGTCGGTTGTGGTCCGCCACGCCCACGATGTCGCCGTCATCGGAGACGCCGAGCAGGACGGTTCCGCCGCGGGCGTTGGCGAACGCGCACAACCCTCGGCCGAGGTCCTTGGTCAGCGAGCGCTTGAACTCCACGCTCGCGCCTTCGCCGGCGGCGATCAGTCGCGCGAGCTCGAAGGCGAGGTCCCGAGTCATGCAGCGTCCCGCGGGGCGAAGGAGTCCTATGCCGGTTCCGCCGGGGCGTGGACGATCTCGTACTTGATGCCCTCGGGGTCCTTGAAGAAGAGCGCGTAGTAGCCCGGCGGGACGTACTCCGGGAACTCCCGCGGCGGGATCACGATCGCGGCTCCGATCTTCTTCAGCTCGACATGCAGCCGGTCGACCTCGGCGCGCGACGCCGCCCTGAACGCGAGGTGGTGCAGCGCGCCGGGTCTGCGGCGGTGGACGGCATCGTCCCGGAACGCGCTCCTCGGCGAGTTGATGGCGAAGCCCAGCCGCGGATGCAGGTACTCCACGACTTGCAGCTCGTGATCCGCCAGGACCGCGCTGTTCCTGCTCTCGAGATCGAAGCCCAGGAGCGGAAGGAGCCTGTCGTAGAACGGCACCGCGACGCTCATGTCCTTCACGGTGATCTCGATGTGGTCGATGATCGGTTCCATCCCGGCACTTCCTTCCGCGACTCGGCTGCTCACTCCGGAGACTCGACCTTCAGACCCGCCGCGACGGCGGCGGCGCGGAGCCGGAGGTCGTAGGTGACCAGGGCTACGAGCCCGTCCAGCGACAGGGCGGTGGCGAGATGCACGGCATCGAGGCTGCGCAGGCGGCCCGGTCCCAACGCGGCGGCGTCACGCAGGATCGCTTCGTCCACGGCGACCAGGGCGATTCCCTCCAGGACCTGCTCGGCCCGGCGCAACGCCGCCCGCGAGCCGCCGTGCGTGCGACGCAAGGCCCGGAGCACCTCGACCCGGGCGAGACCGCTGGTGGCGCGGTCCTCATGGCCGGCGAGGAATCGGCGGAGCGCTTCCGACTCGGGCTCGGGCACGACGAGCTTGACGATGGCGGAGGAGTCCAGGTAGACCACGGCGGCTCAGAGCCGATCGTCGCGGTCGGCGACGAGCGCGTCGCTCGCCTCGGTCGACGGCTCGCCCGGTGGCGCCGGCACGTCGAGGAGGTCTCGCACCGGCATGCGTGCGCGTCCCTGCGCAACGAGCCTCTCGAGCGGCGACTGGCTGCCCGCGAGCGGGACGAGCAGGGCCACCGGCCTGCCCCGGTCGGTGATCTCGAATCGTTCGCCGCCATCCAGCCGCCGCAGGTACACGCTCAGGTTCTGCCGCAGCGCGCGGATGCCCACCCGGGACGTGCCGGCAACTGTCCGGGACATCTTGACGCACATCGTAGCACATGGGCCGGCTGCGCTCCTCATCACCTGCTCGACGCGTGACCGACTGTTACGCTTCCGGCCCGCTGTCGTGAATGCGGAGTCCGGTGCGGGGCAGGGCCGCGGCTACCCCGGGACCTGGAGTGCCGAGCCGCGGCAAGTCTCGCGGGTTGTCGGCGACTTGCCGCCAACCGCTTGGAAGTTCCCCGTGCAGCAAGAGCGCGGTGTTCGGCGATGCGCACCATCATCAGCCTTTCCGAAGATCATGGTGTGACGGCCCGGTCGTCGAATCTGAGCGGGGGGCCGGACGGTTCCGACGTCGGAGCCCGCCGACCGCACCGATGGATCAGGGCTGGCGATCGTTACCGACTCGCGCGATCGCGGTCGTCGCCGCCAGGCCGGATAGCATCAGGGCCAGCGCGGCGCCGACCTGGCCGACCGAGGGGGCGAAGCGATCGAGCGGCCAGTCGGCGGGGTCGATGCCGGGGAGCGACGCCTCGGTGACGACCTGTCCCCGCACGATGGAGCCCGGGGCCGGCTCGACCGGCTGCTGGAAGGGCCAGAGCCCGGCCACCGCGCCGAGCAGCAGTCCGAGCAGGGCCCCCAGGGTCGCCTGACGGTGGCGGTCGAGCAGCCAGCGCAGCAGGTTGGAGACGCCGACGATGCCGGCGGCGACGCCGAGGCCGACCGGCAGGAGGAGCGCCGATGCGTCGAGCAGCAGTCCGGCGTCCACCGCGAGGAGCCCGGCCCTCAGCGTGTCGACGGCGCCGAGAATCGTCTCGTACTGGCCGAGCAGAAGCAGCAGATAGCCCCCGCTGACGCCGGGCAGGATCATCGCCGAGGCGCCGGCGAGGCCCGACAGGAAGAGCAGGAGCCCGCTCGCTTCGCCGCCGGTGCTTCCGGCGCCGAGCCCGAGCTGCATGAGGAGCATCACGACGACGGCGCCGGCCGCACCGGCGTAGACGGCCGGCGTGGCCGGTCGCGCGAGCCGCCACACGAGGGGCACGCCGCCCAGGGTGAGCCCGATGAACAGGCTGTACATGGCCCAGCGTTGCTCGATCACGAGGCTGCGCATGGGCCCCGCGAGGAGCAGGATGGCCAGGGCCGCGGCGCCGCCGACTGCGCCGAGCAGCACGAGGGCGCGCCGGTCGAACCGGAACGTGGTGACGTCGGCGATGGCGGCGATGAACGCGGGGTAGACGCCGGCCGCGAGCAGCATGGTGCCGCCGCTGATGCCGGGGACGAGATTGGCGAGGCCCATGAGGGCCCCGCCGACCGCGCCGCGAATCGTGAGGGACGGCAGGGAGCCGGCGCCGGCCGGCTCCGCGGTGTCGGCGGTCATCGGAGGGTGGGGGCCATCAGGACGCTCGCGAGATCGGCGCGCGGCGCCTCCCCGCCGTGGCGTCGGCAGTCATCAGGGGGCTGGCAACCACTCCCGGGCGGGACGGCTCGGTGGCGGGGCGCGGCACCGGCGGCCGGTCCTTCGAGGACCATGCCGCCGGCTGCGACACGAGAACGCCGCGGGTTCGGAGCCCGGGGGGGCGCGCCTACTGGCCGCCCTCCGCGGCCGCGGCCCGGTCGTCGGCCCGCGCCCCGGAGAGGATGCCCTCCATCGAGTAGTTGCCCTCGTGACAGGCGTACTCGAACAGCGGGACGTCGGTCCGCTGCATCGGCATCGACGCGGTCCAGGGCACCGCCCACGTGTCGGGGTCGGTCACCGTGAACGTGTACTCGAGAGTGTCGTCGTCGAGGCGGGTGAACCGCTCCACCAGGGTGAAGCTGTCGCTCGACGCCACGCCGGAGCCCCCCGAGGTCAGGGGAATCCACTGGCGCTGGTCGTTGAAGTTGGCCGACTCGATGACCAGGGTGTCGCCCTCCCAGTAGCCGCGCGAGTCGCCCGTCCACAGGCGGATGCCGTCGTCGAGGGCGGGGCGGCCGTCGAGGGGCACGATGCGCGAGGTGTGCACCATCTCGGTGTGGATGACCACGTGGTCGGGGGTCTGGAAGAGCTGCATGTTCTGGTTGTAGGCGAGCGGGGTGATGGGGGGGCCGGCGTTGAAGCCCACGATGCACCGGTCGGAGGTGTTGCGATCGGTGTAGGTGTCGGCGGGGTGCTCGGCCATGTGCGCCCGCCGCGCCTCCGCGCGCTCGGCCCCGACCTCGGACAGCTCGGGGAACCGCCCGTTCGGGGGATCGGTGATGAGCGACGTGCGCCGCGTCTCGATGGGGCTGGTGCCCCGGTCCATCCAGAAGTTGTTGTAGGCGCCGACGTTGCCGCCGGCCTCGGTCCGCTGCGCCTCGCGCTCCCAGAGCTCGATGTCGCGCTCGATGGCCTCCCGCTCGAGGGTCGCGGCCTCCTCCGGCGTGTAGAACGCCTGGTCGCCCAGGTCTTCCGGCCGCTCCAGCGGGGTGATGGTGCGGAAGTCCCAGATGCCCTGCAGATCCGGCGCCCCCCAGGGGGTCCGGGGCGCGTCCTGGGCCGCCGCCGGGGCCGCGGCCAGCCCCGCGATGGCGATCACGGCGAGCGCCGCGACGAGAGAACGGTTGGTCATTGCATCCACCTCCTGGTGTGCCGGTCGTCGTTTCCTACTTGCCAATCATCGATCCGAAGGGCGGTCGCGTGCAAGGACGTCGCCGGACCGCCCCCCGGCACTCGGGGTCCGAGGCCGACCGCATCCGTCGGCGGCCGGCCGGGTTCCGCGAAAGCGGGAGACGGTGTTCCGAGCGCCGCTCCCGCCGATTCGGTCGCTGGCCAGACCGGGGTCGCCCCCCTGTCGGGACGGCGATCGTTCAGGTGCCGGCCCGCCCTCGAAGTGCCTCGGCCATGTCTCCGATCGCATGGGGGCGCGACGGCTGAGGGCTCGTCGATTCTCCGAGCGTATGGCGGCGCGCCGGCGTTCGCCAACCCGCGGCGGATCGCGCCGGTCAGCGGTGCACGGGCGGCCCGAGGCGCAGCCGTGCACCTTGACACCCACGGGGGCGGCGCCGATGATGGCGGCACGGCGCCGAGGGGTTGCGCCGGGGGCGGAAGAGCCCGCCCGGTCGGCAACGGACGGCGCCGGCACCGGGTGCCGAGGAGTGGTGTGATGCATGAGCAGTCTCCGATCTTGCGCGGAGTTCCGGCGATCGCGGCGGTGCTCCTGGCGCTGGCGGCGCCGAGCGCGCCGGCCCAGCCCGCCGACGAGTTCGTCCCCGTCACCGACGCGATGCTCCAAGACCCGGCCCCCGAGGACTGGCTGACGTGGCGCCGCACCCTCGACGGATGGGGCTACAGCCCGCTGGACCAGATCGACCGCGGCAACGTGGGTCGGCTCCGCATGGTGTGGTCGCGCGGGCTCGCGACGGGGCGGCAGGAGGGCACGCCGCTCGCCTACCGCGGCGTGCTGTACATGCCGCAGTCGAGCGACGTCATCGAGGCCATCGACGCGGTGACCGGCGACCTGATCTGGCAGCACCGCCGCAACCTGCCCGACGACGTCTACGACTTCGTCGGCGGCAACGCGCGCAACAACCGCAACATCGCCATCTACGACCGGTTCATCGTCAACACCAGCGACGACGACTACTTCTTCGGGCTCGACGCCGAGACCGGCGAGGTCGCCTGGGAGACGCAGATCTTCGACTACAAGGTGACGCCGGCGGGGCACAGCTCGGGCCCCATCATCGCCGACGGCCGGGCCATCTCCGGGCGGAGCTGCCGTCCGCAGGGAGGACCCGAGTCGTGCGTCATCGTGGCCCACGACGCCCGCTCCGGCCGCGAGCTGTGGCGGCGGCGCACGGTGCCGGCCCCGGGCGAGCCGGGCGACGAGACGTGGGGCGACGTGCCCTACGAGGAGCGGGTGCACGTGGGCACGTGGATGCCGGCAAGCTACGACCCCGAGCTGCGGCTCATCTACCAGGGGACGTCGGTCACGTCGCCGGCCCCGAAGTTCATGCTGGGCGGGGTCGACAACACGCACCTCTACCACAACTCCACCCTCGCCCTCGACGTCGAGACGGGTGAGATCCGCTGGTACTACCAGCACCTGAACGACCACTGGGACCTCGACCACCCCTTCGAGCGCATCCTCGTCGACACCGCGGTGGCGCCCGACCCGTCCGAGGTGAGCTGGATCAACCCGCGCATCCAGCCGGGCGAGACGCGGCGGGTGGTGACCGGCATCCCCGGCAAGACCGGCGTCGTGTACACGCTCGACCGCGAGACCGGCGAGTTCCTGTGGGCCACCCCCACCGTCGCCCAGAACGTCATCAGCGGCATCGACGGGGCCACGGGCGCGGTGACGGAGAACGCCAAGGTGGTGTTCACCGCGGTGGGGCAGCAGGTCTTCGCGTGCCCGACGTGGAACGGCGGCAAGGACTGGGAGGCGGGCGCCTACAGCCCCCTGATGAACACCATGTACATGCCGCTGCGCAACACCTGCGCGCGCATGCTGGCGACGACCACGTTCCCCGACGACACGCCCGCCACGCGCACCGAGAGCCGCTCGCGCACCTACGCCATCGCCTACCGCCACCAGCTCGCGCCGGGCAACGAGAACGCGGGCACCGTGCGCGCGATCTCGGCCGAGACCGGCGAGACGTTATGGATGCACGAGCAGCGCGCGGCGACCATGTCGATGGTGGCGACGGGCGGGGGGCTCGTCTTCGGCGGCGACATCGCGGGGCGGTTCCGCGCCTTCGACCAGGAGACCGGCGAGGTGCTGTGGGAGATCGCCCTCGGCTCGCCGGTGAGCGGCTTCCCGATCACCTATGCCGTCGACGGCCGGCAGTACCTCGCGGTCGGCACCGGGGCCGGGGGCACGGCGTCGCACTTCAGCGCTCTGACCCCGGAGATTCGGCCGGCCTCGGGCAACACGCTCTACGTGTTCGCGTTACCTTGACTGCCCGCCGACTCAAGGCGAAGCCGAGGCGGCGGGGGCGTGTCGAGCAGGTTGCCCGCCATTGCGCCCGCGTTGCGGGCAGTCGGCCGCACGGAACCGTTCGATCATCGCATTCGTCCGGACCATGTCCAAGAACGCTGTATTCGGGGCGCTGAGGATGCTCGACAAGGGCGCCGAGTTCGCGGAGATCGACAGAATCCTGCGTGATGCCGGTGTGACTGAGACCTTCCTTCGAAGGCGTCTAGGTCATCTCATCGCGGCTGGCGATTCCGATTCGGCGGCGGCGCAGCGATTGTGGACGGCGAAGTTCGACGATTCTCCTCCGGTACAGTCGACGCGGGACGCCGAGGTACGCGATCCGGCGACTCGACCGCCCCTACAAGGTGCCCGCGAGGGCGCGGCACCTGACTCACCGGCTAACGAATCGCCCCCGGCAGTCATCCGCCTCGACGACCCCACGCCGCTATTGGGCTGGGTGGCGCGGAATCGGAGCGGCGTGTTCAGTCTCGCCACGCTGAGGAGATTCGAAGTGTGGGGGGTTGTCGCGGCGGCCACGCTCGCCCGTTCGGAATCGAGCGGCCCGCTGACCCTGGCCGACTATGAGCAGAGCGCTGCAGGGAGATTCGCGCATGCTATCGGGTCCAAGGACCTCATCCGGGGGGTGGTTCCGGCCAGCCACGGCGAACCCGGGCGAACGGCCAAGCTTCGGCGGCTCACGGCCTTCGGTGAAATCGAAGACGCCGCCAGCGAGATATCGCATCTGCTTGTCCAGGACGAAAGAGAGAGAGCTACCCGCCTCACCGTGAAGTACGTGGTCGTTGAATTGTTGCGCAATGTGATTCAGCACAGCCACGACAAGCTCGGCGGGGTAGTGGCGGCTCAGCGCATGGACGATGAGGACCAGCGGTCACTCCAGGTTGCGGTGGCGGACGCGGGCGTGGGCATCTTCGAGGCCATGATCGAGAAGCACCCGAATCTCGGCAACCATGGGGAAGCGTTGGAGAAGGCTCTCTGGCCCCATTTTTCCGGCACTTTCGAGGAGGGGTTGTCCGGGTCGCAGCAGAATGCCGGCCTCGGCCTCTTCTTCATCTCGGAGATGGCGAAGCTGACGGGTGGCAGGCTTCTGTTGGCTACCCATGGGGCCTCATTGCTCTTGACCGCGGATCCGGACGCTGGCGACAACCATGAAATGAGGTTTCTGAAGCCCGACGGGTTGGGCTATCCGGGCACGCTGATCGCCTTCGAGCTTCCCATCGACTCGGTTGGGGACTACGATGACCTGATCCACACGATTCAGAAGCGTGCGCGCGAGCGGACGCCCATGCGCGCGCGGCATCACTGGATTCGGTACGACCGGTCACCTGGTCACGCAAGGTCCTTCGTCGTGCGGTACACATCCGAGAACACCGAACAGGCGGAGAAGTTCGCCCGGGAGCAGTTGGAGCCTCTTATCTTGAGGAAGGAGGTGGTGGTTCTGGATTTCCTGGGGATGGAGATTGCCACCCAGAGTTATCTTCATGCGTTGCTGTACGACGCCCTGCGGCTTGCGTGGGCCAAACAGAGCTTCATCTATGTGGTGAATGCGGGCCCATCGGTGCGGAGCGGCATCGAACTCGTCGAGGCCTATGCGCTGGGGGGTTAGCGAAACCGGCCGATGGTGAAGCGGGGTGCTTGGGCGGGTGAGGACACCCGCGGGACAGTGGACGGTGGGAGTTTGGTTGGCCGGAGGGGTCGGACGGAGGGGACGGAGGGTGACCAGGCGGTCTGTGAGGGGTGCTTGGGCGGGTGAGGGCGCTCGCAGGGCCGGTATACGGTGTGAGTGTGGTTGGGTCCGGGGGCGGAGGGTGAGCAGGCGGTGGAGCGAGGGTCCGCCGGAGCGCGGGTTCACGCCCCCCCGGCGGAGATCCTGCGGACCGCGGTGAGCGCGCGGTCGATGTCGGCGCGTGAGACATCCAGGTGGGTGACGGCCCGGATGGCCCCGCCGGCCCCGCTCATGCGAACGCCGGCCGCTGCGAGCCGGTCGAGAAACTCCCGGTTGCTCAGGCCCAGCCCGGATGCGTCGAAGAACACCATGTTGGTGTCCGGCGCGGCGGTGCGGACCTCGATGCCGTCGACCTCCGCCAGTCCGCGCGCGAGCCGGCTGGCGTTCTCATGATCCTCGGCCAGGCGGTCGACGTGGTGGTCGAGGGCGTACAGGCACCCCGCGGCGGCGACGCCCGCCTGCCGCATGGCGCCACCGAAGAGCTGCTTGTAGCGGCGTGCGCGCGCGATGAACTCGACAGTTCCCGCCAGCACCGCGCCGATGGGGGCGCCGAGCCCCTTGGTGAAGTCGACCCAGACGCTGTCCACGCGCGCCGCGACGGTCGCGGCCGAGACGCCGAGGGCCGTGCAAGCGTTCAGCAGCCTCGCGCCGTCCATGTGGAGCGGCACGCTGCGCGCGCGCGCGCAAGCCGCCACGGCGTCGAGCGCCTCGAGCGGCCACACCGCGCCGCCGCCGAAGTTGTGGGTCTGCTCGACGCAGACGAGCCCCACCGGCTGGCCGTAGGGCTCGGGCACCGCGACGACGCGGGCCATCGCCGCTTCCAGCTCGGCCGCGGTGAAGATGCCGCGCTCGGTGCGAACGGGTTCGACGATGACGCCGGAGGCGAGGGCGGCCCCGCCCGACTCGGCGCGGATGACGTGGGCCATCCAGTCGGCGACGAGGGCGTCCCCGGGCCGGGTGTGGGTCTTCACCGCCACGAGGTTGCACATCGTACCGGTGGGCAGCCACAGGGCCGCGTCCTTGCCGAGCAGCTCGGCCACCCGTTCCTGCAGGCGGATGACGGTGGGGTCTTCGCCCTTCTGCTCGTCGCCGACCTCGGCCGCCGCGATGGCCGCCCGCATGCCCGGCGTCGGCCGGGTCTCGGTGTCGCTGAAGAGGGGAATGACGGTATCCGGCATGGAGCTCTCGCGCCGCGGTTCGTTCCGCGAAATCAGAAGATGGCGATCGGATTCACCGGCGACCCCGTGCCGCCGGGCACGCGTAGCGGGGCGACCACCAGCATGAACTCCCAGCGACCGAGCCGGGCCGCGGTCTCGGCCGCCGCGTCGAGGTCGATGTTGTCGAGCAGGTTCATGCCGCGTGCGACGATCGCGAACCGGTGGATGGGGTTGACCCGCAGCCCCGGTACGCTGTTCGGCGCCTCGTGCACCGAGTCGGCGCCTAGCAGGGCGATGTCGCGCTCGGCCAGGAACGGGATGATCGAGGCGTCCCACCCCGACATCTCGCGCGTCGGCCCCACCGCCTCGCGATGGGCCCAGCGGCCGGTGCGCAGCAGCAGCGCGTCGCCCGGCCCGAGCCGGACCCCGGCATATTCCTCCCACGCCTCGATGTCCTCCTGGTACAGCTTGGTCCCCGGCTCGAGGTACGGGACGCCCTTCAGCCGGGGCATGTCGACCAGCACCCCTCGCGTCACCAGGCCGTCCTTCAGCTTCGTGGTGTCCATCAGCGAGCAGCCGTCCTCGGTGACCACGTCGCGGAAGTCGAGGCCGTTGTAGAGCTTGTCCTTGTAGAAGACGTGGCACAGCCCGTCGAGGTGGGAGTAGGTCACGCCGTGGAAGTAGACCTCGATCCGGTCGCCCGAGTTCTGCCCCTCGGGATTGACGTTCATCTGCAGCACGTAGGGCTCGGCCGCGTCGACCGCCTCCTCGGTGAGGAAGTCGTGCGACAGCGACACCGTCGTGCCGGTCCGCACGAGGGCCGCCGCCTCGCGGCGCTTCTCGTCCGTCATCAGGTTGGCGGCGCCGATCTGGTCGTCGTCGCCCCACCGGCCCCAGTTCGACAGCTCGTCCATCCACCGGTCGAACTGCGCGATGCTGACCGGCTCGCGCTCCGGCGACTGCGCCAGCGGGCCCGCGGTCGATGCCACCAGGCCGAGTGCCGCGATGCCCGCGGCGAGTGTCGGTGTCTTCTTCATCGGTGCTCTCCCTGCCCCGCGGCCCGGTCGCGGGCCGCGGGCTACGGTGCGGTGAAATTACCTCACAAGAACCGACGTGTGGCAAGTGTGGGCCGCGGAGCTGCCGTCACCGGCGGTGCCGCGGGAGGGCACTCATCCGAAGGGCCGCCGGAGCGCCCCGGCGGCCTCGCGTCCGGCCCGTCCCGCGTCGAAGGCTGTCAATTGACAGGCGACGCACGACAGGCTAGCCTCTGACGATGGTCCGGTCGTTTCGGCATCGAGGCCTGGAGGCACTGTATGAGGGCCGAACGGCACGCCGCGTCGCCCCGGGTCACGTTCAGAAGCTCAGGGACATCCTGGCCGCGCTGGATCGTAGTCGGGGACCGGCGGACATGGACTTGCCGGGGTTCCGCCTGCACGCGCTCAAGGGCGGGCTGGCGGGTCACCATGCCGTGCGGGTGTCGGGGAACTGGCGGGTGACGTTCAGGTTCGAGGAGGGGCAGGCGGTGGACATCGACTATGTCGACTATCACTGAGGGAGGTGGATGGGTGGCCATGCAGAACCCCCCCCACCCGGGGGGAATCGTACGGCGGCAGTGTCTCGATCCGCTCGGTCTGTCGGTGACGGAGGCTGCGGCCGGCCTTGGGGTGACGCGGCAGGCGCTGTCCGATCTCGTCAACGAGAAGGCGGGCGTCTCGGTCGAGATGGCGATCCGGCTGTCCAAGGCGTTCGGGTCGTCCCCCGAGACTTGGCTCGGCATGCAGATGGCCTACGACCTGTGGCAGATGCGGGCGCGCACTCGCGAAATCGAGGTCCGACGATTCAACGTCGCGTAGCCGCTGCCGCGCCGCTGGAGCGGGTCCGGCTCGCGGAGCACGACGGGCCGGCCCTGGAGCAGGTGCCGATGGACGTCGGCGAATCCTGTCGAACGTCTTGCGTGAGAGCTCTGACAGCCCCGTTGGCCACGGTACTTCAGCTCGCCGATGCACCAGCCGAAGAACCGGTCCCAGGGTGCGGCACGGCTCACGCCAGTCCGAGCACTTCTTCCATGACCAGACGCGGACCGCGGTCGTGGTCCCGCACGATGCGGCTCTCGTTGTCGAAGAGCATGGCCTGTCGGGTCTCTCGGGCGTAGACCGGCCAGTGCGGCAGGTCCGCCGTGTCGGGGTTCCCGGTGCTGGCGAACGCTGTCCACGCGGCGCTCATCCTGCCGGCGAGGACGCGCGCGGCCGGCGATCCGGGCAGGTCGAACAGCCGGGTCTCGGTGTGGTCGACGTTGTCGAAGACGAAGCGTATCTCGATGGCGTGGGGCGTCTTCATCTCGCCCCCCATGTCCCAGTCGAAGCGGTAGAGCCAGGCGGGGGCGCCGCCCTGCGCGGTCTTGCGCGCCGCGAGCTCGCGCGCGTACAGGCCGCGCGGGTGGTCGGTGCAGATCAGGATGTAGAGGTCCCAGGGGCGCTCGTCGGGATAGGCGTCGCGGTAGGCGGCGACGACGCGTCGGGCGTCGGCGTCGCTCCGCAGCCGCGCCGCGATCCGCCCTTGGAGATCGGATGCCGTCATGTCGAGCGGCATCTCGCGGCCCCGCCACCACAGCGTCTCCTCGGTGCGGTTGTAGCCGACGATCACCGGCACGTCCCTCGACACCTCGGCCGCCGTCGGATCGAAGGGGTGGACGGGGATGAAGCGGCCGTCGAGCACGGGGGTGCTGCCGGTCATGCCGACCACGTGCTCCTCCGGCTCGAAGTCGCGGGACACCTCCGTGAACGCCGCGAACAGCCGCTCGGTCGGGACCGCCTGCAGATCCCGCGCCTGGTCCGCGCGCAGGCCGAGCATGGCGAGCAGCAGCTCGGCCTCGCGGGTCGCATCGCGCGGATTGCGCACGCGCAGCACCGCGCCGCTCTGGATGATCGCGCGGTGGAAGAGACCCTCGGCGCCGGGCATCGCGAGCAGGGTCGAGACCTTCCGACCGCCGCCGGACTCGCCGAACACCGTCACCCGCCCCGGGTCGCCGCCGAAGGCCTCGATGTTGTCGCGCACCCACTCGAGGGCGGCGACGATGTCGAGCATGCCCGTGCAGCCGGACGCCGCGAAGTCGTCGCCGGCCAGCTCGGCGAGGTACGCCGACCCGAAGATGTTGAGTCGGTGGTTGAGGGTGACGACGACCACGTCGCTCCGGTTGCACAGGTTGACGCCGTCGTAGGTGGCCGAAGACCCCGAGCCGGAGCTGAAGCCGCCGCCGTGCAGCCAGACCATGACCGGGCGCCGGCCGCCGTCGCCGAGCCCCCGCGTCCACACGTTGAGGAAGAGGCAGTCCTCGCCGGCGACGGGCTGGGAGCGGCCCTGCGGCACCGCCGCGCCGTACTCCACGGCGTCGCGCACGCCGGTCCACGGCGCCGGGGCGGCAGGCGGCATGAACCGGTTTCGCCCGCCCGTCGGCGCGCCGTAGCGAACGCCCTTGAAGACGTGGACGCCCGCCCGCACCGCGCCCCGGATACGGCCCGCGGTCGTCTCGACGGTCGCGCCGGAAGTCGTCTCCTGGGTCCATGCGCGAGTGGTCACCGCCGGTCCCGTGGGCAGCGCTCGCGCCGCGCCGCCGGCGACGGCGAGGCTCGATATCCCACGCAGGAACGCGCGCCGGCTCCAGGCATCGGGGATTCCGGACACGGGGCGGGTGTGGTTCGGTGCCGTCATGCGAGACGCCTCCTGTCATCGGTTTCCGCCGCCGCGCTTCTTCGACGAGATCAGCGCGGAGCACGTGGCGCCGGCTCGACCGGCGGTGGCTGACGTCGATGCGTCGAGATTACCTCACAAAGGCCGAACCGCAGCAAGCTCACCCGCCGGGCAAGCCGCCGCAAGGGGCCGTCATCCGGCATATCGTCACGGGTCGCGCAGCACCACGGGCTGGCCGTGCGGCGTGTGCCGGTAGGCGTCGGCCCACGCCTCCTTGCGGGTGTGGAGGGCCGGCGCGTCGGTCAGGCCCTTGGCGGCGACGAGGCGCTCGAGGGCCGCGACCCAGTGGTGGTAGTAGCGCGAGCCGTCGTCGGGCTCGCCGCGCGCGGTCGCGGCGCGGAGCTCGTCGGCGAGGGCGCCGGTCCATTCCTTCCAGGTGAAGCGGCCCTGCTCGCTGAGGGTGACGGCGAGGGCGAACGCCTGCGCCTGCCACGGCTCGGCGAACACGGGTCCGTCGTCGTCGCGCGGGAGCGGCGGGAGGGCGGCGAGCCGTTCGGCGTCCAGGAGCGGTGCGGCGGGCTGCGGTGCGTGGCGCGTTGTCTCGGCGGCCGGTCCGTCGGCCCGCGGGACGGTGGTGGGCGGCGGCGCATCGGGCCGGGGCGCGCGCGGCCGAGGCTCAGACCGGCTCAAGGTGGTCCTCCCGGAGGTCGACGCGGTGCGGCGGTTGAGAGGTCGCCGCCGTCGAGCGCTCAGATCGGCTCAAGGTGGTCCTCCCAGAGGTCGACGTAGACGGCGTCGCGCGCGGCGGCGCGCTCTCCCCACAGGTCGCGCGCGGCGAACCGCACGGTGTAGACGTGCTGCGGCGGGCGGTCGAGGGCCTTGCCGGCCTCGTCGGTGTCCTGCACGGAGTACACGCCGTTGTCGCGCGTGACGATGCCCGCCTTGCCGCGCGCGTAACGCGGCAGCCGCGTGTGCCCCGGGGGATGCAGGTTGCGCGCGCGCACGTCATCCCCGGGCTGGAAGCGTGGCGCGACGTCGACATCGAGTCGTCCGGGCGCGGATGCGCGTCGGGGCGACGCGGGGCGCAAAGACTCGACCGGCGACCCTGGTTCCGGCTTCCCCGTCTCGAGCTCGGTCCGCGTGACGAGGCCGCTGCGGAGCAGACGGTCCAGCGATATCGCGAACCAGCGCTCGTAGTACGACATGCGCAGGTAGTCGGCAGGGGGGATGCGCTCGAGGTCGTAGCGGAAGCTCCCCCAGCCCGGCACGCGGTCCTTGGGCCGGAGGGCGGCGCGGATGGCGAACACGCGGCCCTCCCACCGGTGGTGGAAGACGGGCTCGTCCGCCTCGGGCTCGACCGAGCCGAAGCCGTCCATGCCGCCCATGTCGTGGATGCCGTTCATGCCCCGCTCCCGCCAGTCGGGGGCGGCTCGACCGCGACTTCGGGCCTGGCGGGGCCGAAGCCGTCCATGCCGCCCATGTCGTGGATGCCGTTCCATGCCCCGCTCCCGCCGGTCGGGGGCGGCTCGACCGCGACTTCGGGCCTGGCGGGGCCGAAGCCGTCCATGCCGCCCATGTCGTGGATGCCGTTCATG
>JAJEFC010000297.1 GCA_022820675.1 Vicinamibacteria bacterium | reverse complement strand
GTTCCGGGCGAGCCACGGCATCTAGGATGCCACCATGACGGTGCCGACCCGCCGGAGTCCGGCAGTTCCGCCTGTCGTCACGGGGCGGCCATGAGGGTGTCGACACGGGGCGACTACGCGTCCCGTGCCCTCCTGTCCCTGGCGCTGCACAGCGACAACGCGCCGACGTCGGTGCGGGAGATCGCCGAGCGCACCGCGCTGCCCCAGCCCTACCTGGAGCAGATACTGCTGGCCCTGAAGGGAGCTGGGCTGGTGCGCTCGAAGCGGGGCGTGGGCGGCGGCTACGTTCTGGCCCGCGACCCCTCAGACATCAAGCTGTCGGAGATCGTCAGGGCGGTAGACGGGCCCATCGCAGCCGGCGACTTCGGCGAGCCCCACACCGACGGCGCCTGCGACCACGAGGGTCAGTGCGTGCTGCTGGCGATCTGGTCGGCGTCGGGCTCGCACATGCGCCGCTTCCTGGACTCCTTCAGCCTGGCCCAGATCACGGCCATGGCCCAGGGCGAGGAACCCTGGCCCGTGGATTCCGAGACGAACTAGGCGCCTGTCCTCACCCCGGCGCCTCGCGTTGAACGCGCCGCTGCCCAACCTTCTACTCGCAGGCGGCCAGCACGGTGGCAAGCTCGTCGGGGATCGGCGACTCTGCCTGCACCAGCCGGCCGTTCTCGGGGTGCGTGAAGGCCAGGCTGCGGGCGTGCAGGAACGGCCGAGCGAGCCCGAAGACGTCGTCGGTCCGCCCTGACCCGTAGGTCGGATCGCCCACCACCGGGTGACCGATCGCTTTGAGATGGACCCTGATCTGGTGGGTGCGGCCGGTCTCCAGCCGGCATGACAGCCGCGCCGCCCGGGCCGGCTTCCAATAGCGCTGCTCAACCGTGTAGCCGGTGCGGGCCGGCCGGCCCCGCTCAGTGACGGTCATGCGTTGAGGATTGCGGCTGGACCGGCCGATCGGCGCCTCGATCACGCCCGAAGCGGCCTCGGGGTGCTCCCAGACCAGCGCGCAGTAGACCCGCTGCGGTCGGTGCGAGCGCATCTGCTCGACCAGCAACCGGTAGGCGCTCTCGGTGCGGGCCACCGCCATCAACCCCGACGTGCCGCGATCGAGCCGGTGCACGATTCCGGGGCGGTGGGAGTCGCCGACACCGGCGATGTCGGGATAGCGGGCCAGCAGGCCGTGCACCAGCGTCCCGCTGTCGTGCCCCGCGCCAGGGTGGACAACCAGGCCGGCGGGCTTGTCCACCACGATCAGATGACGGTCCTCGTAGACCGTCTCGAAGGCCACCTCCGGGTCCGCCGACGGTTCAGGATCGTCGCGCCGGTCGATGTCGACCGCCAGCGACTCGCCCGCCGCGACCCGCCGGTTGCCCGTCGTCACCACCGTGCCGTCGAGGCGCACGCCGCCGGCAGCCACCAGCCGGGCCGCGACGGAGCGGCTCACATCGGCCACGAGAGCGACGGCGCGGTCGAGCCTCACCCCGTCGAGAGCCGAGCCGAGCACCTCGCCCGGGTGGCTCATCGATCCCGGCGGTAGGCGGCCCACACCACGGCCGCGCCGCCGAGCACGACCCCCATGTCCGCCACGTTCCACACCGGCCACCACTGAACGTCGATGAAGTCGACCACGGCGCCGCTGAGGAAGCCGTCATCCGCCCTGAAGATCCGGTCGGCGAGGTTGCCGAGCGCTCCCCCGGCGATGGAGCCCGTCGCCACGGCCGACCACCGACCCGACACCAGCCGGCGGTTGAGCAGCAGGACCGCGACCACCGCCACCGCCGCCACCCCCAGCAGGGGGCCCAGTCCCTCGAAACTGCTGAACGCGGCGCCGGTGTTGAACACGAGGCGCAGCCGAAGCGTCCACACGAGGTCTATGACCCTGTCATCGGCGAGTGCCTCCAGAGCCCACCACTTGGTGAGCTGGTCGAGGGTCACCACGGCCGCGGCCGCGATCAGGGCGGCGGCGCCGTGGCGGTTGGCGGGCCGGGCGGCGCGCCTCTCTCGCGTGCTCGCTGCGCTCACGGCAAGCCCAGGCGGCCCGGCACCGCGTCCTGCGGGATCCTCATCATCCGTCGCCTGGCCGCTCGGCCTCTGCCGGGCCGGTCCCGTCCCGCGGCGTCGCTACCGGCGGCCCAGGCCGCCCGCCTTGACCTCGACTCGCTCTGCGGCCCATGGAATGGCTCGGAGGCGGGCGATGGGGATCGGCGCACCCGACGTGACGCACAAGCCGTAGGTGCCGTTGTCGATGCGCTCCAGCGCCGCGTCGATCTGGCTCACGGTGTGGCGGGCCTGGCTGGAGAGGGCGAGGTCTCGCTCGCGTTCCACCGCAACGGTGGTGCCCTCCCCGCCCTCCTCGTCGAACTGCACGTCGCCGGGCTCCCGCGTGGCCAGCAGCGACTCTGCCTCGGCCTGGTACTCCTCGGCCGAGTGCAGGTACTTGGCCCGTTCCTTGAGCAGCTTCCGCCGCATCTCGTCGAGGAACTTGGCATCGAAGCGGGGCTTGGCTGCCTGCTTCGTCCTGGTCCCCTTGGCGCCCGACTTCGCGGTCGACGTCTTGGTGCCGGTCGGCTTGGTGCTCGTGGTCTTGCCCGCTTGTGTCTTGTCGGCCTTGGCCATGTCAAGCTCCCGTCCCTGCCGTCAGACGAAGGACTCCCGGTTATAGCAGCGGTTCAGACGTATGCGATAGGCCCTGCCCGCCCGGCCGGCCTATCGGCGCCGGCCGGTGGTAGCGCTTCGGTGTCCGGAACCGTCGTCGTGGTCGAAGAAGGCTGCCATCGCGGCGTCGGCGTTGGGCAGCGGGGCGTCGCTGCTGACGACCTGGCGCAACTGCTCGATGAACTCGTCCTCGTCCTCGGCCTCGATGTCGAACAGTTCTGGGCTGGCGGTCCCGCCCGAGTGCATCATCGGCGCGCCGACGGTCTCGCTCCTGTCGTCGGCGTGGGGCTCCACCTGATCAGGGTGGGCCGCGCCGGGACGGTCGAGCACGGGAGAGGCAGACTCCTGCGGGGAGCTGCCGGCAGCCTCGCCGGGCTCGTCGTGCCATTCCACCGGCGGCAGGTCCGGCACCGTGTCCGCGCTCAACGGATCGGCGGCGAGCGCGCCGGAGAGGGCCTCCTCGACGGCTAGGGCGTCCTCGGCGTGATCCGCTTCCCGGGCTTCGTGCTCGGGGCCGTGCTCGGTGGCGTCGCCGTCGTCCTCGGCGCCCTGCCCGGCTGCGTGGGCCTCGCCGTCGGGGTCCTGCTCGGTGGCGTCGTCCTCGTCCTCGGGGGCCGGGGCGAGATCGAGGCTCGATCCGTCCGGCGCATCCGCGTCGGCGACGGCCTCCGGCTCCGCCTCGTTGACATCCGTGACGCAGAGGGCTTCGGTGTGTTGGGACGGGCCGTCGTCCTCGGTGGACGCCGCCGCAGCTTCGGCGGGCTCCGGGTCGGCGTCGAACTGCTCGACGAACGACTGGAGCGAGGCCGTGAGACCGCGCAGCTGGGACCGCTCGTCCTCGAGTCTGGCCTGGATGGCTGCGCTGGCTGTGGCCAGTTCGGCCCTGGTCGCCTCGAGGGCCTCGATCTCTTCCATCTTGGAGGCGCGCTCGGCGGCCAGCTCGGTGGCCGCGGTCCGCTTCGCCTCCGCGAGGATCAGCTGGCAGTTCTCCTCGGCTTCGGCGAGGGTCTGCGAAGCACGCTCCTCAGATGAGAGCAGGCGCGCGTTGGCGGCCGTCTCGGCCTCGGCGACCGTCTTGGCGGCCCGTTCCTGAGCGGCGTCGGTGATCGACTTGGCCTCGGCCCGCGCCTCGGAGACAGCCGTGTCGGCCGTGCGTTGGGCCAGCACGAGGGTGCGCAGGAGCATCTCGCGTGTCTCGGGCACTCCGTCGTTGCTGCCGTTGGAGGACTCGGACTGCGCCAACCGTTGCTGGAGGTCCGAGATCTGGTCCCTGGCCTGCGCCACGGCTCGGCTTACCGCCTTGACGTAGCTGTCCACCTCCTCGAAGTCGTAGCCGCGCATGCGCTCGCGAAACCGGACCTCGGTGGTGAGATCGTTGAGGGCATTCATGCGGCGATCATGCCACGGGCATCATCGCAGTTGGTGGATGCTCCACCGTCTCCCTAGCAGACGCCGAGCCCCCTGAGCAGCCTCTGGAGGATGATGATCCCGAAGATCACGATCACCGGGGAGAAGTCGAGCGCCATGCCGCCGAACCGCGCCGCCGGGAGGATCTGCCTGACCCGCCTCATGACCGGGTCGGTGACCGTGATGAGGAATCCCGCGACCGTGGCCATCGCCCCGTGGGGATTGAGGGGGAACCAGCTCAGGAGCACGCGACCGAAGATCGCGAACAGGTAGAGGTTGAGCAGGACGCAAATCAGCCAGAGCACTCAGTTCTCGAGTCAGGAGTGCTTGGGGCGGGCGGTCTCCTTCGACACCTCCACGTCCGCGGGGGTGAGCAGGTATACCTGGTCGGCGACCCGGTCCATCTTGCCGCCCATGGCGTAACAGAGACCGCTGGCGAAGTCCACGAGTCGCCGCTGCAGGTCCCTGTCGACCGCCTGGAGGTTCACGATCACGGGCTGGCCCGACTTGAACCTGTCCCCGATCTCCTGGGCGTCGTTGAAAGCGTCCGGCGAGACCGCGTGGGGCTTCGTGCTCTTGGAGGCCATCGGATGCACGGCGCGCACCGGGTTGTCGTAGTCCGTGCCGGCGTCGGCCGTCTTGCCCTCCGTCGGTGCCAGGTGCACCGGCCGGACCGTGCGTCCCAGGACCGGATCGCCGGGCGCGGAGCCCGACGCAACCGAGACGCCCGGCTGCGCGGCGGCCTCGGGCGGGTACCGGCCCGGCGCCGCGCCGTGCGACTGTGTCTGGCGGATCGGGTCGTCGTAGCTCTTGTAATGCTCGTCAGGCCCGAGCCCGAGATAGATCATCGCCTTCTTCAGCATCGATACGTCGCTCCTTGCGAAGACTTTAGCGTGCTTGCGGGCGTCACCGATCCCGTGCCGACGCTTCATATTGTGACACGCCCCGCAGTCCCCGGCGAGGACGCTCGCCGAAGAGGCTCCGTCCCACTCGGACCATCGTGGCGCCCTCGGCCACGGCCACCTCGAGGTCATCGGTCATGCCCATGGAGCAGTGCGGCAATCCGAACGAGTCGACCAGCCCCCGCAGCTGCCGGAAGCCCGCTCGGGCCGACTCCGGCGGCCCGAGCGGCCCGATGCCCATGAGGCCCACCGGACGGAGTCCGGCGTCGGAGGCGGCTGAGACCAGCGCCTCGGCGTCGGCGGGCGCGCAGCCCGCCTTGGACTCCTCGCCCGAGATGTTCACCTGGATCATCACCTCCGCTCCGGGGGCGCGCCGGCCGATCTCGCGGGTCAGTCCGACCCGGTCGACCGTCTGCCAGACATCGACGTGGCCGGTCAGCATCTTGACCTTGTTGCGCTGCAGCCGGCCGATGAAATGGACTCGCGGCAGGGGCGTCGCGGAGGCGTCGGCCAGCTTCGCCACGCACTCCTGGGCGTAGTTCTCGCCGATGTCGCGGATGCCGCATGCGGCGGCCGCGTCGACGGCCCACGGCCCGAGTGCCTTGGTGACCGCAACCACGGCGACACCCTGCCCGCCCGCACGGGCAATGCGGGCCCGCAGAGCCTCGTACCGGCCGGCCAGAGTGCTGGAGGCGGCCGGCGGACGGCTCACCGTCTCTCCAGCCGGGCCACGGTCGCCTGGCGGGCCGTGTCGCCGCGGGCCCGGTGGGAGAAGAATCCCTCCTGAGCGGTATCGAGTCCCAGATCGTCCACATCGCTGACGCCGGCCGCCGTCAGCGCGCCTCGCACTGCGGCGCAGAGGTCGAGCGCCGGCGTGCCCCAGGACGTGACCCCGGCGACGTCGCAGCCGGCCGAGGCGGCCACCGCGGCCATCTCATCTGCGCCGAACTCGTAGCTCGCAGGCCTGATGGAGGGGCCGATCACGGCCCGGAGGCTCCGAGCCGATTCGACGGGCGACGCCTGGCGCACCCCGTCGACGACCCTGCCGATCACTCCGGCCACGATCCCCCGCCAGCCGGCGTGGGCCACGCCGACGGCTCCGGCGCCGACCACTATCACTGGAGCGCAGTCGGCGGTGTGCAGGGCCAGCACGGCCTCCGGCACGGCCGTGACCGCTCCGTCGGCGGCCATACCCGCACCGTCGCCGGGCGCGGCGACGGTCGCCACCTCGGCGCCGTGCACCTGCCTCAGCCAAGTCCATCGGCCGCTCATGAGCCTCTGGCGCCGGCCTTCCAGGTCCTCGTCCCGGAGCGTGCCTGACCCGCCGCTGCGATCACAGCGGAAGTCCCCCTCGAACGCCTGCGAGCAGCGCATCCTGACGAGCCACCCGTCGCCCGCCGGCACCACCCGCTCGATCACGCAGCTACTGCCTCAGAGCCCGCGGGGCGAGGCCGGCAGCGCGGTCATCTCAGGAAGTCGGGCACATCGAACTCGTCGTTCAGGTCCAGGCCGGGCGAGTCCGGATGCTCGGCCGTGGCGAACACGTCGGCGATCTGCAGGTCCTCCTCGGCCGTCCTCGCGGTGTGCCTGCGGTCCCTGCGCACGCGGCGCTGTTGCCCGCCGTAGACCTGCCGGTCGCTCTCGAACCCCGCAGCGATGACGGTCACCCGCACCTCGTCGCCGAGCGCGTCGTCTATCACCGTGCCGAAGATGATGTTGGCGTCCTGGTGCGCCACCCCGTGCACCACCTCGGCGGCCTCGTTCACCTCCATCAGCCCGAGGCTCGAAGAGCCCGAGATGTTGAGCAGCATGCCTTGGGACCGGTCGATCGAGGATTCGAGCAGCGGGCTCGAGATCGCGCCGCGGGCCGCGGCCACCGCCCGCCCCTCGCCGGTGGCGGACCCCACGCCCATCAGCGCGCTGCCGGCCTCGGTCAGCACCGTGCGTACGTCGGCGAAGTCGACGTTGATCAGCCCTGGCGTGGTGATGAGGTTGGTGATGCCTCCCACGCCCTGCATCAGCACCTCGTCGGCCATGCGGAAGGCGTTGAGCATGGAGGTCTTCTCGTCGGCGATGGCGATGAGCCGGTCGTTGGGGATGACGATCAGGGTGTCGACCTTCTCCTTGAGGCGCTGGATCCCCTCCTCGGCCTGAACCGAGCGCCGCGACCCCTCGAAGCTGAAGGGGCGGGTGACCACCCCGATGGTGAGCGCGCCGAGGCTCTTGGCCACCTCGGCCACCACCGGTGCGGCGCCGGTGCCCGTGCCGCCGCCCTTGCCCGCGGTGATGAACACCATGTCGGACCCGTTGAGGGCCTCCCGGATCTCGTCGACGTGCTCCTCGGCGGCCTGCCTCCCGATCTCGGGATCGCTGCCCGCGCCCAGACCGCGCGTCAGGTTCTTCCCGATGTCGATCCTCAGGTCCGCGTCGCTCATGCCGAGGGCCTGCGCGTCGGTGTTGGCCGCAATGAACTCCACGCCCCGCAGGCCCGCATCGATCATCCGGTTGACGGCGTTGACGCCTCCGCCCCCGACACCGACCACCCTGATGACGGCGATGTAGTTGTGCGAATCGGCCATCACCACGTTGAACCTCCCTGGCTGGCGATCACTGCATCTTAGAGCGAGCGCGAGCGATGAAGGGTCCAAGAGGCCGAGCGGACAGGGGGACGATGCGGCCCATACGGCGCGAGGCCGGGGCCCGAGCGGCCCGTGAGCGCAGCGAACAAGAGCGGGAATGAAACCGCTGCGGCGCGACAGGCGCTTGCCTGTCCGCGTGGCTCCTAAGGGGGTGAAGTCGTGCTTGAGACTTGCTGTCAGGGCCAGCAGGGTTGATGACGCGTCACGG
>JAJEFC010000304.1 GCA_022820675.1 Vicinamibacteria bacterium | reverse complement strand
TGCGCCGTGAGCGGGCGCCGGCGCCGGGAGCGGGCGTCTGCGCCGTGAGCGGGCGTCTGCGCCGGGAGCGGGCGTCTGCGCCGTGGTCAGGCGCCGGCGCCGTAACCAGGCGTCTGCGCCCGTGGTCAGGCGCCGGCGCCTTGGAACGGTTCAGACGCCTGGTCCCGTGGGGAAGTCCGGCGGTCGGCCTTGCGTGAGAATCGGGAACGGTTCGGCGCCCGAACCGGATACAATGCGCGTGCCGTGGAGATCCGGTCATCGCCGCAAGGCGGCCGGTGGCGAGACTGCGGCGTGCTTCAGTCTGCCCGTTCGTTTCATCAAGCGCGTGTTCCGGCTTGGCGCCGGCCCCGGGAGGACCCAGTCGATGAACCCGATCCTGTTGGTGCTGCTCACCACCGCGGGGGCGTTCCTGCTCCACATCGTGATGATCTTCGTGCTCGTCCCCAAGAAGAAGAAGTAGGACCTCCGGGCTTCCGCGCGGCCCTGCGGCAGGGACGGGGCGGTCGCTATCCGCCCCCCAGCTCCACGCTGCGGCGGTAGGCGGCGGTGACCGCCTTGCTCAGCACGGTGCGGAAGCCGCCCTCCTCGAGCTGGTAGATCGCGTCGGCGGTGGTCCCCCCCGGCGACGTCACCCGGTTCCGCAGCTCCGCGGGGTGAAGCGCCGTCTCGCGGGCGTAGACGGCGGCGCCGAGCACGGTCTGGATGACCATGTCGTGGGCGGCGGCGCGCGACCAGCCGAGGTGGACGGCGGCGTCGATCAGCGCCTCGATCAGCAGGAAGACGTAGGCGGGGCCGCTCCCGCTCACGGCGGTCGCCTTGTCGAGGAACTCCTCGTCGCTCACGTAGAGGTGCTTCCCCAGCGCCCCGAGCAGGGCCCCGGTCTGCTCGCGCTGCGCCGCCGTCACCGCCTCGGTCGCGGTCCACACCGTCATTCCCTCGCTGACCTGGGCCGGGGTGTTGGGCATGGTCCGCACGATGGCGTCGTGCCCGAGGCCGTCGGCGATGGACGAGATGCGCGCCCCGGCGATGATGGAGATGACCAGGGCCTCGGGCCGCAGCACCCCCCGCAGATCGTTGCAGACCGCCGACAGCACCTGCGGCTTGATGGACAGCACCACGAGGTCGGCGTTCCGGGCGGCGTCCCGGTTGTCCCCGGTGGTGCGCACCCCGAACCGCTCCTTCACGGCACTCAGCCGGCTCTCGTGGGGGTCGGACGCGGTAATCGCCTCCGGCGCGACGAGATCGTGGTGCACGAGGCCGCCGATCATGGCCTCGCCCATGGCCCCCGCCCCGATGAACGCGCACGACGTGTTCCGCAACGCTGTCAACGAACTGCTCCTTCCTGGCCCGCCAACCGGCCCGCGCGACCGCGAGGTCGCGCCGGCGGCCGCCCGCTGCCCAACCGACCCGGCAGGAATCCGAGCCGTGCCGCGGCGCAGATCCCGACCCGCCAATGGGTGATCTGGTGGTCCTGGCGCATGACGGCCTGTCTGGCGCCCTTGCCAAACCTGCCGGAACCCCCGCCGTCTACGACGCCGACCCCTCCTGGCCCGCCCCGGCATCCGCCGCCCCGCCGTCCGCGGCGGCGTCGGTCTCCGGCCGGTAGGTCCCGAAGCTCCAGAAATGCCCCTCGGGGTCGCGCGCCGCGTACTCGCGCGAGCCGTACTCGGTGTCCTCGGGCTCCATGACGATCTCCGCCCCCGCCGCCTTTGCCCGCGCGTGGTGGGCGTCGACGTCGTCCACCTGCACGTAGATCCCCTGCGTGACCGCGCCCACCGCCTTCGGGCTCTTCATGTTCATGAAGTCGTCCTGGGCCGTCCCGATCATGACCACGCTCCCCCCGTAGCGCAGTTGCGCGTGGGCGATGGTCCCCTTCGGCCCCGGGACGAGCATCTGCTTCTCGAACCCGAACGCCCGATGGAGCCACTCGAACGCCGCGGGGGCGTCCTCGTAGCGCAGAAACGGAAAGAACCGCGTCCAGTCCTGCATGCGTCTCGTCCTCGCCGTCCGCATCACGCCGCCGCCGAGGCCGCCACGGGAGCGGGACCGGCGGGCCGGGTCCGGAAGAACAGGGCGAACAGCGCCAGCACCGCCGCCGCCCACACCGCCGGCACGATCCAGATCCGGCCCCACGCGTGGCCGGCGCCCTCCACGTAGAGATCGACGACCAGCCCCGACAGCCACGACCCGACGAACATGCCCACGCCCAGGGTCACGAACGCGATGAGGCCCTGCGCCGCCGCCCGCAGGTCCGGCGGCGCCTTCTCGTCGACGTAGATCTGCCCCGTCACGAAGAAGAAGTCGTAGCAGATGCCGTGCAGCAGGATGCCGCCGTAGAGCATCCACACCATCGCCCCGTTGTCGCCCCACGCGAAGAGCAGGTAGCGGGCGACCCACGCGGCCATGCCCACGAGCAGCATTCCCTTCACGCCGAGCCGGCGGAAGAAGAACGGCATCGCCAGCATGAACCCGATCTCGGACATCTGCCCGAGGGTCATCTTGCCGGCCGCGTTGACCACCCCTATCTCGTTCAGGAACGGGTTGGCGAACGCGTAGTAGAACTGCAGCGGCACGCACAGCAGCATCGAGCCGACCACGAACACCGCGAACGACGGCTCGCGCAGCAGGCGCAGGGCGTCGAGCCCGAGGACGTCCCGCGCGGTGACCCGGGCCGCCGCGCGCTTCGGCGGCGTGTGCGGCAGCAGCAGGCAGTACAGGCCCAGGACGACGGAGGCGGCGGCCGCGATCTGCATCGGCCGCTGCGTGTCCTCGAGCCGCAGGAACCCCACCGCGAGGCCGGCCACGATCCAGCCGATGGTGCCCAGCACCCGGATGGGCGGGAACTCGCGAGCCGGCTCGGCCATCTGCCGGAACGACAGCGAGTTGGTCAGGGCCAGGGTCGGCATGTAGCAGAGCGCATAGAGCAGCAGCACGCCGTAGACGGCGGGGAACGTCGTCCGCGTCGACGCCACGAACAGCACCGCACCGCCCGCGACGTGCAGCCCCGCCAGCAGCTTCTCGGTCGCGAACCAGCGGTCGGCGACCATGCCGACGAAGAACGGCGAGATCATCGCGGCGACCGCCGTCGTCCCGAACACCAGCCCGATCTGCTGCCCCGGAAACGCGAGCGCCTCGCCCAGATACGTCCCCAGCGGCACCGACCACGCGCCCCACACGAAGAACTGCAGGAACATCATGGCCGAGAGCTTCGCGCGGGTCAGTGGGGTCATGGGGTCGCGCTCCGTATCCCGGCTACCGCCGGCTGCACGCGGCCGAGCGTTCCTTCGCGGCTGGTCACGCCTCCAGCGCGTCGCGGCTGTACTCGAAGCAGCGGCGCACCTCCTCGACGGTGTCGCCGCCGCGGTACTCGTACTCGATGTTGCAGGGGATGTCCCACCCCTCGTCGCGCACCATGCGGAGCACCTCGGCGATGGGGGCGTCGCCCTCGCCCCACGGGACGTTGGGCCCCTGGTTGCGACGGCGGTCCTTGAGGTGGAGGGTCGTCACCTGCTCGTGGTGGTCGCGCAGCCAGGCGACGGGGTCGTGGTTGGCGGCCACGAAGTGCCCGATGTCGAGGTTGACGGTGATGGACCGCCCGTCGCCCTGGGCCACCGCCGCCGCGAACTGGGCGGGGCTCGAGAACTCGTTGGCGTCGATGACCGAGTGGTTGTGCATGGCCACGGGGATGTCGTGGACGCCGGCCATGCGGGCGATGCGGGGCACGCTGTTGACGTGGGCCGACGCGGTGATCGCGGGCACCCCGAGGGCCTTCGCCATCTCGAAGCCGCGGTCGATCTCGTCGTCGGAGTAGTGGTCCTGGAAGCTGATGTTGTACGAGTTCAGGCTCAGGCCCGCCGCCTCGAACCGCTCGCGGATGGACCGGAAGTGGTCGAGGGAAACCGTCAGCCGCCAGCGCCGCATGTCGTCGCGGGCCTCGCGGCCGCCGAGCTCGCGCGGCTCGACGTGCCCCTGCCACAGCTCGCAGCTCGTGACGCCGACGGCGCGCATGCCGTCGATGAGGCCCTGCAGGTCGCGGTCGCGGAAGCTGTAGCTCTGCACGCCGATGAGCACGCCCCGGATGCGCGACTCGCCGCCCGGCGCCGCCTGCCCGGTCCGCGCGCGGGGCGCCCGGCCGGCCGCGCCGGCCAGCAGGCCCGCCGCCACCAGCCCGTGCCATTCCCGTCTCGTCAGCATCTTCATGTCAGGCCCCTCGCCTCGCGCCGGCCGCGCCCCGCGGGACCACGGCTCCACCCGGATCCGCCGGCTCCGCCCAGGGCCGACCGCTCGCCCCGCGGTGAGCCGGCTGCACCGGGGGAGCCGGCTTCGGAAGGCGCACCGCCGTGCCGCAGGGCGCGCGCGGGATGCCGTACTATAATGCGCCGATGGCCGAACGCAGGAATGCCGCCCCGAACCGACGGAGAGCGTCGCTGGCCGCGGTCTGCGGCCTCGCCCTGCTCGCGGCGTCGAGCCGCGGGGCCGCCGGCCTCGCCGGCGAGGCCGGCGGCCAGCCCGGCCGGGACCGGCCGCCGAACATCGTCATCATCACCGCCGACGACCTCGGCTGGGGCGACCTGGGGTCGTACGGCCACCCCACCATCCGCACCCCCCACCTCGACCGCATGGCGGCGGAGGGGCAGCGGTGGACGAGCTTCTACAGCCAGGCGCCGGTGTGCTCGCCGAGCCGCGCGGCCCTGCTGACGGGCCGCATCCACCTGCGGAGCGGGATGTTCGGGCGGCGGCAGGGCGTCTTCTTTCCCGACTCGCGCGCGGGGCTGCCGGCCGGGGAGATCACCCTGGCCGAGGCGCTGCGCGACGCCGGCTACGCCACCGGCATCGTGGGCAAGTGGCACCTGGGCCACCGGCCCGAGTACCTGCCGACCCGGCACGGCTTCGACTCGTGGTTCGGCATCCCCTACTCGAACGACATGGACTGGCGGGTGCCGTCGGGCGCGACGCGCCGGGCCGCCATGTTCCATCCGCGGACGGACTACTGGCACGTTCCCCTCATGCGGGACGAGACGGTCGTCGAACGCCCGGCCGACCAGCACACCGTCACCCGGCGCTACGCCGAGGAGGCGGTCTCGTTCATCGAGGCGCACCCGGACCGGCCGTTCTTCCTGTACCTGCCTCACACCATGCCCCACATGCCCCTGTTCCGTTCCGAGGGCTTCCGGGGCCACAGCGCCGCCGGTATCTACGGCGACGTCATCGAGGAGATCGACTGGGCGGTGGGGCAGGTGCTCGAGACGCTCGAGCGCCTCGAGCTGACGGAGCGGACCCTGGTGGTGTTCACGAGCGACAACGGCCCCTGGCTCAGCTACCGGTCGCACGGGGGCTCGGCCGGCCCGCTGCGGAACGGCAAGGGGACGACCTTCGAGGGCGGCATGCGGGTGCCCGGCCTGTTCCGGTGGCCGGGAACCATAGCTCCCGGCGTGGTCCAGGCCATCGGCTCGGCCATGGATCTCTTCACCACCGCCATCGTCTTCGGCGGCGGCGCCGTGCCCGACGACCGCCCCATCGACGGCGTCGACCTGAGCCCGGTGCTGCTGGGCACGGGGCCTCCGCCGCGGGAGACCATGGCCTACTACCGGATGGGCGAGCTGTTCGCCTTCCGGCTGGGCCGCTACAAGGCGCATTTCACGACCCAGAGCCGCTACGGCGCCCCCAGGGCGTGGATGCAACCGACGGACCGCAGCCGGCTCGCGGGCAGCCCGCTGACCGACCGGCTGGAGCACGACCCGCCGCTGCTGTACGACCTCGGCGCGGATCCGGGCGAACGCTACGACATCGCGTCCGAGCGCCCCGACGCCCTGGCCGCGGTGGTCGCCGCGGCCGAGGCGCACCGGGCGGGCATGACGGTGGCCGAGCCGCTCTTCGACCTGCGGGGGCCCGAGCGAGATTCGGCAGAGAGGAGAACGGCTCGATGAACACCGGCACCCGGCATCGGCTTTTCGTCCCGTGCGCAGTGCTCGCCACCACGGTCATGCTCGCCCCCGCGCCCGCCGGCGCCCAGTCGCGGGTGCCCGACGGCGAGTGGCACCACTTCGGCCGGGACGCCGCCAACACCAAGTACTCGCCGCTGGACGACATCACCGCCGAGAACTTCACCGACCTGGAGGTCGCATGGCGGTGGACGTCGCTGTCGCGCGCGGTGGCCGAGGAGCACGACCGCATCCGGCCCAGCGCCATGAAGTCGTCGCCGCTGATGGCGGACGGGCTCGTCTACGTCAGCACCGCCCTCGGGCAGGCGGCGGCCCTCGACGCCGGCACCGGCGAGACGGTGTGGACCTACGACCCCCGCATCTACGACGACATGGACCGCCCCCCCAACATGGGCTGGCACCACCGGGGCCTCTCGTACTGGAAGGACGGCGAGAGCGGCGACGCCCGCATCTTCATGTCGAACCACGACCTGAAGCTGGTCGCCCTCGACGCCCGCACCGGCGAGCTCTACCCCGACTTCGGCGAGGGCGGCTACGTCGACCTCACCCAGGGGTACAACCGCGAGATCGACGCGTCGCGGATGACCTACTCGTCGCCGGTGGCGGTGGCCGGCGACACCATCATCACCGGCAGCATCATCCAGGACACCTACATCACCCTGCGCGAGGCGTCGCCGGGCGACGTGCGGGCCTACGACGCCCGCACCGGCGAGATGAAGTGGATCTTCCACACCATCCCCCAGGGCGACGAGTTCGGGGTCGACTCGTGGCAGAACGAGTCGTGGCGCTACAGCGGGCACACCAACGTCTGGTCGTACATGGCCGTCGACGAGGAGCTCGGCCTCGTCTACCTGCCCACCGGCACCCCGTCGAACGACTGGTACGGCGGCATGCGGCCGGGGGACAACCTGTTCGCCGAGAGCATCGTCGCCGTCGACATCGAGACGGGGCAGCGGGAGTGGCACTTCCAGGCGGTGCACCACGGGCTGTGGGACTGGGACTTCCCCACCGGCCCCAACCTCGTCGACATCACCGTCGACGGCCGCGAGGTCAAGGCCCTCGCCCAGGTCAGCAAGCAGGCGTTCACCTACGTCTTCGACCGGGCGACGGGGGAGCCCGTCTGGCCCATCGAGGAGCGCCCGGTGCCGCAGGGCAACGTGCCCGGGGAGTGGTACTCGCCCACCCAGCCGTTCCCCACGAAGCCGCCGCCGTTCGACCGGCAGGGCATCGCCATCGACGACGTCATCGACTTCACGCCCGAGCTGAAGGCCGAGGCCCTCGAGCTGGTGAGCAGCCGGGCGCGGTTCGGGCCCATCTTCTCGCCGCCGGTGCTGCGCGGGGCGGAGACGCCGTTCATCCAGGTGCCGGGGGCGGGCGGGGGCGCCAACTGGCAGGGGGCGGCCGTCGACGTCGAGACGGGCCGGCTCTTCGTGTCGTCGTCGAGCACCCTCATCGTCGTCGAGGTGGTCGAGTACGAGGCGCCGGCGACGGTGGGCTACTTCACCGACCCGTGGGGGGTGGGGCTGCCGGGACCGCGGGGACTGCCGCTGTTCAAGCCGCCCTACAAGCGGGTGACCGCCCTCGACCTGACCACCGGCGACCGGGCGTGGATGCAGCCGCACGGGGACGGACCGCGGAACCACCCCGCCCTCGCCCACCTCGACCTGCCGCCCCTCGGCGGCGGGGGCGGCATCAGCTCGGGTCCGCTGGTGACGCCGTCGCTGCTCATCATGAACCACGGCGGCCGCGGCTACGAGGACACCGCGGCCGGCTCGCGCACCATCAGCGCCTACGACAAGGCGACGGGCGAGCATCTCGGCTCGGTCGACCTGCCGGCGCCGCCCGGGGGCAACCCCGTGACCTACCGCCACGAGGGCCGGCAGTACCTGCTGGTGGCGGTGGGCGGCGGAGGCGGCACCGCCGAGCTGATCGCGCTGGCGCTGCCGGAGGAGCCGGCTTCGTAGGACGTACGCCGGGGTCTCGACGGGTCGGTGGGGAACTGGCGGGCGGCGGACTATCGGGCTGTTGGCGTGCGTGACCGTCTCCTCACCCTCGTCGGGCTTCTGCTGTGCCCCGTGCTCGCGGCCGGGGCGGCGCCCCAGTCCCCGGACGACGACGGCGCCCCTGCGACGATCCAGGAATCCGCCCCCGAGACGGACGGGGGCCAGCTCGTGCCGGCGGACGGCGAAGACGCGGGCGCCCCGGCCGCGGTCCAGGGCTCCGGCCCGGAAACGGGCGCGGACTGGTTCCTGCCGAAGGCGTTCCGCTCGGTGAGGGACAGGCTCCGGCTCGAGACGCCGGAGGACTGGTCCCTGCGCTTCGACCTGCAGCCCGGCGTCGTCGGCAAGACGCACCCCCTGCCGCGCAATTCCTTCCGCTCCTATCGCGTCGAGCTGGTGAGGCACACCGACGGGTCGGCGCTGTGGCACCACACCTACCGCTTCCCGTCCTACGGCGCGGGCGTCCAGTTCGCGGACTTCGGGGGCGGGCCGACGGACCGGGGGCGGCCGGTGTCGGTGTACGGGTTCATCCAGACCCCCATCCTGCCGACCATCGCCACCGTCGACGTCCTCACGACCATCGGCATGGGGGTGACGAGCGGCTGGAACCCGCCGGCGTTCGAGGACTTTCCCTTCGAGCGGCATCCGACCACCCGGCTCACGAGCTACATCGACCTCGGCTTCCAGGCCCGGCGGCGCCTCACCGACCGCCTCGATCTGCTCGCGGGGTTCTCGCTCAACCACTTCTCGAACGGCGGGGTCGGCAGCCCCAACCGGGGCCTGACGGTGACCGCCCCCCGCGTCGCCGTCCAGCACAGCCTGGGCGTGCGCGGGCCGCCGCGGCGGCGCGAAGACCGGCCGCCGTTCGTCGACGGCTGGGAGACGCGTGTCGACGGCGGGCTTGCGGTGCGGGGGGTCGGGTTCTTCTGGCGCGAGGAAGGGTTCGGACCGCGGGGGTACGTCCAGGTCGCCGCCCTCAAGGGGTCGGTGTGGCGCCGGTTCTACCGCATCGGCCAGGTCGGGGGCGGCCTGGAAGGGTCGCTGGAGACGGGCCGCCCGCGCGGCACCGCGCGGGCGCCCGACGCCGATCTGAGCGGCGGCGGCAGCCTCGGCCTCTACACGGGGTACGAGCAGATCGCGGGCCCGTTCTCCATCTACCTGCACTTCGGGACCCACCTCGCCCGCACGCGGTCCGACGAGCGGCCGGCCCCGTACTACCGGGTGGGGACCATCATGCGCTTCGCCGAGCGCTGGTTCAGCGACGTGAGCTTCCGGTTCATGAGCCGGGGCAAGGACTTCAGCCACGACTACATCGCCTGGCACCTCGGCTACCGCTTCGACGGGTTGCCGTTCCCCTTGAACAGGTGAGGTGGCGCCGCCCCACATGCACGAGCGAACCCGCCCGCGGGGCGGGAGCAAGGACTTCAGCCACGACTGCATCGCCTGGCACCTCGGCCACCGCTCCGAACGGGTTGCCGTTCCCCTTGAACAGGTGATGTAGCGCCGCCCCATGCGAGAGCGAACCCGCCCGCGGGGCCTGCAGATCGATGAAAGACGCCACCGATGGAGGACGCGGCGCGCCTCCCCCGAGCTCGGCGGCGCCCGCCCCCGCCGCCGCGGAAAGCGCCGCGCATGGCATCCGGCGGCCGGTGCGTGTAGGATGCAGTTCTGAGATGCGGCGAGCACGCGACGGAACGGCGGGCGCACACCGGGCGGCGCGCCGGTTCCGGGAGGGGCGACGATGACGAAGACGGTGGCACCGGCACCCGGCCTGGGCCTGCTGGCGGGCTGCGGCGGTGCCGCGCCCGACCCGATCACCATCACCAACGAGCGCGACCGGTTCTTCGACTGGCTCGAGGAGAACGGCCTCCTCGACAACCACTTCTACATCGTCAGCGGCGACCGGCACTGGCAGTACCACTCGATCCACCCGCGGGGGTTCGAGGAGTTCTCGACCGGCGCCCTCGTCGACGCCAACGCGCGCCTCGGCCGGGCGCCCGGCGACCCCGGGTCGAACGACCCCGAGGGCCTCATCGTGCAGCCCTTCTCGTCGCCCGAGCCCACCGGGGGCTTCCTCGAGGTGACGGTGACCCCGGGCGACGCGCCTACTGCCGCGTTCCGCTGGTTCGACGAGCACGGCGTCCCCACCTACGAGACGGTCCGCACCGCCGGATGAGGACGCCCATGCCGCTGCTGATTCAGCTCATCGACATCTACTCGCTCATCGTGCTGGTGGCCGTGGTCACCTCGTGGATGCAGCTTCCCCCGACGAACCCGGTCGCCAACTTCACGAACGCGCTGACCGAGCCGCTCCTCGACCCCATCCGGCGCGCCCTGCCCCCGATGGGCGGGCTCGACTTCTCGCCGATGGTCCTGCTGATCGGGCTGCAGATGATCGGGGGTCTGTTCAGGTGACGGCGGCGGCGGCTCCGGTGACCCACGTCGACGGGGTTGACCGCCCGGCAACCCCCTTGTACGCTGGCGTTGGGAGCACGTGAGATGCACTTCAGGGTGTCGAGAGAAGCCGATGATTTTCTGGAGAGTTTCGCGAGGGGAAACGACATCTCCAAGGCGGAGGCCCTGAGTCGTGCGATAGCGTTGCTTGCCTTGGCCAAGGACCAGCGGGAAAAGGGGAGGTTCCTGGGCATCGTCGAAGAAGACGACAAGCGGGAGCTCCACGCGGTCGGCCGGGTCAGCGGGGTGTTCCGCGGCCAATAGACGCGGGTGACGAATGGCATGGTGGAGATCCGCCCCAACGCCGCCGCCGACGGTCCCGATGGGAAACCCGCCCCTTCCGATGCTGGCCTCTCGTCTCGACCCTCCGGGCACGCCGTTCAGCCCGGCGATGTCCGGGACTTCGAGATCGCCAGCCGCGCTTACGAGGTCGATGAAATCCCCGCGGTCGAGCGCCTCAAGCTGGCACGGCAGTTGCTCCTGTTTCTTGGCGTACTGACGGTCGGCGTCTTCGTCGCGTATCCCATGGACCCGGAGAACACCGCGCTCCAGGCGATCTTCGAGTTGTTCAAGATCGGCGTGCTTCCCCTGATCACCTTGATCGTGTCCTTCTACTTCTCCAGAACGGATCACTGATGGCTCTCATGGATACTCGGGCCGGACGGGCATCGGGACGTTTCGCTTCTGCGTGGAGGCGCGCCGCGCGGGCGATCCTCGTCGCGCTGGCGGCATCGGCGGCGGCCGGCGACTCCGCCGGCCAGCCGCCGGAGTCGCTCGATGCGCTCGCGCACCGCGCGCTGGCCACCATCGAGGGCGAGCTCGCGGTGCCGGGGCTGAAGGCGCCGGTCGAGGTGATCCGCGACGAGTGGGGGGTGCCCCACATCTACGCGGAGAACGACGACGACCTGTTCTTCGCGCAGGGCTACGTCATGGCCCAGGACCGGCTGTGGCAGATGGAGATGTGGCGCCGCTGGCGCGAGGGGCGGCTCGCCGAGGTCTTCGGGCCCGAGGCCCTCGACTACGACCGCCGCACCCGGCTGATGATGTTCCGGGGGCCGTTCGACGAGACCGAGTGGACCAGCTACCACCCCGACGCCCACCGCCTGTTCACGGCCCACGCCAACGGCGTGAACGCGTTCATCGAGCAGAACCGCGACAACCTGCCGGTGGAGTTCCAGCTCACCGGCGTCGAGCCCGAGCCGTGGACGGCGGAGACCGCGGTGCTGCGCTGGGCCGCCCTCGGGGTGCCGAGCGTGCGCGGCCACGCCCTCCACGAGATGCAGCTCGCGCTGAACGTCGCCCGCTACGGGGCCGAGGAGGCGAACCGGCGCTTCGCCCCCGACCCCTGGGACGACCTCGTGGTGCCCGACGGCCTCGACGTCTCCATCATCACCGAGGACATCCTCGACGCGATGCGGGCCGGCGACGGCGACCCGTTCACGGCGGGGCGGCTGCCCGCCCTGGAGATCGTCGAGCCGTACCGCGACCTCGTCAGCCCGCGCGAGCCGCGGGCGGCGCGGGTCCTGCCCGGCGTCGTCGCCACCGAGGGCAGCAACAACTGGGTGATGACCGGCGCGCGGTCGCCGACCGGGGTCCCGATTCTCGCCAACGATCCCCACCGCCGCATCGAGATGCCCGCCCTCCGCTACTTCGTGCACCTGAACGCGCCCGGCTGGAACGTCATCGGGGGCGGCGAGCCGCCGTTCGCGGGGGTCGACGCCGGCAGCAACGCGAGCATGGCGTGGGGCTTCACCTTCGCCGGCACCGACATGGTCGACGTCTACGTCGAGGAGCTGCACCCCGACGAGCCCGACCTGGTGCGGTGGCAGGACGGCTGGGAGCCGCTGCGCGTCATCGAGGAAGAGATCCCCGTCAAGGGGCGGGACCCCGAGCCCATCGTGCTGAAGTTCAGCCGCCACGGCCCCGTCTTCTACGAGGACCTCGAGAACGGCGTCGCGTACGCGGTACGGTCGGTGGTGCAGGAGCCGGGCACCGCCGCCTACAAGGGCAGCTTCCAGCTCGCCCAGGCCGAGAGCTGCGCCGACTTCTTCGACCGCGCCATGCACTGGCTGGTGCCCACGCACAGCCTCGTCTGCGGCGACGCCGACGGCAACATCGCCCTCCAGGTGACCGGCCTCACGCCCGACCGCGACGGCTGGAACGGGCGGCTGCCGGTGCCCGGCAACGGCGACTACGAGTGGAAGGGGTTCCGCGAGGACCTGCCCCGCGAGTTCAACCCCGAGCGCGGCTACGTCGCCACCGCCAACAACAACGTCCACCCGCCGGGCTACGAGGGCCGCCCCGTCTTCTACCACTCCTCGCGCGGGGTCGAGACGTCGCGCATCGCCCGCCTGCACCAGATTCTCGGGGCCGGCGAGACGCTCTCGGTCGACGACCACAAGGGCATCCAGCACGACGCGAAGCTCCTGGCCGCGGAGCGGGACATCCCCGCGTTCCAGGGGTGGACGTCGGACGACCCCGACGTCGAGTGGGCGCGCGGGCTGATCGCCGGGTGGGACGCCATCGTGTCGAGCGAGAGCGCCGCCGGGGCGCTGTACGTGCGGTGGAACGCCGAGGTGGACGATGCCGCCCGGGACGCCGAGACCCCCGAGGCCGAGCGGCAGGCGCTGATCGAGCAGGGCCTGACCGCGGCGATCGCGCGGCTGACACGCGAGCTCGGCCCCGACCGCGAGGAGTGGCGGCACGGCCGGGTCCACGCCAGCGCCCTGCAGCACATGTTCGTCCCCGAGTTCGACCTCCCCGCGGTCGAGCGCCCCGGCGGCTTCGGCGCCATCAACGCCACCGGCGCCAACTTCCGCCGCATCATCGACCTCGCCGACCCGGACCGGTCCGTGGCCAGCAACGCCCCCGGCCAGTCGGCCCAGCCCGGCAGCCCCTTCTACGGCAACCTCGCCGAGAACCTCGGCAACGGCCAGTACTTCCCGCTGCTCTACACGCGGGAAGCGGTGGAGGAGCACGCCACGCACCGTCTGACGCTGCGGCCGGGCGGGCGGTAGAATCGTTGGACGAGGAGGACCTGCATTGAGCAAACTCTTGCAGGCACCCGGAAACACCCCACTTGCGGGGATAACCACAGCCGCCCGGTGATCCGTCAGAGGGGTCTGAAGCCGGCTACAGACGATGTGGGCTCGCGGCAGGGCATGGGGCCGCGGAACGCTCTGACCGTTCCGCGGCCATATCGTGCGGAGCCAGTGTGAACCTGCAATGCACCGCCGTGTTCCGGAAGGTCCCTGAAGGCTATATCGCCTTCATCGAGGAGTTCCCCGGCGCGAACACCCAGGGCGCCACCCTGGAAGAAGCCCGTACGAACCTCCGCGAAGCCGTCGCCCTGGTGGTCGAAGCCAACCGCATCCTCGCCCGGGAGGGTGCTTCCGGCGCCGCGGCCAGTCCCCCGTAGCGGCGCTCGCGGCGGCGGAACGCCTCGACCGCGCGGCGCAGATCCTCGCCGTCGAAGTCCGGCCACAGCGTGTCGGTGAACAGCAGCTCGGCGTAGGCCGCCTCGAACAGCAGAAAATCGCTCAGGCGCTGCTCGCCGCTCGTGCGGACGACGAGGTCGACCGGCGGGGTGTCCGGATCGGAGTGGCACGCGCGGTTGACCCGCCGCAGGAAGCCGCTCTCGTCGCACGGCTCGCCCGGCCTCAGGGCGCCAGCCGCGGCGAGAATCGCCGAGCGGGCCGAATAGTCGACGGCGAGCCGCAGGTAGAGGCGGGCGCCGGCGCGGGTCGCCTCCTCCGTCTCTTCGATCGCACGGATCAACGCGGAAGACAGGCGGTCACGCCGGCCGATCAGCGCGAGCCGCACGCCCTGTCGCCGGCAGTCCGCGCGCTCGCGGACGAGGAAGGACTCGAGCAGCCCCATCAGCGCCGACACCTCGGCCGCCGGCCGCCGCCAGTTGTCGGCGGAGAAGGCGTAGAGCGTCAGCGTCGTGACGCCGAGCCCCGGCGCCGCCTCCACCGCGCGCCGCACCGCGTCGGCCCCGCGGCGGTGGCCCTCGGTGCGCCGGAGGCCGCGCGCCGAGGCCCAGCGGCCGTTGCCGTCCATGATCAGCCCCACGTGGAGGCCGCCGCTCATCGCTCCATCCATCTCATGCCGCCTCTCGCCGGCGGTCGCCGGCGCACGCTTCCGTTGCCGTCCCTGATCAGCCCCACGTGGGAGGCCGGCCGTTCATCGCTCAATCCATCTCCTGCCGCCTCTCGCCGGCCGGTCGCCGCGCAGGTTTCCGGCCCGGTTCTCAGCCGGCCACCATGATGGAAAGGCGATCGACGAGGGTGACGACGACCATGAACGACAGAACGAGCAGCCCGAGGGCGCCGGCGGCGAAGATCACCCGCAAGGGCCGGTTCTCGAAGGGGGCGGCGTCGGCCAGCCGGCCGAGCTGCATGACCACCCGCACGGCGACGTAGACCGTGATGATGGCGGCCGCGAGCTCCAGTGGGGGCGCGTCGTCGATCCAGGCCGAGCCGACGAGCGTCCCGGCCGCGAAGACCCGCATCAGCCAGGTGAAGAAGATCTCCTCGGCGGGAGCCAGCCGGTCGTGCAGAGAGCCGAGCGCTTGTTGCATGGTGTCACTCCTCGGGTGCGAACCACGAACGACGTTGCCCCGTCGCGCGGGTTCCGGTGTCTTGCCTTGGCCTTGGTGCCCGTTGCCTGTCGGCGGCGGGGCCGCGACAGGACTTGCTTGCGGCGAGTATCGACGGAGGGCCGCCCCGATACATGAGCGGGAGATGACGGATCGGTGATATTCCGCTGAAAGCCGGGCAAGACAACCCGCCGGGCTCCGCCGAAAGGGGCGGCGCGATCCGGCGGTCGCCTAGCCCGGAGAGCGTCGCCTCCGGCTCCGCTCGCCGCCCAACCAACCCCCCCGGATTCCGCGCCGTTCTCCGGCGCGGACTCCTGCCCGCCGGCGCGGAGCACCGGGGCAGCAGCCGGAGCGGCGCACGGAAGCAGTTTGCAGCTCGGGATTGCCGCCGGCGCGCAACACCGGGCGGCGCGCTCAGCGCGGTCGTCTGGTCAGGCCCGCGGCGAGGCCCGAGCCGAACATCAGGCCCTCGAATGCGCTGATCGCGACCCGGGTCACGACCCCCGGCGCCGGCTCGCCGAGGAGGCGGGCGAGGGGCGCGAGGCCGACCTGCGAGCCGGGGAAGCTCTGCGCCATGAAGTCGAGGCTCATCGCCCCCAGGAAGCGGCCGCTCCAGCCCAGCCCCCCCGCCGCCAGGGCGCACGCGAGCCCGGTCAGGAGCGCGACCCGGACCCGGGCGAGCCCGTGCGGGGTGGCCATGCCGCCCTCCGCCGTCGGCGTGGCCAGCCCGTAGCCCAGCCCGACCGCTCCCCCGAGGAACAGGCCTTCCACGGCGCCCGTCAGCGGCGAGAGGTCGCGGCCGAACAGGCCCTCGAGCACGAGGCGTCCCAGGAGGTGGGCCGTCCCGCCGACGGCGAAGCCGCTCGCGGCCCCCGCCAGGGCGAGGGCCAGCCGCCGCCGCGCGCGAAAGGCGGCTTCCGCGCCGGCCATTCCCGCCCCGACTCCCGCCGCCGCGACGCCTCCGACCGCGGTGCCGAGCAGCGGCAGCATCAGCAGCACGCCGTCGCCGGCCGTCGACCCCGGTCCGAAGCGGAGGACGAGGCCCCCGAGGAAGCCGGCCACCCCTCCCGCCGCCGCTCCTCCGGCGGCCGCGGACAGCCACCGCCGCCCGGCCAGACGCGCCACGTCCCGGATGCTCCCGAGGAGTTCCACCGGGGCCGGCCCGCGTGCCGCCACCGCCACCTGCGCCGTTTCGCGCGCGGCCGACCCGGTGACCGGCGGCGCGTCGTCCGGCTCCTCGACGACGTCGCAGACGAAGCGGTAGCCGTGCCGGGGCACCGTGCGGATGAAGGTCGGCTCGCGCGGGTCGTCGCCCAGCGCGCGCCGGAGGACGCGTACCGCCTGGCTCAGGGCGCCGTCGGTGACCGCCACGTCGCTCCACACCGCGTCCAGGATGTCGTTCCTGGACAGCGCCTCGTTCCGGCGCTCGACGAGCAGGACGAGCAGGTCGAAGCAGCGCGGGATGAGCGGCAACTCCCGGCCGTCACGGACGAGCGTCCGGCGGGCGGGGGAGAGGGTGTGGCCGTAGAACCGATAGCGCGGTCGTCCCGGGGGCGCTGGCATCGACGGCCGGCAGTATACGTTCGCGCGCCGCCCGATCGACGGCGCCGCGGCGCGGTGACGGAGAACGGGGAGGTGGTCCCGCGGGCGGGCCGGGAGGTCTTCGCCTTCCCGACCCGGAAC
>JAJEFC010000187.1 GCA_022820675.1 Vicinamibacteria bacterium | reverse complement strand
GGCTGCGGCGCGCCGCGACCCGCGAGTCGCGGGTGCACGCCGGCCTCGCCGCGACCGCCGCGGGGCTGGCCCTGACCCTGGCCCTGGTGGGCCTCTACGGCCTGATGGGCTACGTCGTCCGCCGGCGCGAGCGCGAGATCGGCATCCGCATCGCGCTGGGCGCGACCCTCGTCCAGGTCTACGCCCTCGTCGTGGGGCGTGGCTTCCGCCTCACCGCTCTCGGCCTCGTCCTCGGCCTCGCCGCTAGCGCCGGCGCCGGCCGGCTGCTGTCGCGCCTGCTGTACGACGTAGGGACGGCGGACCCCGCGACCCTCGCGGTCGTGCCCGCCCTCTTCCTCGCGGCGGCGTTCCTCGCCTGCCGGGGACCCGCCCGGTACGCCACGCGCGTCGACCCCACCGACATCCTGCGGGCCGAATAGGATTCTGCGCCGCAGAACGGTGCGGTCGGGCGCCGAGCGGAGCTGCAGGCGACGATTGGCGGCCGAGGAGTCTGGGCCGTAGTAACGGCGTGGACTCCTGGATGGTTGGTTGGGCGCCCAGCGGAGGCCGCTGCGCGACCTGCGGTCGCGTTGGGAGTTTCGCTGGCGCGAAACTCCTGCGCAACGATTGGCGGGCCGGGCACGCTGTGGTCAGGTCCTCGCCGCGTGCGGACGATAGGGCTCAACGCGGACGTCTCCCGCGCGCTTGCGGGTGCGGGCGATGTCGAAGGACGCCTGCATGCGCATGAGGGTGTCCATCTCGACACCGAATGCCTTCTCGATGCGCAGCGCCATGTTTCCCGACAGATCGGACCGGCCGTTGAGGAACGCCGACAGGGCCGGACGGGAGACGCCCAGCACGCTGGCCGCGCCGGCGACGGTCAGGCCCAGCGGCGCTATGACCTCCGTCTTCACGAACTCCCCGGGGTGGGGCGGATTCATCATTCTCATCGCGCTCATCCGGTCGCTCCTCAGTGGTAGTCCTCCAGGTCGACGTCGACGATCTCGCCGCCGTCGACCCGGAAGGTGAGTCTCCAGTTGCGGGTGACGTGGAGACTCCAGACGCCTTTGCGATCACCAGCCAGTCGATGCGCCTTCCAGATCGGAATCGCGTGCAGCTCGGCGGGCGTCGCGATGTCCTGCAGGAACGCCAGCATCTTGCGAAGCTTGTCCACCGCGGCCGGCGGGACGGCCTTGGCATCGTCGTGCAGGAACAGGCGACGGACACCGCGGTGGAGGATGTTCCGGATCGTCACGTGCGTAAAGCGTAGCATGACGGGCGACGGTGGCGGGGCGCCCCCGTCGCGGGCCGGGGCGGACTCTCGGTGCGTGGGTTGGACGGCGATCGAGGCGGCGGGCCAGGAATCCCGGCCTGGATGCGGGCCTCCGGGCGGAGCGCTGGACCCCGCCCGGCGCGGCCCGTATAGTGGACCGATTCATCGTCAAGACCTGTCCCTGCTTGTCCGCGGCGATGTCGCCGCGGCCGATCTCGCCGGCAAGGAGGCACCGATGCACACCGGATTTCGTCGTGGGCGCTGGGTCGTAGCCGCCGTCTTCCCGGCGCTGGCGGCCGCTGTTCTGATCACGGGCGCCGCGCCGGCCGCGGCGCAGGACCGCGACTTCGCGCCCGTCACCGACGCGATGTTGCAGGACCCCGACCCCGTCGACTGGCTGAACTGGCGGCGCACCCTCGACGGGTGGGGCTACAGCCCGCTCGACCAGATCGACCGCGGCAACGTCCATCGGCTGCAGCTCGCGTGGGCGTGGTCGATGCCGGCGGGGGTCAGCCAGCCGACGCCGCTCGTGTACGACGGGGTGATGTACATCACCGGCGCCGCCAACATCGTGCAGGCGGTGGACGCCGCGACCGGCGACCGCCTCTGGGAGTACCGGCACGACCTGAGCGCGATGGTCGAGACGGTGCTGAGCCCGCGCAGCCGGTCGATCGCGATCTACGGGGACAAGGTGTACCTGAACACGGCCGACGCCCACATCGTCGCCCTCGACGCCCGGACCGGCGAGGTGGCCTGGGACCACGAGGTGGCCGACAACGCCCTCGGCTACCGCTACACGAGCGGCCCCATCGTCGCCAACGGGAAGGTCGTGGCGGGCATGACCGGGTGCGAGCGCTTCAAGGAGGACGTCTGCTTCATCTCGGCCCACGACGCCGAGACGGGGGAGGAGCTGTGGCGCACATCGACCATCGCGCGCCCCGGCGAGCCGGGCGGCGACACGTGGGGCGACCTGCCGCTGCTCTACCGCGCCGGGGCCGACTCGTGGATTCCCGGCAGCTTCGACCCCGAGAGCAACCTCACCTTCTGGTCGACGTCGCAGGCGAAGCCGTGGGCCAGCCTCACCCGCGGGACCGACGGCGACGCCCTCTACAGCAACAGCGTGCTGGCGCTCGACGCCGACACCGGCGAGCTGTCATGGTACTTCCAGTTCACGCCGGCCGAGACCCACGACCTCGACGACGTGTTCGAGAGCGTGCTCATCGACCACGACGGGCGCCGGTCGCTGTTCAAGATGGGGAAGCTCGGCATCCTGTGGGAGCTCGACCGCGACACCGGCGCGTTCGTCGCCGCCCACGACCTCGGCTACCAGGACGTGCTCGACGTCGATCCGGAGACGGGGAGGTCGATCTACCGGCCCGAGAAGATGCCGGTGAAGGACGTCGAGCTCGCGTTCTGTCCCGATTTCGGCGGCATCCGGAACTGGCGCGCCTCGGCCTACCACCCCGAGACGATGGCGCTCTACATCCCCATCCACCCGACCTGCGTCAGCGGCGCCTTCACCGAGATCGAGCTGGTGCCCGGCGCCGCCTACTACCAGAACACGGGCTGGCTGTCGCGGGGCAGCACCGTCCATCCCGACAGCGAGCCCTACCGCGGCCACCTCATCGCGATGGAGATCGCGACGGGGCGCATCCTGTGGCGCCACTCGATGATGACCCGCCCCGGGGCCGCCGCGCTGACGACGGCCGGCGGCCTCGTGGTCAGCGCCGACACCGACCGCAACCTCGCGGTCCACGACGTGGCGAACGGGGACGTGCTGTTCCGTACGCGCCTGCCCGGCTCGGTGTCGGGGTTCCCCATCACCTACGCGGTCGGGGGGCGGCAGCACCTGGCGGTGCCGGTGGGCGGGGACCGCACCAACGCGGTCTACGTCTTCGCGTTGCCGGCCGGGGCCGCCGACTGAGCCGGTCATGGAGGACTTCGCCGCTCCGGCGTCGAGTTGCCACACGTGGATCGTCCGCCAGGCAGGATGGCTCCGCGGCGGTCTCGCGTTGCGGTGACGCCGGCCGCCGACCGGACATTCCTTGCGCCGTGCGTGCCCGCGGTGCGGGAATCCCATCGCCGCCCGCGCGGCCAGGCGGCAGCGGAATCGACCCGCCCGAGCGCTCGCATGCGCGTTGCGGTGACGCCGGCCGCCGACCGGGCACTCCTTGCGTCGTGCGTGGCAGCCGCGCGGGAATGTCACCGGCGTCCGGCGCGGCCAGGCGGCGGCGTTCGACCCGCCCGAGCGCTCGCATCCGCGATAGACTGTCGGGGAGGCGGGGTCCGGCGTGCGTTCCGGGGAGCGCTCGCGGCGCCGACGGTCCTGATTGGAGGCAACGATGTCGGGTAGAGCAACGACGAAGATTCTGCGGGGATTCTGCGGCGGGCTCCTCGCCCTGGCGCTGGCGGCGTCGGCGGCATTCGCGCAATCGAGCCAGGACATTCCGCGACGCCCCGACGGCCGTCCGGACCTGTCCGGGACCTACGACATCGCCACGCTGACGCCGCTGCAGCGTCCCGCCGAGTACGGCGAGAAGCTGACCCTGACCGAGGAGGAGGCGGCCGCCCTTGCGGCCGGCGGCCAGTCCCTCGAGCGCATCTTCAACATTCCCGACGAACGGAACGTGGAAACCGAGGCCCCCCGCGAGGCGCCCCCGGTGGGCGGCGACGGGTCGACCGGGGCGGCCGGCAACGTGGGCGGCTACAACTCGTTCTGGATGGACCGGGGCGCCGCCGCGTTCCAGATCGACGGCGAGTGGCGCACCTCCATCATCACGGACCCGCCCAACGGCCGTCAGCCCCCGATGACCCCCGAGGCGCAGGCCGCGCGGGCGGCCTTCGCCGCCGCCTTCGGGCGGCCGAACACGGGGACGGCGTGGTGGCTCGAGGACGATCTGAATGCGGCGGGGCCCTACGACAACCCCGAGCAGCGCCCCCTCGCCGAGCGGTGCCTGCTGGGCTTCGGCTCGACGGCGGGGCCGCCGATGCTGCCGGTGCTCTACAACAACCTGAAGCGCATCGTGCAGACCGACGACACGGTTCTCATTCTCGTCGAGATGGTCCACGACGCGCGCGTGGTGCGCATGAACCAGGAGCACGCCCCGCCCGAGATCCGGAGCTGGCTCGGTGATTCCGTCGGGCGCTGGGAGGAGGACACCCTCGTCGTCGACACCACCAACTTCACCGACCGCCCCGCCCTCGGCGGCGCCTCGCGGAACCTGCACGTGGTCGAGCGGTTCAGCCGCATCGACGCCGACACGTTGCTGTACCAGTTCACCGTCGACGACCCCACCGTGTGGACGGCGCCCTGGAGCGGCGAGTACGTCTGGCCCGCCAGCGAGGACCGGGTCTACGAGTACGCCTGCCACGAGGCGAACTACTCTTTCGGCGGCATCCTGCGCGGCGCCCGCATTCTCGAGGAGGACGCTCGGGCCGCCGCCCGGTAGCGCTTCGCGCCGCAGCCACGGGCAGACTTCCGGCGTGACCTTCGAAGGCTACGCGACGGGCGAATTCTACGACGAGCTGTTCAACGCGGACGGCTCGCCCCGGCCCGAGGCCCGCCCGCTCGTCGAGCGCATCGAGGGCCTCGCCGACGGCGAGCTCCTGCGCAGCCAGCAGGCGGCCACGCGCGCCCTCCTGCGGATGGGCATCACGTTCAACGTCTACCACGACGGGCACGGCACCGAGCGCATCTTCCCTTTCGACGTCATTCCCCGCATCGTCCCCCGGGGCGCCTGGCACGAGATCGAGCGCGGCCTTCGGCAGCGCATCACCGCCCTGAACCACTTCATCGACGACGTCTACCACGACCGCCGCATCGTGGCCGACGGGGTGGTGCCGGCCGACGTGGTGGAGAGCTCGCAGGGGTACCGCCGCGAGTGCATGGGCCTCGATCCGCCGGGCGGCGTCTGGTGCCACATCACCGGCACCGACCTCGTCCGCGACGCCGACGGCACCGTCTACGTACTGGAAGACAACCTGCGCTGCCCGTCCGGCGTCTCCTACGTGCTGGAGAACCGGGCGGTCATGAAGCAGACGTTCGCGAAGATCTTCGACGGCCTGCCGGTGCGCCCGGTCAGCGACTACCCGAGCCGGCTCCTCCGCACCCTCGAGGGGGTGGCGCCGCGGGGCGCCGGCCGCCCGAGCGTCGCGGTACTGACCCCGGGCGTCCACAACTCCGCCTACTTCGAGCACTCGTTCCTCGCGCAGCAGATGGGGGTCGAGCTGGTCGAGGGGCGCGACCTCGTCGTCAACGACGGGGCCCTGTTCATGCGCACGACCCGCGGGCTGGAGCAGGTCGACGTGCTCTACCGGCGCATCGACGACGACTTCCTCGACCCCGACTGCTTCCGGCCCGACTCGGTGCTCGGGGTCCCCGGCCTGATGCGCGCCTACCGCAGCGGGCGGCTCACGGTGGTGAACGCGCCGGGGACGGGGGTGGCCGACGACAAGGTGGTCTACGCCTACGTGCCCGCGATGATCCGCTACTACCTCGGCGAGGACGCGATACTGCCCAACGTCCCCACCTGGCTGTGCTGGCGCGACCGGGACCGGGCTCACGTGCTCGACCACCTGGACGAGCTGGTGGTGAAGCCGGCCAACGAGTCGGGCGGCTACGGCATGCTCATCGGGCCGCGGTCGACCGCGGCCGAGCGGTCCGAGTTCGCCGGCCGCATCGCCGCCGAGCCGCGCAACTACATCGCGCAGCCGACCCTGTCGCTGTCGCGGGTGCCGACCCTCGTCGACGACCGCTTCGAGGGCCGCCACGTCGACCTGCGCCCCTACATCCTGCTGGGAAGCGAGCCCTTCGTCCTGCCCGGCGGCCTCACCCGGGTCGCCCTGACCAAGGGCTCGCTGGTCGTCAACTCGTCCCAGGGCGGCGGCAGCAAGGACACCTGGGTCCTCGCCTAGCGGGCGTCATGCTCAGCCGCACCGCCGAGTCGGTCTACTGGATGAGCCGCTACCTCGAGCGGGCGGCCAACGTGGCCCGCGTCGTCGGGGTCAACCTCAACCTCGAGATCGACCTCGCCGGCCTCGCCGAGGAGCAGTGGTTCCCCATGGTGCAGGTGGGCGGCGACGAGGCCGCGTTCGCCGAGCGGTACGCGGCACCGACCCGGTCGAACGTCATCGAGTTCCTGACCATCGACCGGACCAACCCCAACTCCATCGCCTCGTGCGTGGCCGCGGCGCGCGAGAACGCGCGGACCGTGCGCGAGATCATCTCCTCGGAGGTCTGGCAGGAGATCAACGAGTTCTACCTCGACGTCACCGCGCCCGAGGCGAGGCGGTTCGCCCTCCACGACGCGGTCCGCTTCTTCGGGTCGGTGACGCGGGCCTGCCATGTCGTCGCCGGCACCAAGAGCGAGACGATGGAGCACGGCGAGGCCTGGAACTTCAGCCGGCTGGGCCGCTTCGTCGAGCGCGCCGACCAGACGAGCCGCATCCTCGACGTCAAGTACTTCCTGCTGCTGCCGTCGGCCGGCGACGTCGGCCGGCCCGTCGACGACCTGCAGTGGAGCGCCCTGCTGCGCTCGGCCAGCGGGTTCGAGGCCTATCGGCGCACCTGGGGGCTCGTGTCGTCGGAGTCGGTGGTGGCGTTCCTGCTCTTCGACCGGGCCTTCCCGCGCTCGGTGGGCTACTGCGTGACGCAGGCCGAGGTCTCGCTGCACGGGGTCACCGGCACCCCCATGCGCCGCTTCGCGAACCGGGCCGAGCAGTTGCTTGGCCGACTGGCGTCCGAGCTCGACTATACCGACGCCGGCGAGGTGGTGGGCGGGGGGTTGCACGAGTTCATTGATGCCCTGCAGGACCGTCTCAATCAGATCGGCGACGCGGTCACCGTGACTTTCTTCCGGCAGGGGTAGTGGTGGCAGCGAGGAATGCCGCGCTCCGGCGGGTTCGTCGGCCGGCCGCGGCTGCCAGGCAACGCGTTGCGGGCGCGGGCTTCTGCGCCGGAGAGGGTGCGGATCCCTGGCTGGCAGGTTGGACGGGGCCCGGCGCAGCGGCCAGGCGACGGCGATTGGCGGGCGAGGGATCTTCGCTGGGGAGAGGATGGGGAGCCGTGACCGCGACGCCGATCCTTCAGGACCGCTGAGACGGCTCGAGCGTGGCGGCGAAGATGACCTGAAGGGCGTCGACCCGGCCCGTGAGGTGTTCGACCCGGCCCGTGAGGCTCTCGACGCGGCCCATGAGGTTCTCGACGCGGCCCGAGAGGCGTTCGACGCGACCCGTGAGGTGTGTAATGCTCTTCGAGTTTCTTGAGGACGTGATGGCTGCCCACATCCCGGAGACCGCGCCGACCAGCGCCGCAAGGGCGCTGATGGCGCTGACGACGAGCACCGCGGTCTCCATGTGTCGAACATAACACGTCGAGATCCCGCGGTGCAACCGCCCGGCCGATTCGGTGGTCGCGGGCCGGGCCGGGATGCAGACGGCGAGCATCAAGGCTGGATTCGGTAGACACGAGGACGGCACGAACCGTGGTTCCCGACGCTCATCGCCTGCGCTCTTGCCGCCGAGCCCGGCACCGCGGGTGCGTGGTTCCGCGGCACGCCGGCGCGGTGTGCCTCGCCGTCGTGCTGGGCGGCGCGCTCGTCGCGCCGGGGGCGTTCGCCGGCGTCCAGGACGCGGCCCGGGACGCGCAGTTGGCCGTCCGGGTCAAGACGGCCCTCGTGAACGATGTCGACCTGGGCACGATGCCGATCGACGTCGTGGCGCGCGACGGCGCGGTGACGCTGCGGGGTGCCGTGGGCTCCGCCGCCGACGCGGACCGCGCGGTGGCCTTGGCGCGGGGCGTCGACGGGGTGGCGAGCGTCCGGTCCGAGCTCGACGTCGTCGCCGGCGGCCCGCCGCCCCGCGAGCGGCCGAGGACCACCCTCCCCGCGCTGGCCCGGCCGCCGAGTGGCGACCCGGTGCGGCTGATCGGGGTCGGGGTGTCGGGGACCGGGATGTTCCCGGCCCGGGACGCCCTGCGCCGGTCCGTCGGGATCGGCGCCATGCTGAGGCTCCGGCCGCGGGCGGGGCTGGCCCCGGTGTTCGCCTTCAGTTGGCGGAACACGCGGTTCTCGGACGATTCGGGGGTCTCGCCGGGGACCGGCCTGAGCGTGCGCCCGGTGATGGGCGGCGTCGAGTACCGGTTGGGGGACCGGCGCGTCAGCGCCGGCGCCTCGCTCGTCGCCGGCTACGCCTTCAACGGACTGCGGGTCGACCGGGGGCACGCGGGGCCGGAATGGGCGGTCGAGGTGGGGAACAGCTTCGTCTGGCGGGCCGGCGGGTCGCTGTGGGTCGACGTGACGCCGCGCCTGGGCGTCAACGTGTTCGGCGGCTATCTGGTGACGCGCCCCGAGCTGGCGGTGCTGAGCGGCGGGTCGGTCGTCACCCGCCGGGTGAGCGCCGACACCGCCATCGTCAGCCTGGGCCTGGCGTGGTGGGTCTTCTGATGGCCGATTTCCTACACCGCTACGTCTTGCCTCCCTTGGCGACGGCCGGCGACGCCGTCGTCTTCTCGGTCCGGGCGGTGCGCGAGGCCTTCCGGCCGCCGTTCGAGCTGAAGGAGACGGCCCGCCAGCTCTACGAGATCGGCTGGCTGTCGGTGCCCCTCATCGCCGCCGCCGGCTTCGCGGTGGGCATCGTCCTGTCCATGCACACCCGCGCCTCGCTGGAGCGCTTCGGGGCCGAGGCGCTGATTCCCGCCGCCCTGACCCTGGCCCTCGTGCGCGAGACCGGCCCCCTCGTGGTCGGCCTGCTCGTCTCGGGACGGGTCGGCGCCGGCGTCGGGGCCGAGCTGGGGGCGATGAAGGTGACCGAGCAGGTCGACGCCCTCGAGGCCGTCGCCGTCGACTCGTTCAAGTTCCTGGTGGTCACCCGCATGGTGGCCTGCGTGGTGGCGATGCCCATCCTGACGACGGTGATGAACTTCACCGGCATCGTCGGAGGGTGGGTGGCCGAGGCCGCGATAACCGGCATGGCGTTCCGTACCTACTTCGAGGCCGCGTTCTCCATCGTTCAGTTCACCGACTATCTGCCCGGCACCCTGAAGACGATGGTCTTCGGCTTCATCATCGCGATGACCGCCTCCTACATCGGCATGCACACCTCGCACGGCACCCAGGGCGTGGGCCGGTCCGCGACCCGCAGCGTGGTGCTGGCCTCGATGCTGATGATCGCGGCCAACGTGGTGCTGGTTCGCTTGATCTTCTTCGTGTTCCCGGAGACGGCGGAATGAGCGGCAGCGACGCTTGGGTCGGCCCGGAGACCGGGGAATGACCGGCGACGGGGTCCCTATCCGCCTCGACCACGTGTCGAAGCGGTTCGGGAAGCTCACCGTGCTCGACGACGTCTGCCTGGAGATGCCGCGGGGCCGGGCCACCGTGGTCCTCGGCCGCAGCGGCACCGGCAAGAGCGTCCTGCTCCGGCACATCGTGGGGCTGCTCGCCCCCGACTCGGGGCGGGTGCTGGTGCAGGGGCAGGACCTCACCCGGCTGTCGGCGCCGGCCATCGCCGCGGTGCGGCGGCAGGTCGGGTTCCTCTTCCAGAACGCGGCGCTCTTCGACTCGCTGACGGTGGGCGACAACGTCGCCTTTCCCCTGCGCCGGCACACCCGCCTGCCGGAGCCCGAGATTCGAGCGCGGGCGCAGGACAAGCTGGCCCTGGTGGGGCTGGCCCGCGACTACGAGAAGATGCCCGCGGCCCTCTCGGGGGGCATGCGCAAGCGGGCGGGGCTGGCCCGCGCGATGGCGCTCGACCCCGCGATCCTGCTCGTCGACGAGCCGAGCGCCGGGCTCGACCCGATCACGTCGGAGGAGATCGACGATCTGCTCGTGCGGGTCAAGGAAGAGCTGGGCACGACCCTCGTGGTCGTGACCCACAACATCCCGAGCGCGCGGCGCATCGGCGACACGCTGGTGTTCTTGTACCAAGGGAAGGTGCTGGAGCGCGGGTCGGCCGAGCAGCTCGAACGGAGCCCGCACGCCATCGTGCGGCAGTTCCTGGCATCGGAAGCGGGTGGGTAGTTGCGGTACGGTGCGCGCGGCTAGTCGGCCGGCCCGGCCGCCGGCAGAATGGCGCGCTCCAGGGTCTCGAGGCGCTGGTCGATCTTGGCGAAGGCGATTTCGACGGCGCGCAGACGGGAATCCAGGCTCCGCACGTCCGTTTCGAGCCGTTCCAGGCGGCTGTTCATGTCGTCTATCCGGGTGTTCACGCCGGAAATCTGCACCGACAGCAGCCCGGCGACCACCAGGATGGCGGGGACGATGGTTCCGATGATCCACTTCGTGTCGTTGCTCATTGCACTGCGCCCGCGCCTCCGACCGCCCATCAACCCCGACCAAGTGCCTTCAATGCATCGTAGCACGCCCAGGAGCCGGCGCCGTAGAACGGCGTGGACTTCTGGAGTGCTGGTTGCCAGCCGGACCGTAGGCGACGATTGGCGGGCCGGCGAAATGCCGGAGTACGCCAGGTGTAGCGCCGGTATGCCCGTACCGACACGCGTACGGTGCTGGCGGGCGGCGCTACAATGACCGGCATGAACGCCGATGTCCGAGAACGGCTGTCGCGTCTCGTCGATTGCCTGCCCGATGCCGAATCACTCGCGGTCAAGCGGAATCTCCAAGATCTGACCATCCACGGCGACTCGCTGATCACGGCGGTCCTGGGGGCTCCGGAAGACGCCGACGAGTTGAGCGAGAACGGACGCCGTCTCCTGAACGAAGGGCGCGAGGACCTGTCCGCCGGCAGGACGCACACGCTCGACGAGGTCAAGCGGGAGCTCGACCTCTGAGTCGGACCGTCTCGTTCGGAGACGGAGGGAGGAACGCATGGGTTCCCCGCGGCTGGCCGTGGTCGGGACGTTCGTGATCGGCGGGCTCCTGCTGTTCGCGGTGGGGCTGTTCATGATCGGCGACCGCCGGCTGCTGTTCACCGAGCGCTTCGAGGTGGAGGCGGACTTCGGCAACGTCACCGGCATCGCCATCGGGACCGGGGTGCGGCTGGCCGGCTTCGACGCGGGCGAGGTGCTCGGCATCGAGATTCCCCTGAACCCCGGCGAGCGGTTCCTGGTGCGCATGCGGGTGCGCGAGGACCTGCGGCCCCTCGTTCGCACCGACTCGGTGGCGGCGGTGCTGACGGACGGGCTGCTGGGTTCGGTGTTCATCCAGATCCGGTCGGGGAGCGCCGGGGCGCCGCCGGTCGAGGACGGCGACCGCATCCGCGGGGTCGACGCGGTGGAGATCGCCGACCTCATCGCGGAGGGTCGCGAGACCTTCCGCACCGTGGGCGAGGAGTTCATCGGTCTTCAGGACCAGATGTCCGCGGCCCTGGATGCTCTGGTGGAGCCCATCGCGATAACCACCGAGCTCGTCGCGAGCGTCCGCACGGACGTCGAGACCATCACCGGTACCGCCGCCGAGGTCACCCGGCACGCGCGTGCGCTGCTGGAGGAGACGCGGGCGATTGTCGAGGCCCTCGCATCCGGCGAGAGCACGTTGGGGCAACTGCTGGGGGACGATTCGCTCTATCAGGGCCTGGTCGGCACCGTGCAGGAGACCGAGGCCACCATGCGGGCGGTCCGCCGGAGCGTCGAGGAGGTGGAGCAGCTCGTCGACCGCCTCGGCGGCCCCGAGGGCGACGGCACGCGCCTGCTCGCCGACGCTGCAGAGGCCGCCGCCCTCGCCCGCAACGCCATGGAGGACGTGGCCGAGAACACCGAGGCCCTCAAGCGGAGCTGGCCCTTCAGCGGCTTCTTCGCCGACCGCGGCTTCTACAACCTCGACCAGTTGACGCGCGACGAGTACCGCGAGCTGTTCCGCGACGACCGCTACACGCCGCTGCGCATCTGGGTCGAGGGCGACCTGCTGTTCGAGACCGACGGCGACGAACGCATCGCCCTCGCGGCCAGCGCCGTCGCGCGCCTCGACGAGGCGATGGCCGGCCTGCTCGCCTATCCCCGCGACAGCCCCATCGTCGTCGAAGGCTACGCCCCCGGCGGCCCCGGCCTGGCCTACCGGCGGTCGCACGCGCGCGCCGACCTCGTGCGCGCGCACCTCGCCCGCGCCTACCGCCGCGCCGCGTCGCTGACCGGCGCCATGCCCATGGGATCGGCGGCCGAGGGCAGCCCGAGCCGCGACGGCCGCTGGGACGGGGTGGCCCTGACGATGTTCGTCGACACCGAGCGGCTGCGGGGCGAGCGGCCCGCTTCGGCGGTCACGCAGTGACGGGTACACTGCCTGGTCGGCGTCGGCGCGGTGACGGTACCCCTGACGGGCCGTGGCCCTGACGGGCTGTGGCCACCGTTTGGCGACCTCGGTCGATTTCCGTCCTGCGCCACGAGATTCCGAGGGTCGGCATGTTCCAGGCCGCATCGTCACCGTCCCCGGCGGCGCCGCCCGCCGGCCCGCTCATGACCGCGGAGGAGCTGTTTCGGTTTCGCGAGGGCGGTTGGCGGCATGCGCTCGTCCGGGGGGAGTTGCAGCGCATGACGCTGGCCGGATCCCGGCACGGCACGGTCAGCACGAACGTCGTCGTGTCTCTGGCTCACCATGTGAAGACCCGTCGTCTGGGCGTGGTGTGCGGCGCTGGAACCGGCTTCGTTCTGGCCCGGAATCCCGACACCGTGCTCGCCCCCGATGTCGCCTTCATCCGGCGGGAGCGGATTCCGGCGTCAGGCTTGCCCGCGACCTTCTGGAGGGCGCTCCGGATCTGGCGGTCGAGGTCACGTACCCCGGCGACACCGGCCCCGCGGTGGCGGAGAAGGCGGCGTCGTGGCTCTCGGCCGGTGCGCGCGCAGTCTGGATCGTGGACCCGGGCCAAGGGGCGGTTGCCATGCATGAGCCGGGCGCAACCCCGCGGCGCCTCGCCGTGCCGGAAGTTCTGGATGGCGCACCGCTGTTTCCTGCATTCGGTCTGCCGCTCGCCGACATCTTCGCGTAGGCATCGGTTCCGGTCGTTCGCCGGGCTCGTGCGCCGGCCCCGGCCGCGGCTCCCCGGGCGCGTCCGCATCCAGTATCGTGGATCGCCGCATCGCCGCCCGAGCTCCTCGCGAGCCTCATCGCACGGTGCCTCGAACGCACTACCGTGGTGGAGTGCTTGAGGCAGGGAGCGCCGATTAGACCTTGACCGAGCGTTGCCCGTCGGGTCGCGCATAGTAGCGCATGGGCCGTGAAGGGGCAGGCCCGGGATGACAAGATGGAGATTCGATGGACAAGAAGACGGTCTACATCGAGACCACGGTCGTCTCGTACTTGACGGCGCGGCCCACCGGTGACCTGGTGGCGGCGGCGTGGCAGAAGGTCACCCTCGACTGGTGGGAGAGGGAGCGGGACCGATTCGATCTGCGTGCGTCCAGTCTGACGTTGGAGGAGGCGGGCAAGGGAGACCCTGATGCGGCGGTGCGACGGCTTTCGGCGTTGGCGGATGTGGCCCTTCTGCCGATCACGGAGGCGGTGGCCGCGTTGGCGGCGGGTCTGGTCGGAGGGGGCGCCCTGCCGACGAAAGCGGAGAACGACGCCGTGCACGTTGCGGTGGCGGCGGTGCATGGCGTGGATTATCTTCTGACCTGGAATTGTCGGCATCTGGACAACGCCGAGTCGAAGCCGGTCATGCGGAAGGTGTGCGCGGAGTACGGATACACGATTCCTGAGATCTGCACGCCGCAGGAACTGATGGGAGGGTTCGAACGTGGCGGATGAGATCATCGAGGAAGTGTGGCGGATCAAGGACGAGATCGCTCGGGAGCACGGATACGACGTCGAACGACTGGCTGCCCATCTGCGGCGCCGGGAGCAAGAAAGGGTGCAGCGGGAGGAAGATGGCGCGGTTGCGGGCGAGAAGGCGGGGACAACGGGGTCGGAGATGGCCTGCTGGGTCGAGACGGAGTTCGGAAGGCGCGACGCCGGAGGAGCACATCGTCCGGGGACGTGATGAAGCCGGAGGGGCCGAGACGGGTTGGTCCGGGCGCGTCCGGGTATCCGGGGGCGTGCGGCGGTGTTACGCGGACGGGCGGCCGGAGGCGGAGCCATGACGTCGCGAGCCGTAGTCGCCGTCGCTCTGCTGCTTCCCGGCGGGGCGGCGGCCCAACGATCCTTCGGTTTCTCGGCAGGGGGCTCTTGGGGTGGGGACGCCCCCGACGGTCCGGTCGCTGCCGGCTGGGTCCAATCGACCCGCTTGCTCGACCAATGGGTGTTGGAGGGGACGAGTCGCGTGGACGTCGCCTGCGGCTCCGCTGGCGCTCGACCAACCCTCCGGGAGGCCGCGCCGTTCGTCGGCGCGGACCTGGGTCGCCGGTCGACCCTCACCGGCTCTCACCGACCTTGGGCGAATCAGCGCGGCCGCGCGCGGTACCGCTCGTACAGCGACCGGTGCCGGTTGTCGGTGCTCACGCGGCGGCCCAGGATGAACAGTTCGGTCACCCGGGTACGGATGGCGAGGGGGTCGCCGTCGGTGACGATGAGGTTGGCGATGAGGCCCTCCCGGATCGTCCCGAGCCGGTCGTCGAAGCCCAGCATCTCGGGCGCGTTCTTCGTTATCGCGGCGAGCGCCGCCTCCCGCGCCAGGCCGTAGGGGACGGCCTGCGCGGCTTCGTAGGGCAGGGTCCGCGAGTCGGACGAGTTGAACGTGCCGAAGGCGATGCGAACGCCCGCCGCGTGCAGGCGGCCCGGGTTCGCGTAGGCCTCGTCGTAGGCCTCGTCGGGGCCGGCCGGCATCGACTGGGTCGGCCCGAGGATGACGGGAACGTCGTGCTCGGCCAGCCGGTCGGCGATCTTCCACGCCTCGCGCCCGCCCGCGATCACGAAGTCGAGGCCCCGGCCCCGCGCCCACTCGACGGCGTTGCGGATGTCGCGCTCGCCGTTGGCGGCGAGGAGGACGGGCAGCCCGCCGTCCAGGATCTTCGCGGCCGCCTCGAGCTCGAGGTCGCGGCGCACGCCGGCCCCCGCCTCGACGGCGCGGTGGTAGTCGCGGGCCGCGTCGAGCCACTCGTCGAGCCGGGCCACCGCCTCTTCGTACCGCTCCTGCCGGTCGGACCAGTCGGCGCGGTCGCCGAAGCCGGGCGCCAGCGACGGGTAGTTGACGACCATCGCGGCCCCGGGGTCGATCAGCATCTCTTCGACCGTCCAGCCGTCGAGGCCGACGAGCGACGCCTGCCCCGCGATGGTCCCGCCCTGCGGCACGCTCAGGGTCGCGGCGATGCCGTTGGCGCGGGCCACCGGGATGTGCTCGCTGGCGGGATGGATGGCCGTCGCCGCCTGCAGGTGAGGGTTGAACCCGCCCTGCTCGCGGGCGTCGTTGGTCACGCTCACCGCTCCGATCTCGATGAGCCCGAGCCGCGAGACGGCGTCGAAGAGCCCCGGATAGACGTGCCGTCCCGCCGCGTCCACGACCTCGGCGTCGGTCGGCGTCTCCACGTCGGGCCCTACCGCGGTGATGAGGCCGTCCCGGACGACCACGGTCCCCGTGAACGGCTCGGCGGCCAGGGTGTGCACGGTCCCGCCTCGGATGGCGTAGGTCTGGGCGGCGGCGGGGGCGGCGCCGAGGGTGATGGCGGCGGCCCCTGCGACGGCGGTGATGCGGAGCGCGGCAGTTGCGAGGAGAGAGCCGAGGACGCTGGCGAAGACCCTCCGGCCGCGTGCCGGGCGGGCGAAGTCGCGGAAGGAGGCCCGTGCCGAGGTGCCGTCGGCAACCGTGTGTCGATTACCGTTTCCGACCGCGCCGACAGAGCCGGCGGCGCCGGCGGGGTCGACGGTGCCGGCGAGGCTGGTGGCGGCAAGCGGTGCGGCGGTCCCGCTGGTCCGGAGGTCGCTGGTGCTTCTCATCGGTCTTCCTCCGGCTTCTTCGGCGCCAGCCCGAGCTTCGCGAGGTGGGCCTGCTTCTCGGCCTCGACGGCGGCCCGGCGCTCGCGGTCGAGGTCGACGTCGAAGTACAGCTTCCCGTCCACGTATGTCTGCACCGGCTTGCCGAACATGGTCAGGGGGTGGCCCTCCCAGACCGTCAGGTCGGCGTCCTTGCCCTCGTCGATCGAGCCGACGCGGTCGTCGATGCCCAACTGGATGGCGGGGTTCAGGGTCACCAGCCGCAGCGCCGCCTCCTCGTCGAGCCCGCCCCACTTCATGGTCTTGGCCGCCTCCTGGTTCAGGTGGCGGATCTCCTCGCCCGAGTCGGAGTTGATCGAGACGAGCACGCCGCGCTCGGTCATGAGGGCCGCGTTGTGGGGGATGGCGTCGTACGCCTCGACCTTGTACGCCCACCAGTCCGAGAAGGTGGACGCCCCCGCCCCGTGGGCCGCGATCTCGTCGGCGACCTTGTAGCCCTCGAGGACGTGCTGCAGGGTGCGGATGGTGAACCCGAACTCCTCGGCCACCCGCAGCAACTGCAGGATCTCGTCGCCGCGGTAGCTGTGGGCGTGCACCCACCGCTCGCCGCGCAGGACCTCGCCGAGGCGCTCGAGCTTCAGGTCGCGGCGCGGGGCGGGGCGGCGGCCGTCGGCGGCCCGGTACGCGTCCCACTCGGCGAGGTAGTGCCCGGCGTCGAGGAAGGCCTGGCGGATGACGTCCTGCACCCCCATGCGGCTTCCGGGGTAACGGTCCGGGTTGCGGTCGCGGGTGGTGTTCTCGCCGAGCGCGAACTTGATGCCGGGGTGCGCGCCCATCAGCAGGTCGCCGGCGTCGGCGCCCCACCGCAGCTTGAGCACCGCGTTGCCGCCCCCGATGGGGTTGGCCGAGCCGTGGAGGACGTTGATGGTGGTGACCCCGCCCGCCAGCGCCCGGTACATCCCGATGTCCTCGGGGCGGATGACGTCCTCGATGGTGACCATCGACGAGACGTTCACCGAGCCCTCGTTGATGCTGAGGGCGGCGAGATGCGAGTGGGCGTCGATGATGCCGGGGGTGACGTACTTGCCCGCCGCGTCGACCACGACGGCCTCCTCGGGCGGCTCGAGGCCGGTCCCGACCGCCGCGATCCGGCCGTCGCGGACGAGGATGTCGCCGTTCTCGAGGGTCCCGCGCGAGGCGGTGAGGAGGGTGGCGCCGCGGATGAAGGTCACCGGGTCGTCGCGGTACGGCCCCCGGTCGGCGGCCAGAGGCACCGGCGGAGCGGCGGGATCGGGTAGTGCCGATCGGGCGGCCTGCCGGGCACCGCGCTCGCCGGAGCCCTCCGCGCCGCCGGCGTCCCCGTCCACGCCCCCCCCGCCTGTCCGGCCGCCGTCTCGAAGCGCTCGCCGTCGACGAAGACCGTCTCGATGACGGTGCCCTCGTCGAAGAGCGTGCCGTCGGCGACGATCAGGTTGGCGATCTTGCCCGTCTCGATCGACCCGAGCCGGTCGTCGACGCCGAAGATCTCGGCCGCCGACAGTGTGAGGGCCCGGAGCGCGTCGTCGGCGGAGAGCCCCTGCGCCACCGCGCGCCGCGCCGCCGGCAGGGCCTCGGCCGGGTCGTCGAGCCCGCCGGAGTAGAACGCGAACGGCACGCCGGCCTCGGCCAGGGCCGCGGGGGCGGTCGGCGCGCGGTCGTAGCGCCGCAGCTCGGCGAGGGTCGGGACCTCGTCGGGGTCGCCGTCGCGCGGCGGCGCCGGCCAGTCGAGGCTCACCAGGGCGGGCACGTCGTTCGCGGCGAGCAGGTCCGCCGCCTCCCACGCGCCCTGCGCTCCGTAGACGATCGGCCGGACGCCCATCTCCGCGGTGGTGGCGAGGGCGCGCACGACGTCGGATCGGCTCGACGCCGGGAACAGGGCCGGCCATCCCTCGCGGAGCTGGCGCCGGATGGGGTCGAGGGCCCCGTCCCACTCGGGCCGCCGCCGGCCCCGCGGGTCCGCCCCGTAGGCGGCCCAGGCGTCGGCGTGGTGGGCCGCGTCGTAGTAGAGCTGCTTGAGGTAGGCGAAGACGCCCATCGCGCTGCCGGGGAATCCCGAATAGCTGCGGCTGCGATCCTGCAGGTTCACCCGCATGGCCACCGGGCTCGCCACCACCAGCTCGCGCGGGCGCTCGAACGACCCCAGGTTGAGCACCGCGGCCCGGCCGGGGACCAGCCCCTCGTGGCGGGTGCTGACGACCGACGTGAAGCCCGCCTCGCGCCAGTGCTCGAAGCGCTCGTCGCCGGGGTCGAGGCCGTCGGCCGCGGTCAGCCACGTGGTCGTCCCCGGCCGGTCCTCCGGTCCCCACGCGTGGGGCCGGTCGCCGTCTCCGCCCCCGCCGCCGCCTCGGGCCCCCGCCTCGGGCTCCCGCCCGTGGCCCAGGGTGGTCAAGGCGTCGATCAGGCCCGGATAGAGGGTCCTGCCGGTCCCGTCGAGGACCCGGGCCCCCGCCGGCACGTCCACGCCCGCTCCGACGGCGGTGATGACGCCGTCGGCCATCACCACCGTGCCGTTCTCGATGGCGGCCCCCGACACCGTCACCACCCGCGCGTTCACGATCGCGGAGAGGCCGGGGGCGTCGGGCCGCGTCGGGCGGGGCTGCGCGTCGAGGGTTGCGGGGGCGAGGGCGAGTCCCGCGAGCAACGCGAGGAGCCCGGCCGGTAGCGCGAGGGCGCGGTTCTGCATCGTGCGACCTCCAAGGTACGCCGTGGTACGCCGTGAAGACTGTGCGCGTTCATTATAGGTGGCGATCCGGGGCGTCGACGGCGTCGCCCCTGCCGAATTGACGAGGGGTGGCGAATCATGTGAGCCTGTGAACATGAAGAACATCACAGTCTCGATAGACGACGACGTGCACCGGCGCGCGCGCATCGTGGCGGCGGAGCGCGGCACGTCCGTGTCGGCGGCAGTCCGGGACTTCCTCGTCCGGTGGTCGGGCGAGGAGACCGAGTTCGATCGGCTCAAGCGCCTGCAGGACGAGACGCTGCGCACCATCGGTCCGTTCAACGCTGCAGACCGGCTGCCACGAGAGGAGCTCTATCGCCGTGGCCGACTTCGTTGACGCCAACGTGCTTCTGTACGCCGTCGGGGCTGTCGTCGAGGACCGGGACAAGCGGGCGGCGGCGCGGGCGATTCTGAAACGGAACGAACCTCGTGCTGTCGACGCAGGTGCTGCAGGAGTTCCACGTGCAGGCCACCCGCACCACCAGGCCGGACCATCTCGCCCACGAGAAGGCGGTGGTGCTGGTCGAGTCGTGGACGCGCTATCCCGTGGTCGAGACGACGGTGTCGCTGGTCCGGCAGGCGAACGCGACCGCCGCACGCTGGCGGATCTCCTACTGGGACGCGGCGATCGTCGAGGCCGCGCAAATGGGGCGCTGCCCAACGGTGCTGACCGAGGATCTGCAGCCGGGGATGAACTTTGCCGGGGTGACGGTTCGGAATCCGTTCGCGTGATAGCCGGGCTCGGGCGATGCATCGCCGCTCGAACGCAGCGGGGACCGTCGCCATGGGTTGCTGAGCCGCTTCGGCAGGCAGGGGCGCTCCCACCCGCGTGACGCGGCCGGGAATACGCATTGCCAAGTATTGCCAAGTCGATGACGATGGGGCACAATTGACCGGTCCAAGTGTGCCCGCGGGTGCGCAGCACGACCCGGACGGGAACGGGGAGAGGCATGCGGCTACTGCGTGACGACGGTGGGACGGGTCGCCGGCGGCGTTTCGGGATGTCCACGGTCGCCGGGGCGGTCTGCCTCGTTGCGGCGTCGGCCGCGGGCGTGGCGGCGCAGGAGCCTCCGGGCGCGGTGGACGCGGCCGACGTGGGGGCGATGCTCGACCGCTACTGCGTCGCCTGCCACAACGACCGGCTGCGCACGGCCGAGCTGAGCCTCGCCGGGGCCGACGCCGAGCATCCCGAGGCCGACCCCGAGCTCTGGGAGAAGGTGGTCGCGAAGCTGCGGGCGGCGTCGATGCCCCCGCCGGGGCGGCGCCGGCCCGACCCCGCGACCTATACCGCGGTGGCTGCTCACCTGGAAGGGGCGCTCGACGCGGCGTGGGCCGCCGACCCCTATCCCGGGCGCGGCAGCGCCGTGCACCGGATCAACCGGACCGAGTACGCCAACGCCGTCCGCGACCTCTTCGCCCTCGACATCGACGTCTCCGCGCTGCTGCCGGGGGACGAGACGGCCGACGGCAGCTTCGACAACTTCGCCGACGTCCTCACCATCTCGCGCTCCCATCTCGAGCGGTACCTGTCGGTGGCCCGGCAGGTGACCCGCCTCGCGGTGGGGCTGCCGCCCCCCGCGGCGGGGTTCGACACCTTCGAGGTGCCCCTGCACATCGTCCAGGACGGCCGCCAGAGCGAGGACCTGCCGCTCGGCTCGCGGGGCGGGCTCGCGGTGTCCTACCAGTTTCCCGTCGACGGCGAGTACGCCATCCGGGTGCGGCTGCGGCGCCAGTACCAGGCCTACCTGATGGGCATGGGCTGGCCGCAGCAGCTCGACGTCCGCCTCGACGGGCGGCTGCTGAGACGCTTCACCGTCGGCGGCGACGCCCCCGGCCTTCCCGGCGCGGCCAGCTACGCCGGCGCCGGCGAGCCGGGGTTCGTGAAGGACCCCGAGTGGGAAGCCTTCATGCAGCTCACCGGCGACGACCACCTGCTCGTCCAGGTGCCGGTCGAGGCCGGTCCCCACACCGTGGGGGTGTCGTTCGTGCGCGAGCTGTGGGAGGAGGAGGGCCTGCCGCAGCCGCTGCAGCGCGGCCGGGTGCTCACCAACGACCAGATCTACATGGGCTACGCGGCGGTCGGCGCGGTCGAGATCGGCGGGCCCTACGAGGCGACCGGCACCGTCGCCGACACCCCGAGCCGGCGCGCCATCTTCAGTTGCCGGCCCGCCGCCGAGGTCGACGAGCGGGCGTGCGCCCGCGAGATCCTGTCGCGACTGGCGCGCCGGGCGTACCGCCGGGCCGTCACCGAGACCGACGTCGCGGTGCTGCTCGACTTCTACGACCAGGGCCGGACGGCGGGCAGCTTCGAGCACGGTATCCAGTTCGCCCTCGAGCGCCTGCTCATCGACCCCGACTTCCTGCTGCGGGTGCATCGCGACCCGATCGACCTGCCGGCGGCGCAGGCCGCCTATCCCCTCGACGACTTCGAGCTGGCGTCGCGCCTGTCGTTCTTCCTCTGGAGCAGCGTCCCCGACGACGAGCTCCTCGCCCTCGCCGAGCGGGGCGCCCTGTCGGACCCCGCGGTTCTCGAGGCGCAGGCCCGGCGGATGCTCGCCGATCCCCGCGCCACCGAGGCCCTGGTCGACGACTTCACCGCCCAGTGGCTGAACCTGCGCCGGGTCGCAGAGGTCGTCGTCGACCCGATCGTCTACCCCAACTACGACGAGACCCTGCTCGAGGCGTTCCGCGACGAGACGGAGATGTTCGTGGCCGGCACCCTGCGCGGCGACCGCAGCGTCCACGAGCTGCTCGACGCCGACTACACGTTCGTCAACGAGCGGCTCGCGCAGCACTACGGCATTCCCGGCATCTACGGCAGCCGGCTGCGGCGGGTGCCCCTGCCCGACTCCCGCCAGCGCGGCGGGCTGCTCGCGCACGGGGCGCTGCTCGCCACCACGTCCTACCCCGACCGCACGTCGCCCGTGCTGCGCGGGAAGTGGCTGCTCGACAACATCTTCGGGCTGCCGGTGCCGCCGCCTCCCCCCGAGGTCGACACGACCCTCGAGGAGGAGCCCGGCGTGCGGCCGCCGTCGATCCGCGAGCGGCTCGCCCGGCACCGGCAGAGCCCCGCGTGCGCGAGCTGCCACGCGGTGATCGATCCCCTCGGGTTCGCGCTGGAGAACTTCGACGTCATCGGCGGCTGGCGCACCATCGACGAGGCGGGCGAGCCGGTCGACGCCACCGGCACCACCACGGCCGGCGAGAGCATCGACGGCCTCGCGGGCCTGCGGGCCCTGTTGCTCGACGACCCCGAGAAGTTCCCGCGGACGGTGACCGAGAAGCTGCTGGCCTATGCGCTGGGGCGTCCGCTGGAGTACTACGACCGGCCGGCGGTGCGGCGCATCGTGCGGGAAGCCGCGGACGACGGCTACCGATGGTCGTCGCTCGTCGTCGGCATCGTGAAGAGTCCCACGTTCCGGATGCGCGGCGTCCGGGACCCGGAAACGGCGAACTGAAGCGCCGGAGACCCAGGAGAGAGGCTTCCATGACGTTCCTGACGAAGACGTTGCCGCGGCGGACGGTGCTGCGCGGGCTCGGCGCCACGGTGGCGTTGCCGCTTCTCGACGCCATGCATCCGGCGTTCACGCTGCGGGGGCAGGCGGCGCCGGGGCCGGTGGCCCGCTTCCAGGCGTTCTACGTGCCCAACGGCATGGCCATCCCGTACTGGAAGCCGAAGGGGGAGGGGACCGGCTACGAGCTGTCGCCGATTCTCGGACCCCTGGCCTCGTTCAAGGACCAGATGATCGTCCTCTCCGGGCTCAACGCGAGCTGGAACTACATCCACGCCGGGGCGTCGGGCTCGTTCCTGACCGGGACCACCCGCGGGGGGACGAACGAGATCGAGATCATCGCCGACGTGTCGATGGACCAGCTCCTGGCGCGGCACTTCCAGGACGAGACGCAGGTGCCGTCGTTGCAGTTGTCGCTCGACCCGCCCAACAACGCGGGCGCGTGCACCGGCAACCTGAGCTGCGTCTACACCCACACGCTGTCGTGGCGCAGCCCCACGCTGCCCCTGCCGACCGAGTCGAACCCGCGGGCGGTGTTCGAGACCCTGTTCGGCGACAGCGGCACCACCGACCCCGAGGCGCGCGCGGAGCGGCTGCAGCAGCACAAGAGCCTGCTCGACTCGGTGGGGGACAAGCTGGCCGCCCTGCGCCGCGAGCTCGGGCCCGGCGACCAGACCAAGATGGAGGAGTACACCGACGCCATCCGCGACGTCGAGCGCCGCATCGAGCGGGCCGAGGAGCAGAGCGACCTCGAGCTGCCGACCCTGGAGCAGCCCCAGGGGGCGCCGTCCGACTTCGAGGACCACTACGACCTGATGATGGACCTCCAGGTGCTGGCCCTGCAGTCGGACCTGACCCGCGTCATCGCGTTCATGATCGGCAAGGAGCAGAGCGCGCGCCCGTATCCGCAGATCGGGGTGCCCGAGGCGCACCACCCGCTCTCGCACCACAACGACGACCCGACGCTCGTCGCCCACATGTCGAAGATCAACGCGTACCACACGTCGCTCTTCGCGCGTTATCTCGAGAAGCTGCGGGCGACGCCCGACGGCGACGGCACCCTGCTCGACAACATCACGATTCTGTACGGGTCGGGCATCTCGAACAGCACGCGGCACTCGGGCATCGACCTGCCGCTGATGCTCGCCGGCGGCGGGGCCGGGCGGCTGCCGAGCGGGCGCCATATCCGGTACACCGACGAGCCGTCGATGGCGAACCTGCTCGTCACCCTGATGGACAAGATGGGCGTGCCCGTCGAGCGCATCGGCGGCAGCACCGGCGCGCTGCCCGTCGATGCACTGACGGGGTTGCTGTAGGTGCCGTGACGGAGAATCGCCCCGGCGTTGTCCGGGGCGATTCTCACAGTGACGGAGGGCCGCGCTCCGGTGGAGGCGGCGAGCCCGGCGATCGCTGTCCCGAACGTCCTCGGGCCAACCGAATCGCCTCGCCATGGCGAGTGCGCAGGGCTGCAAGAGCAAGAGCGCAGGGCTGCCGGAGAAGGTGCGCCCGCGTGCCGTCGACAACCCGGTAGTCATCACTTCGCTGTAGACAAAGGGCGGTGCCCACCATGTTCCTGCTGAGAGCCCGAGTCGTCGTGGCTGCCGCGGTTCTTGCGACGGCCGCCAGTGTCGCGTTCGCGGAGACCCCGCCCCTCGTCGACGCCGCCAAGCGCGGCGACAGCGTGGCGGTGGCGGAGCTGCTCGACCGCGGCGCGGCCGCCGCGGCGGCCGACGCCGACGGCTCGACCGCCCTGCACTGGGCGAGCCACCGCGACGACGCCGAGACCGTGGCGCGGCTGCTCGACGCCGGGGCCGACGTCAACGCCGCGACCGACCTCGGAGTGACGGCGCTGTGGGCGGCGAGCCAGAACGGCAGCGCCGCCCTGGTCGAGACCCTGCTCGAGGCGGGGGCCGATCCCAACCGGCCGCTCCTCGCGGGCGAGACCGCGCTCATGGTGGCGGCACGCGCCGGCGCCCCCGACGTGGCCCGCCTGCTCCTCGCCCATGGGGCCGACACCGAGGTCCGTGGCCCCCGCGGCCAGACCGCCCTGATGTGGGCGGTCGCGCAGCACCACGCCGATGTCGTCGAGGTGCTGCTGGCTCACGAGGCCGACGTGCACGCGCGCTCCGACGTGTGGAGCCAGATGATGGCTGTGCCGCCGCACGGCCAGCCCGAGTACAACGCCGACATTCCCCACGGCGGCAACACCGCGCTGATGTTCGCCGCGCGCAACGGCGACATCGCCTCGGCGCGCCTCCTCATCGCGGCCGGCGCCGACGCCGAGGACAGGAACGCCTGGGGAGTGAGCGCCGTCACCATGGCCGCCCACGCCGGCCACGGCGAGCTGATGGCCCTCCTGCTCGAGGCCGGCGCCGACCCCGACGCGGCCGAGGCGGGTTTCGCCGCCATCCACCCCGCGGTCATGCGCCGGGACGCCGGGATGGTGGCGACCCTGCTCGACCACGGGGCCGACCCCAACGCGGTGCTGCGCACGTGGACCCCCACGCGTCGCGCGTCGCGCGACTACAACTTCCGGCCCGCCCTCATCGGGGCCACCCCGTTCTGGCTCGCCGCGCGCTTCGCCGCCCCCGACGTCATGCGCCTGCTCGCCGACCACGGCGCCGACCCGTCGTTCGTGCACCACGCGAGCTACAAGCAGCGGTACACGCAGGTCATCACCGAGTCGCCGACGGCGCTGATGGCCGCCGCCGGCATGGGCGGCGGGCGGCTGCAGGCGTGGGTCCCCCCCGACCCCGCCGACGCCGAGCTGCTCGCCCTCGACGCCGTCCAGGTCGCTCTGGCCCTCGGCGCCGACATCAACGCCACCGACCTCGGCGGCCGCACCGCCCTCGACGGCGCCCGCATGGCCCGCATGCGCACCGTCGCCGCGTTCCTCGAGTCGCAGGGTGCGCGGCCGGGCGGCGGACGATAGTTCTCCTCAGACACCGCCGGTCTCGGACTCGCGCCGCCACCCGACATTCTTGGGGCGAGTGAAAGAGCCCCTTGTTCCGTTCCATGGTGTCGAGGTGAAGCGGTAGCTGATGAGGCGGCTGGTCCCGAGTGGAGCTTCGTCCAGCGCTGGCGATAGCGCCGAGCGGTGGCCGGTGAGCGGCCGTCGCGATGAAACGCAGGGCGACGCCGCGCGGCAGCCGGAGTATGACGACCAGGCGACCGGTGCTGCTCCGGCGTGTGGGTTTGGTCCGCTCCGGGCACGGAGCATCGGCGCGGTGTAAGGGATCGGCTCAACGACGGGCCGGAGTACGGTCGGGTCTTGGACACCTTCACGTCGGTCTTGGGCCGGTGTCGCCGTCGGTGTCGCTGGGCTCGTCGCTGATGGTCAGAACCACCTCGGTTCTCCCCGTTTCGAGTGCGCTCGCCGTTCGGTTTCGCACTCGTACCGGGTCCCAGTCCCGGGCCTCTATCGCGGCGTTGATGCCGTCTCTCTCGAGCCCGTTCCGGGCCTCGGCCCTGGTCTTGTAGACGTGTTCTTGCCGCAGGCGTCGGTTCTCGGTCCGGGCGATGATCCCGTCCTCCGTCACGCGGATCTCGATTCTGTGGTAGCGGTCTGTTGCGACTGCATCTGCCGCGTGGGCGGCCGGGTCGGCGCGCATGGCGCGGTAACGGTGCGGGCAGTCCAGAATCTCGGTGGCCGCCTCCTGCCGGTAGCGTTCCCGTCGGCCCAGCCATCCCGCCGTCGCGATGCCGAGGGTCCACGGATTGGCGGCGTTCACCGCCATGGCCGTCTCGACGGGAGTCGCCTCCTGGCCTACGGCGATGTCGTACAGGTCTCGTACCGGCGGCGCCAGCGAGCGGTTGCGGAGCTTCAGGGCCAGGATCTGCGCGGAGCTCAGGACGATGGCCCGGACATCCTTCCGGCTGGTCCGGAGCTCTGCTTCGTCATGGCCCAGCCGGGGCGTCGGTCGCTCCGTGATCAGTTCTATGCGCCCGTCGGGGAAGAAGAACGTGGGCGTGCCTTCGATTCTGATCCTCGTTGCGCCTGCGGCCTTCATGGCGCGCCAGAGCTCCGGGTTGTGCGTTCTGGTCAGGCGCGCGAGCTCGGTTCGGGGGTGGATGTGGAGATCCAGGTCCCTGCTTCTGCGGTGGCGCCACCGCGCGCTCAGTATCGTGCCTCCTCCGATGGCCCATCCCGACCCGTGGGGCGTGTGGGGCGTCAGGTGGGCTTCGAGGATGGCGTGGGTCCGTGCGAGCAGCTCCGCTGCCGGTTCCGGTAGCGTGAGCTTCTCCATCATGTCTCCGCGAGGCGGTTGAGCTCGCGGTTCCGTTGGGGGTGGTCGCCGGCGGCGCCGGCTGCGTGGATGGCGTTCACCAAGTCTCGGAAGCTGTAGGCTTCCTCCGCCCAGGCCAGCGTGATCTCGTCGTTGGTCGCCTCGAAGAGCCACATCGAGATGAGCTGGGCCTGCCTGGTCGTGGGGTTTCGGGCGTGGACTGCGTCGAAGAACTCCGCGCCGGTGGGCGGTGTCACCCAGCCGGCGCAACTGCTCGCGATACGGCGGGCCACCGCGGCGCTCTCCGGGCCGGTCTCGCGCGGTTCCGTGCGTATGCCGCAGCGCGCCCGCAACGCGGCGCTTCCCCGACGTTCGCTGAAGGCTTCGGCTGGCGCGAGCACCGTCGGTTCGTTGTCCCGGTCTTCCGCCTTGGCTTCGCTTCGCAGCGTCAACCAGTCGCCGATGCGCATCGCCGGCAGTCTAGCGGCGGGTCGTCCCGTTCGCAAGCTCGTCAGAGTTCGTCTCGCCGCCGTGGCAATCCGCGCCGCGGCCGCTCGGTGTCGCCATGCCTGTCTTCACCAGGAGTCCTGCGGCCCCGTGCGCCTGGAGGCTTCCTGCCCGGCCCGACGCGGGTGTACATCGTCGCGCGCCAGCGCTCGGTCTGCGCGTTCAGCGCCTCGATGGAGCGATGCTTGTACAAGCCGGGCGGGAAGCGGCGAGGACGCGTCCGGCGGCCGATGTCGAGGAGGAGGCGGATCGCGCGGTACAGCGATGGGTCGCCGGGCTCGCGTCCGGGACGCCGGTTCATCTCCCCGACGTCGCGGAACTTGAAGACGGGCATCACTCGTCGTCCAGATTGAAAAGTCCCCTGAGCCAAGCCGCTACGGGCGTCAGGAACCCGACCCCGCGGCGCTGGCGCCCGCGCTGACGGCGGCGATGGTGGCGGCCTGCTGGGCGTCGAGGATCGCGCGGATGGACTGCAGCGCCGCGAGGTCGCCGGCGCTGCGCTCGCCGGCCTGCTCGCTGTCTTCCGCCAGCTCGATGCCGGCGGCGAGCGAGAAGGCGATGTCCTTCGAGGGCCGCGGCCTCGCGCTACGCAGGCGGTCGCGGTAGCGCAGCACGCGGTCGACGACGTGTCCGGGCGGGGCCTGGGTGAGGGCCAGCACCGCGACCTCGTCGTAGCGGCCGGTCCCGACGCGTTCGCCCGCGCTCCGCAGACGCTCGGCGACGACGCCGAAGCGCTGCACCGCGTTGTCGGCGCCGCGCGGGTCGACCGCGAGCAGGTGCGACACGAGCTGCAACGGGTTGCCGCGGCGGAACCCGGCGTCGCGCAGGCGGGCGTAGGCGCGGCGTACGTCCTCGGCCAGCGATTCCACCGAGACCTCGCGGCCGGCGTGCAGGGCGGCCGCCGGCAGATCGTTCGCGTCGGTGAGCCAGAAGTGATCGGCGCGCCACTGCGCGTAGATGCGCGCGAGCCGATCGAGGTGCGGCTTCGGCACCCGCTTCCCTTCGACCTGCAGCGCCAGCAGCAGGGCCGCGAGGGTGGCGCCGGTCCCCCGGCGCTTGATGCCGTGCTCGGCGAAGCGGTTCCGCGTGGCGATGACCTGACCGTGGACCGTCGCCGCATCGAGGTCCCGCCGCAGGATCATCGCCGCCACCACATAGCGGATCTCCGAGCGCAGCGGGCTCGTCCAGCCGGCCCGCCGCCGCAGTCCGGCCGCGACCTCCTCCAGCCGGTCGTGCGAGACGCGGCCGCCGGCCGCGCCGAGGGTGAGGGCGACGAACCGGTAGGTGGCGGTGTCGGTGGTCCAGCGCTTGCGGGCGCGAAGGCGTTCGAAGGTCTGCAGATAGGTGCCGATCGGATCGCGCTCGACGGTCATGCGCGGATGCTAGCACGGCGGCGGGCGGTGACGGGCCGACGCGTTCGGCGGATCATCCGTCCAGGGGACCGCCCTCCAGCCAGGTCAGGAACGCCTCGATCTGCGTGCGGAACGTCGCCAGCACGACGGGGAGGCGTTCTTCGAGCGGGCGCATGCGCTCCGGATCCAGCACGAAGCCGTACACGTTGCGGAAGACGTGTCGAAAGCGGAGGAACTCTCCCAGGGCATCCGCGAGCGCCGCGTCGATCACGGCGGGACGGACCCCGGGAATCGCGATGCTCATGTCCGTCACGAGCTGCCGGTGCCACCCGTCGCCCTGGGGCACGCCGCCGTCGAGCTCCTCGGCGATGCGTACGAATACGCGTTCGATGCCGTTGTAGAAGTCGTGCAGAATCGAGCCGCGCGCCCGCAGGGTGAAGACCGCGTCGTCCCGCGGCGCCGCCGCGTTCTGGTCGCGAATCCGGTCGAGGCTGACGAGCTCGTGGCGGATCTCGGCCGCCAGCCGTCGGGCGAAGGCTTCGGCCGGCGTCACAGCTCGACGCCCTCTTCACGGACGATCCGCCGGAACATGGCGGAAGCCGTCTCGATGGGGATGAGGTCGAGCGGGAAGTCGGTCAGGGCGCAGGCTCGGGCCGATACCCGGAAGAAGCGGTCCGGGGGGAGCCCTTCGACGGCGAGATCGATATCGGAGCGGGGTGTGAATCGGCGGTCGGGCGCGAACGCGGAGCCGATGCCGACGACGCGGCGCGCGCCGTGGCGCCGGAGCAGGCGGGCGATGCGTCCGGCATCCGACAGGGCCGCCGCCCGGCCGTCCGACGCGAAGCGGGTCCGGCGGACATGCTCGAGAAGAACGCTACGGTCCATCGACCGCAGTATACCGTTGGCTCGCGGGGTCCCTCCGCATCCGCCTCGTCGAGTTTCGCCGGCGCTGCGCCAGGTGCGCCGTTCGTTTCCCGAATGCGGTGGGAGACGGTGGGACGGGTATCTTGCCTCGTCCGGACCGGGCCTTCAGCCCAGGATCTGCCGGGCGATGGTCTGGAGCTGCATGTTCGACGTGCCCTCGTAGATCTGGCCGATCTTGGCGTCGCGGAAGAGCTTCTCGACGGGATAGTCCTTCGTGTAGCCCACGCCGCCGAAGAGCTGCACCGCGAGCGACGTGACCCGCTCGGCGACCTGCGACGAGAAGAGCTTGGCCATCGCCGCCTCGGTGAGGAAGGGCCGGCCGGCGTCGCGGAGGCGGGCGGCGTTGTAGACGCCGAGCCGGGCCATCTCGACCTCGGTCTGGGCCTGCGCCACCTGGAACTGCACGGCCTGGAACCCGGCGATGGGCCGGCCGAACTGCTCGCGCTCCCGGATGTAGCGGACGGCATGGTCGAGGGCGCCCTGGGCGAGCCCCGTCATCTGGGCCCCGATGCCGATGCGGCCCTCGTTCAGGGTCTCGATGGCCACCTTGTAGCCCTTGCCGCGCTCGCCGAGGACGTGGCTCTTCGGCACCCGGCACCCGTCGAGGAGCAGCTCGCAGGTGCTGCTGGCCCGGATGCCCAGCTTGTCCTCCTTCTTGCCCACCTCGAGCCCGGGCCGGTCGTGCTCGACGACGAACGCGGTGATGCCCCGGTGGCCGGCGTCGGGGTCGACGTTGGCCATGACGATGAAGAGCCCGGCTTCGCGGGCGTTGGTGATCCAGAGCTTGCGGCCGGTGATGACGTAGTCGCCGCCGTCCTCGACCGCGCGGGTCCTCAGCGCGAACGCGTCGCTGCCCGAGCCGGCCTCCGACAGCGCGTAGGCGCCGATTGCGCCGCCGGCGAGGCGGGGGAGGAAGCGATGCTGCAGGTCGGCCGAGCCCCAGCGCAGCAGGGCGTTGATGACGAGGGTGTTCTGGACGTCGACGACCACCGCGACCGACGGGTCGACGCGCGACAGCTCCTCGACCGCGAGCACCGACAGGAAGAACGGGGCGCCGGCCCCCCCGAGCGACTCGGGGATCTCGATGCCCATGACCCCCAGGTCGAACAGCTTGTCGATGAGCGCCCGCGGGATGACCGCCTGCTCGTCCATCTCGCGCGCGAGGGGGGCGATCTCCGCCTCGGCGAACGCGCGCACGCTGGCGCGGAAGAGGTCCTCCTCCTCGGAGAGCCGGGTCAGGGGAGCGGGAGCGGAGCCGACGGTAGCGGTCGTCATGGGTTTCAGGAGTAAGGTGTGGTCGCGTGATGCCGGCGCGCCCGATGGGTGCCGGTCCCGCGAGTATCATGGGCGGGAAGCGGGCGCGTCAAGGCCGCCCACGTTGCGGCGGCCCGCGGTGCCGGAGGTCAGGACGTCATGAAGAGGGCGAAACGGGTTGTCGTCGCCATTGCCGCTGCCGCGCTCGCGGCGGGCGTTCCCGTCCTTGCGGCGGCCCAGGCCGCCGAAATCGTCTTCGTCGGCGACCACATCGTCACCATGGACCCGGAGCGGCCCGCCGTCGAGGCGGTGGCGGTGCGGGACGGCGTCATCACCGCGGCGGGGCCGCGCGACGCGGTTCTCGCGCGGCGCGGCGACGAGACCCGCGTCGTCGAGCTCGGCGAGCGCGCCCTGCTGCCCGGCTTCATCGACACCCACGGTCATTTCCTCGCGGTGGGGCGGGGGCTCGACACCTTGTCGCTGCACTCGCCGCCGGTGGGCGACGTCACCGACATCGACGGGCTCGTGGGCAAGATCCGGGCGTGGATCGCCGAGCGGGGCATCCCGCCCGGCGAGGTGGTGTTCGGAAGCGGCTACGACGACTCGCTGCTGGCCGAGCGCCGCCACCCGACGCGCGACGACCTCGACCGCGCCTCGACCCGCCACCGCATCGTGCTGACCCACGTCTCGGGGCACCTGCGGGCGGCCAACTCCGCCGCCCTCGCGGCGTCCGGCGTCACCGCCGACACCCCGGACCCGCCGGGCGGGCTCATCCGGCGCCGCGCAGGGTCGCGAGAGCCCGACGGGGTGCTCGAGGAGACAGCGGGGGGGCTGGTCGCGAGCGGCGGTCCCGCCCCGACCGCGGGCGAGCTCGAGACCCTGGCGCGACGGGCCCTCGAGGTCTACGCCGCCTACGGCACCACCACCGCGCAGGACGGCTCCACCGGCCCCGGGACCGTCCGCGCGCTGCGCGCCGCCGCCGCGCGCGAGCCGTTCGCGGTGGACGTCGCGGTGTTCCCCCGCTTCCGGACCATGGCCGACGCCGAGGGCGTGACCTACGAGCCCGCCTACCGCGGCGGGCTCCGCGTCGCCGGCGTCAAGTTCAGCCTCGACGGATCGCCGCAGGGGCGCACCGCCTGGGTCACCGAGCCCTACGCCGAGGGCCCGCCGGGGGCGCCGCCCGACTACCGCGCCTACGGTACCCTCGACCCCGACGCCTGGCGGGCCGGCGCCGCGCACCTGATCGGGCGCGGCGTGCCCATCATCGTCCACGCCAACGGCGACGCCGCCATCGACCTGATGCTCGACGGGGTCGAGGCGGCGGTGGCGGGCCGCGACCCGATGCCCGACCACCGGGCCGTCATCATCCACGCCCAGCTCATGCGCGCCGACCAGCTCGACCGGGCCACCGCCCTCGGGGCGGTCCCCTCGTTCTTCTCGGCCCACGCCTTCTTCTGGGGCGACTGGCACCGCCGCAGCTTCGGCGAGGCGCGCGGCAACAACGTCAGCCCGGTGCGCTGGGCCATCGAGCGCGGCGTGCCCTTCACCCTGCACAACGACGCCCCCATCGTGCCCCCGGACATCATGCGGCTCGTCTCCATCACCGTGAACCGAACCACGCGCAGCGGCCACGTCCTCGGGCCCCACCAGCGCGCCACCGTCCGCGAGGCGCTGCACGCGGTCACCCTGGGGGCCGCCTACCAGTACTTCGAGGAAGACGCGAAGGGGTCGATCACGGTGGGGAAGCAGGCCGACCTCGTGGTGCTCGACCGGAACCCGCTGGCGGTGGACCCGGCCGACCTGGAGCACGTCGCGGTGATCGAGACGTTCTCGCGGGGGCGCTCCGTGTACGCGCGGCCGGCGGAAGTGGCCGCCCCGTGAGCGTCCGGTAGTATCGCAATTGGGATGAGCGAATGCGTATAAACGCTCGATCTGCCGTTCGAGCTACTTGAAGAAGCGCAGAGCCTGCTCGGGCTCGAGTCGAGGACCGACACGGTCGTGCTCGCGTTGCGCGAGCTGGTGCGCCGGAAGCGAATCGACGAGTTGAGGGCTCTCCTGGGTGCCATGACCCTGAACGTCGACACCGCCGTATCCCGTCGTCTTCCGCGCCCATGATCTGCGTCGCAGCGACGGCCCCGCTGTGCACTCCGGGTCGCGAGACCCTGCGGCTACCGTCGCTCGCCTGACTGCTTCTTTGCCGGATCGTGTGTTCGCCGGCGCGCCTGCAAGCGCTTCACGAACGCCGCGTGGGCCGGCTCGTCGAGGCCGTGCTGCTGGGCCTCCACGACGGTCGGAAGATCGTCGTTCAAGAGGGCGTCCACGGCGAGGCGGAGTCCCGGAAAGACGGCGCTGTGCACCAGGCCGGATGCATCCGGCCGTCGCTGGCGATAGACGCCGTCGACCAGCTCGAACCAGTCGAAACGGCGATCGAGGGTGCGCCACACCAGATACTCGCGAACGCCGTTGCGCCGATAGGCGTGGAGCTTGTCGTGCAGGTCGTCCGACGCGCTGCTGGCGGCGATCTCGGCAACCAGCTCCGGCGCACCCTTGATGTAGTCGTCCCGGCCGACGCGTGCCTGCCCGCCGACCGCGGGATCGAGGAGCAGCGCCACGTCCGGCTGCGGCTCGTTGTCGAGATCGAGGCGAATCGTCGGGTTGTCGTTGATCTGCACGTCCGGCGTCGCCAGAACATAGGCGCCCAGCCAGATGATGGTGGCGGCGTGGGGTCGGGCATGGCTGGCGGATCGGGTTGGCGACGGCATGCGGACGACCCCTGCGATCAGCTCCGCCTTCTTCAGGTCCGGCCGGGCCTGGTAGCGGCGCTCGAACTCCGCGCGGGTCAAGCGGGCGCCGTTCTCCAGGGACGGCGCCCGCACCGCGCGAGCCGATCGACTGGCGTCGGGCGGGGGGGCGGGCGAGGGGTTGGGCGATCCCATGACGGCATGATCCGGCGCGCGGGCACCCGAGCCGTGCGTCGCTCCCAGTATAGCGGCTCCAGCGCCGCCCCCGGTGCAACGCCGCGGCGTCGTTCAGGCGGGCACGCGGTCAGAACGACGCCGGCTCCTCGTACTCGCCCCAGACATCGCGGAGCGCGTCGCACATCTCGCCGAGGGTGGCGGAGGCGCGCACCGCGTCGATCAGGAGAGGCACGAGGTTGTCGGTGCCGAGGGCGGCCTCGCGCAGGCGGTCGAGGGCGCGGGAGACGGCGGCGCCATCCCGGCCCGCCCGCAGGGCCGCGAGCCGGTCGCCCTGCGCGGCGGCCGCGGCCTCGTCGATGTACAGCGTCTCGACCGTGGCCCCGGCCTCGCCGGTGCGGTCGTTGACCCCGACGATCTTCCGCTCGCCCGACTCGACCTCGCGCTGGAACCGGTAGGCGGCTTCGGCGATCTCGCGCTGCGGGTAGCCGGCCTCGATGGCCTCGACCATGCCCCCGAGGTCGTCGATGGCCCGGAAGTACTCGCGCGCGCCCTCCTCCATGTCCCGGGTCAGCCGCTCGACGAAGAACGACCCGCCCAGGGGGTCGACGTGAGCGGCGACGCCGCTCTCGTGGGCGATGACCTGCTGGGTGCGGAGGGCGAGCAGGGCGGCCTCGCGGGTGGGCAGCGAGAGGGCCTCGTCGAGCGAGTTGGTGTGCAGCGAGTTGGTGCCCCCGAGGACCGCGGCCATCGCCTGCACGGCGGTGCGGACGACGTTGTTGTGGGGCTCCTGGGCGGTCAGCGACACGCCGGCGGTCTGGGTGTGGAAGCGCAGCTTCCACGACCGCTCGTCCCGCGCCCCGAAGCGGTCGCGCATCGCCGCCGCCCACAGGGCGCGGGCGGCGCGGTACTTCGCGATCTCCTCGAAGAAGTCGTTGTGGGCGTTGAAGAAGAACGAGATGCGGGGGGCGAAGCGGTCGACCTCGAGGCCCGCGTCCACCCCGTACTGCACGTACTCGATGCCGTCGCGCAGGGTGAACGCCAGCTCCTGCAGGGCCGTCGCCCCCGCCTCGCGGATGTGGTAGCCGCTGACCGAGATGGTGTTCCAGCGCGGCGTCTCGCGGGCGCAGAAGGCGAAGGTGTCGGTGACGAGGCGCATCGACGGGGCGGGCGGGTAGATGTACTCCTTCTGGGCGATGTACTCCTTCAGGATGTCGTTCTGCAGGGTGCCCGACAGGGCGGCCCACGGGACCCCCTGCCGTTCCGCCGCGACGAGGTACATCGCGAAGATCATCGCGGCCGGCGAGTTGATGGTCATCGACGTGGTGACGGCGCCGAGGTCGATGCCGTCGAAGAGCCGCTCCACGTCGGTGACCGAGGCGACGTTGACGCCGCACTTGCCCACCTCGCCCCGCGAGTAGGCGTGGTCGGGGTCGCGGCCCATCAGGGTCGGCAGGTCGAAGGCCACGCTGAGCCCGGTGCCCCCCGCCGCGAGCAGCTCCCGGTAGCGCCGGTTGGTCTCCTCGGGGGTGCCGTAGCCGGCGAACTGCCGCATGGTCCACAGCTTGCCGGCGTAGCCGCCGGGGTGGATGCCGCGGGTGTAGGGGAACTCGCCGGCCGGCGCCGGCGGCTCGATCCCCCGGAGGTCGGCGGCGGTGTACAGCGGCTCGACGGGCCGTCCCGACACGGTCGTATGGGCGGACGGCGCGGGCGGCGCCGGGGCCCCGGCGGTCTTGGTCATGGGCAGGCAGGTCGGACGGAAGCCGGCATCGACAGCGCGTATCTTACCAGCCCGCCGCGCGAGCGGCCGCCGGCTCCGGGGCGCACGTCAAGAAAGTGAGACGCGGCCCGCAAACCGTACCGCTGAGGCCAGGACGGCGCGTTCCGGAGGGGTTTCGCAGCCGAGAACGCCGAGAATCGGGAGCCTGACAGCCCAGCGTGGCAGCCATGTCACGAATCTGACGTGCACCCCCGGCTCCGGCCCGGCGTCGCGTCCGGTCCGGGCCGGCGTCGCTTCGGCGCCAGCTCTCGCCGGCCCGCCTGACCGACCGCAGCTCGTGGTGGTCGCATCCGGCCCGGCCGGCGTCGCTTCGGCGCCGGCTCTCGCAGGCCCGCCTGACAACCGCTGCTCGCAGTAGTCGCATCCGGCCCGGCCGGCGTTGCTTCGGGGCCAGCATGATCAGGCCTCGGGCTCTGCGGGCTCTCGCGTCGCGCTTCGTCGGACAGACCCCCGCGCCTCGCCGCGCACGGTGGGGTCGGGAGGGGCGGCGCGGCACCGACGTTGACACGACTCCGGTCCTGGTTCAAACTCTCATCCATAGTGAACAGGTCTGTACGGCGTGGGAAACACGGAGCGGCGGCGGGTCTTGCCGCCCTGACGCTGTTTGCGGCGGGGCCGGGCGCGGCGGCCCAGGACGTCCGCCTGGACGCCCCCATCCCCCACGTGCGCGGGCAGAGCGTGTCGCCGTCGTTCGAGGGCTGGTACCGCAACTCGGACGGGACCCGGAGCCTCGTCTTCGGGTACTTCAACCGGAACTACGACGAGCACCTCGACATCCCCGTCGGCCCCGACAACCGCTTCGAGCCCGGCCCCGCCGACCGGGGGCAGCCCACCCACTTCCTGCCGCGGCGCCAGACCGGCATGTTCGCGGTGGTCGTGCCCGCCGACTTCGAGGGGCGGCTGACGTGGTCGCTGACCGCGTACGGCGAGACCATCGCCATCCCCGGGCACCTGCGCCCCGAGTGGGAGATCGACGCGCTGCAGGAGGTGACGAGCGGCAACACCCCGCCCGTCGTGCGCTTCGGGTCGGCGGACGGCGAGCCGGGGCAGGGGCAGTACGGGGTCCGGTCGGGATCGGCGGTGCGGGCGGTGGTGTCCGAACCGGCGCCGATCGCGGTGTGGGCGATCGACGACGGCGTCCGCAAGCGGCGCGCGGCGGATCGGCCCAACCAGTTCGGGCTGGTGTGGAGCAAGTACCGCGGACCCGGCGCGGTGGCCTTCGAGACCACCTCGCCGGAGACCGACGACGCCGGGAAGGCGGTGACGACGGCGACGTTCGACGCGCCGGGCCGCTACGTCCTGCGCGTGCTCGCGTGGGACGACTCGGGGGGGCAGGCCGCCATCATGGCCGGCGGCTTCTTCTGCTGCTGGACCAACGGCTACCTGACGGTAGACGTCGAAGAGTAGGCGTCCGCGCCGGGCAACGTCGGACACCGGACGCCCGCGGGTCGGTTGCGGACTGCGCCGCTACGCTACGGGTGGCGTGGTCGGGCCGCGGAGAGCACGGTCGGAATCGGCGGTGCGCCGCACGGCGGCGTGCCGGAGCGGGACGGTGGACGGTTGGAGCCGGATCGTGAGACGCCTGGGGACCCGCGATCGCCGGTCCGGGCGAGAAAACCATCGGGACCCGGTGGTGCGCCGCACGGCGCCGTTCCGGAGCGGGACGGTGGACGGTTGGACGGATCTACGGGAAATGCCTGGAGACAGACGATGACGCAGACCATGGGACGCCGCCCCGCGCGGCTTGCACTGTCCGCCGCCGCGTTCGCACTGGCCGCCGGCGCCGCCGCCACGGCTGGGGCGCAGACCGCCGACGTCACGTTCAGCCGCGACGTGGCCCCCATCCTCCAGCGGAGCTGCCAGGGCTGCCACCGGGCCGGCCAGATGGGGCCGATGGCCCTGACGAGCTACGAGGAGGTGCGTCCTTGGGCCCGCGCCATCCGCACCAAGGTGGTCGAGCGGTCCATGCCGCCCTGGCACCTCGACAAGACCGTCGGCATCCAGCAGTTCGAGAACGACATCTCGCTGAGCGACGCCGAGATCGACACCGTCGCGCGCTGGGTCGACGTCGGCGCCCCGCGCGGCAACCCCGCCGACCTGCCGCCGCCCGTCGACTGGCCCGACGGCGACGTCTGGCACCTCGCCGAGCGCTTCGACCGCGAGCCCGACCTCGTGATCGCCTCCGAGCCCTGGACGCAGAGCGCCGAGGGGCAGGACCAGTGGTGGCAGCCGATCATGGAGACGGGGCTGACCGAGGACCGGTGGGTGTCGGGCATCGAGGTGCGGCCGTCGGAGCGGCGCATCACCCACCACTCCGTCGTCTACCTGCAGCAGGAGGAGCAGCCGGGCGACCACGAGGCGGTGGTGGACGTGCCGGGGCGGGGCACCTACCTGACGGAGTTCGCGGTGGGCAAGATCGGCGACGTGTTCCGCGAGAACACCGGCAAGCTGATGAAGGCGGGCTCGCGCATCGCCTTCGACAACCACTACCACTCGGTGGGCGAGGAGCTCGTCGACTCGACCGCGGTGGGCGTCTGGTTCCACCCGAAGGGCTACGTGCCCAAGTACCGCGTCCACGGCGGCGCCCTCGGGGTGCGCCAGGCCATGGACACCCTCGACATCCCGCCCGGCAAGGTGACCGTGCACCACGCCTACGTGCCCCTGGCCCTGCCCGCGCGGCTCGAGAACTACCAGCCGCACATGCACATCCGGGGCAAGGCGATGTCCATGGAGGCCATCTACCCGAACGGCCGGGTCGAGATGCTGAACCACGTCGCCAACTTCGACTTCAACTGGCACGTGAACTACGTCTACACCGACGACTCGGCCCCGGTGCTGCCCGCGGGCACGGTCATCAAGCTGACCGCGTGGCACGACAACACCGAGGCGAACCGGGCGAACCCGGACCACACGCAGTGGGTGGGGTGGGGCCAGCGCAGCTACGACGACATGTACCACGCGCACGTGAACATCACCTACCTCACCGACGAGGACTACGAGCAGATCATCGCGGACCGGCGCGCCAGCAGGACCGACGACTAGCTGCGCCGCGGCTGACGTTGGGATATGGCGTGCGGTGAGTTCGTCGGCGATTGTGCGCCCCGAACCCATGGTCCATGTCCGAAGATGGTGATGTGACGCGCCACCGGGAGCCCGCGGTGGGCTCGTTCGACCGAGGGGCCATGCAGCCGGGCGTCTGCGCCGGTCTCGGCGGAGTCCCCCGGCCAGCCTGGTTCGGTGGCAATCGGAGCCGAGGGCGGCGACTGTCGGGCGGGGTGCATTGCCGCTCGAATGTAGCGGGGCCTTCCGTCGCGGGCTCCCGGAGGACGCCGGCGTAACGTGGAGACACCGCTCACGCCGCTCGAGTTCCAGCGCCGCTCGCGGGCGCTCTACCCCGACCGCGAGTGCGTGGTGGACGGCGGCGACCGCCTGACCTACGCGCAGTTCTTCGACCGGTGCGACCGGTGGTCGGCGGCGCTGCAGCGGCTCGGGGTGCGCAAGGGCGACCGCGTCGCGTACCTGTCGCTGAACACCGCGTCGCACCTCGAGTCGTTCTACGCGGTGCCGCAGATCGGCGCGGTCCTCGTCCCCATCAACTTCCGGCTCAAGCCGCAGGAGATCGCCTACATCGTCCGGCACTCCGGGGCGAAGGCGGTCTGCGCCCACGCCGAGTTCCTCGACGCCGTCGACGAGATCCGCGGCGAGTGCCCCGGCGTCGAGCATTGGGTGGCCCTCGAGGGCGCCCGCGACGGCTGGCTCGACCACCGGGGGTTGCGCGATGCGGAGTCGGGGGCGGTGGACCGGCCGCCGGTCGACGAGCGCGACCTGCTGACCATCAACTACACGAGCGGCACGACCTCGCGCCCCAAGGGGGTGATGATCACCCACCGCAACGCGTACATGAACGCGGTGGGGACCCTGGTGCACCTCCCGATGACCTGCGCGGACCGGTACCTGTGGACGCTGCCGATGTTCCACGCCAACGGGTGGACGTTCGTGTGGGTCGTCACCGCGGTCGGGGGCGCACACGTCTGCCTCCGCAAGGTCGACCCGGTGCAGGCCTTCGGGCTGATCCGGGACGAGGGCGTGACCATGCTGTGCGCGGCCCCCACCGTGCTCATCGGGCTGGCCGGGTGTCCGGCCGGGCAGCGGGGGACGGTGCCGGCCGGCGTGCGGGTGGTGACGGCGGGGGCCCCGCCCGCCGCGGCCACGATTCAGCGGGTCGAGGGCGAGTTCGGGTGGGACCTGACTCACGTCTACGGCCTCACCGAGACCGCCCCGTTCATCACCGTGTGCGAGCCGCGGCCCGAGCACGGGGGGCTGTCGCCGGCCGACCGTTCGGTCGTCAAGGCCCGCCAGGGGGTGGAGCTGATCACGTCGGGCGAGCTGCAGGTCTTCGACGAGGAGGACCGCCCCGTCCCCCGCGACGCGCAGACCCTGGGCGAGATCGTGGTGCGCGGCAACGTGGTCATGGAGGGCTACTACAACGACCCCGAGGCCACCGCGAAGGCGATGCGGGGCGGGTGGTTCCGCAGCGGCGACGCCGCCGTCGTGCACCCCGACGGCTATCTCGAGATCCGCGACCGGTTCAAGGACGTCATCATCAGCGGCGGCGAGAACATCTCCTCGGTGGAGGTCGAGGGCGTGCTGATGCGCCATCCCGGCATCCAGGAGGTCGCGGTGGTCGGCATGCCCGACGAGAAGTGGGGCGAGACCCCCCACGCGTTCGTGGTGGCCGCCCCCGGCGCGGCGCCGGGCGAGGCCGACCTGATCGCCTGGGCGCGCGAGCGGATGGCGCACTTCAAGGTGCCGCGGAAGATCCGGTTCGTGGAGGAGCTGCCGAAGACCGCGACGGGCAAGATCCAGAAGTACGTCCTGCGGAGCGGCCGCGCCGCCATCGCGACGCAGTAGGCGTCCGCCCCGCAACGGCGCCGACGCCTGGAGGCGGGCCGGGCGCATCGGAGGTCGCAGCGCGACCCTGCGGTCGTTTCCGGAGTTCGGTCGCGCGAACCTCGCACGGCGACGATTCCCGGGCCGGCGACGATGGTCCTGCCGCGCGGCGTGCCGGGCGGTGCGGACGGCTGAGGGGCGATCGGGCGGCAGGCGCGGACGGTTGGGGCCGGCCGCGCGAGGGGCTCGGCGCCCGCAATCCCGATACGACACAGGGCGATGACCGCCTTACCTTCGTTGCCGCCTTCGGACGCGCCGTCCGGGGCGCCCGCGGACGACGCCGCCCGGTGTCTCGCCGCCATCGAGCGCAAGGTGCTGTGGCTCAGCACCTGGATGATCCATCACGCCAACCACGTGCGGGCGAGCCGCGACGGCCTCAAGGTCGGCGGCCACCAGGCGTCGTGCGCGTCGATGGTCACGCTGATGACCGCGCTCTACTTCGACCTCCTCCGCCCCGCCGACCGGGTCGCGGTCAAGCCCCACGGCAGCCCCGTCTTCCACGCCATCCAGTACCTGCTCGGCAACCAGACCCGCGACCAGCTCGAGCGGTTCCGGGCGTTCGGCGGGGCCCAGTCCTATCCTTCCCGCACGAAGGACAAGGACGACGTGGACATCTCGACCGGGTCGGTCGGGATGGGGGTGGCGATGACGAGCTTCGCGGCTCTCGCCCAGCAGTTCCTGCGCACGCGCGGGCTCGCCCCCGACGATGCCCCGCCGGGGCGGATGATCGCGATCGCCGGCGACGCCGAGTTCGACGAGGGGAACGTCTTCGAGGCGCTGCTGGAGGCGTGGAAGCACCGCGTCACCGACGTCTGGTGGATCATCGACTACAACCGCCAGAGCCTCGACGCCATCGTCGCCGACCGGTTCTTCCACCGCCTCGACACCGTCTTCGAGACGATGGAGTGGCGGGTCGTCACCCTGAAGTACGGCCACCGCCTCGAGGCGGCGTTCACGCGGCGGGGGGGCGGCGCCCTCCGCCGGTGGATCGACGACTGCCCCAACTCGACCTACTCGGCCCTCGCCTACCAGGGGGGCGCGGCGTGGCGGTCGCGGCTGGTGAGCGACCTGGGAGACACCGGGGGCATCCGCGAGCTGCTCGACGAGCACGACGACGAGGCGCTCCACCAGTTGATGACCAACCTCGCCGGCCACGACCTCGACACCGTGCGCGAGGCGTTCCACCGCGCCGCGCAGGACGACGTCCCGACGTGCTTCATCGCCTACACCATCAAGGGGCACGGGCTGCCGTTCGAGGGGCACAAGGACAACCACTCGGGACTGACCAATCCGCAGCAGATCGCGGCCCTCCGCGACGCGATGGGCATCGCCGAGGGCGACGAGTGGGACCCGCTCGCGGGGCTCGACGTTCCGCCGGAGACGCTGCAGGCGTTCCTCGACGCGGTGCCGTTCAACCAGGCCGCGACGCGCCGCCACGACGCCCCGCGCATCGCGGTGCCGGCCGAGATCGAGGTGCCTCCCGGCGACCCCCTGTCGACCCAGGCCGGTTTCGGCCGCGTGCTCGCGGACGTCGCGCGCCGGCATCCCGACCTCGCCGACCGCATCGTGACCACCTCGCCCGACGTCACGGTGTCCACGAATCTCGGGGGCTGGGTCAACCGCCGCGGCGTCTTCGCCCGCTCGGCGCAGGCCGACGCGTTCCGGGGCGACCGGCCCCTGTCGGCCCAGGACTGGACGATGGGGCCGAAGGGCCAGCACCTCGAGCTGGGCATCGCCGAGAACAACCTCTTCGTGCTGCTCGCCGCGCTGGGCCTGACGGGGCCGCTCTTCGGGACCCGGCTGCTGCCGGTGGGCACCCTCTACGACCCGTTCATCAGCCGCGGCCTCGACGCCCTCAACTACGCCTGCTACCAGGATGCGCGCTTCATCCTGGTCGCCACCCCGTCGGGGGTCAGCCTCGCCCCCGAGGGGGGCGCCCACCAGTCGGTGGTGACGCCCCTCATCGGCATGGGGCAACCGGGCCTGACCTCGTTCGAGCCGGCCTACGTGGACGAGCTGACCGAGATTCTGCGCTGGAGCTTCGAGCACGTCCAGGCCGATGACGGCGGCGCCGTCTACCTGCGGCTGTCGACCCGGCCGCTCGCGCAGCCGCGGCGCGAGCTCACGCCCGCCGACCGGGCCGGCATCGTTGACGGCGGCTACTGGCTCGTTCCCCCCGGGCCTGGGGCCGAGCTCGCGATCGTCGCGTCGGGGCCGGTGGTCGTCGAGGCGGTGGAGGCCCACCGGCAGATCGCCGAGGACCTGCCGGGTGCGGGGGTGCTGGTGGTCACCTCCGCGGATCGGCTGCAGCAGGGCTGGATGCAGGCAGTCAGGGCAGGGCGGCCCGAACGGGCTCGCGTGCGGCGGCTGCTCGAGCCGCTCGCCCCCGCGGCCGGGCTCGTCACCGTGCTCGACGGCCATCCCGCGACCCTGTCCTGGCTGGGCTCGGTCGGCCGGCACCGGGTGCAGCCGCTCGGGGTCACCCAGTTCGGGCAGTCGGGCGACATCCCCGACCTCTACCGCGCTTGCGGACTCGACGTCGACGCCATCCTCGACGCCGCCGCGCGGCTGTGCGTGGGGACCCTGGCGGGCAGCTGAACGACGTGAGGCGGATGAAGCGCCATTTCAGGGCCAGAGATCCCCAAGGCTGAAGGTAACGGCATCGAAGGGGCGGATGCACACCGAGTCGTCGTCCTTCGCGGTCGCAATCAGCACCCATTCGCCCGAGCGCAGCTCGAACGCCTCCAGGGTCCGGTCCTCCGGATCCACGAGCCACAGATGCCCGACGCCCTCGCGGGCATAGATCGGACGCTTGCCGTGGAGATCGAGCCTTCGGGTCGAGGCGGACAGCACCTCGCACGCCCAGTCCGGCGCCAGCGTGAAGTACGCCGTGTCAGGGTAGGTCGGCATTCGCTCCCGGCGCCAGCCCGCCAGGTCCGGGACCAGGACGTCGTCGCCGAGATGCAGCTCCGGCTCGTCGAGGATCCACCACCCGCCGGGGCCGCCGCGGTCGTAGTCGAAGGGACCGCCGATCTTCACCCCCAGGGACGAGCTGGCCCGCGTATGCGGCGCGGCCGGCCGCGGGTTGGTGTGCAGGGCGCCGTCGACGATCTCGGCCACGCGATGCGCAGGCGCGTCCAGCACGTCCTGGTAGGTCGCGGGCGCCGCTGCAGGAGCGTCGTTTCGACTCACTGCCGTTCGTGCCATGTCATCAGGCCTCTTCGCTGCTGTACTGTCACATTACCACCTGCCGGGTTCGAGCTGCGGGGCACACCACGCGCGTCGCGCACCGGCTGCTCCCGCGCGGCCTGTATGATGGTGTCGGGTTTGCGTTGCGCTGCCGGCGGGTGCGGAGCGGGCATCGGTGTGAAGGGGAATCCGGGTGCGAGGAAGCCGTAGCGAGTCGGCATGAGCGTGGAGCAGCAAGATGCGAAAGGGCGGGCGACATGACTGAGGCGACCGCGCCGGTCGCGGCGGCCGAGAAGACTGCGACCGCGACGAGTGCGGCCGCGGCCACTTCGCAGGCGGCGCTCGGCGCACTGCTGTGCGACCTCCTGCCGCGCCAAGGGTGCTGGAGCGACGAGGCCTACCTGTGGCTCACCGATCGCAGCCGCCGTCTCGTCGAGTTCACCGACGGGCGCATCGAGGCACTGCCCATGCCGACGTCCACTCACCAGGCGGTTCTCCTCTTCCTCTATCGTCTGTTCCACGACCATCTCCGGCCGCGAGGCGGCGTCGCGATGGTCTCCGCGTTGCGGATGCGCGTCCGGGAGGGCAAGTACCGCGAGCCCGACCTGCTGATGTTGCGCGAGCGCTCGGACCCCCGCTACCAGGATCGATACTGGCTCGGCGCGGATCTGGTGGCCGAGGTCGTCAGTCCGGACGATCCCGATCGGGACCTGGTCGAGAAGCGCGCCGACTACGCCGAGGCGGGGATTCCCGAGTACTGGATCGTCGACCCCCGCGACGAGACGATCACCGTGCTCGCGCTGGAAGGGGAGGTCTACGTCGAGCATGGCGCATACGGCCGCGGCGACAGGGCCGTGTCGCCCCTGCTCGACGGATTCGCCGCCGACGTGGACGCGGTGTTCGACGCCCCCGAACCGGGTGCATGAGCGGCCGCGTCACCGGCCGCGGATTGCGATACGCTTTGGCCGGTCCGCGGGCGCCGGTCGATCCGTCCAGCCGGTGTCGGGGTCGCCCGGGCCGGCGGACCACGAGAGGATTCCCCGGCGGGAACGGGATGGCGGAGACGACCGAGATTCGACTTCCCCGGCTGGCCGATTCCGTCACGTCGGTCAAGTTCGGGGCGTGGCTGAAGCGGGAGGGCGAGCGGGTCGAGGCGGGTGAGCCTGTCGCCGAGGTCGAGACCGACAAGACCACCGTCGAGCTGGAGGCCCCGGCCGCCGGCGTCCTGTGCGACCTTCGCGTCGCACCGGGTGCGGACGGCCTGGAGGTCGGGGCCGTGCTCGGGCGCATCGCCCCTGCCACGGCCGCGCCCGCCGGAGCGGCGCCTGCCACGGCGCCGCCGGGGCGGGCGGACGACACTCGGCCAGCCCGGCGTGACGAGGGCGCCGCGGTTGGGCAGGATCGTGACCAGGCCGTCGGACGACAGCCAGACCAGCGCTTCGCGCACCGGAGTCCGGGACACCTGCAGTTCGTTGACGACGCGCGTTTCG
>JAJEFC010000083.1 GCA_022820675.1 Vicinamibacteria bacterium | reverse complement strand
CGGGCCAGCCGGACCTCCTGGCGAGCCTGCCGGCGGAGGGTCCGCGCGCCCGCCGCCGCCGCCCGCGCCGCCTGCGCCTGGCCGCGGTTGAACAGCGGCACCGCCAGCGAGGCGCCGAACACGAACCCGGTCTCCATCGATCCGAGCACGCCGCTGCGCTTCATCCCGCCCGTCACCTGGGCCGAGGGCAACCGCAGGCGCCGCGCGGCGCGTCCCTCGGCCACCCACCGCTCGGCCTCGAGGCCGAGGGCGCGATACTCGGGGCGGCGTTCGGAGAGCTGCTCGGCCGCCGGCGCCGGGGCGGGCGGGGCCGGATGGTCGTCGAGACGCCCGGCCGCGGTCAACCCGTCGGGGTCGGTCCCCCCGGCGAAGAAGGCCGCGAGCCGCGCCTGGGCTTGTCGGCGCGCGATGCCGGCGAGCGCGAGGTCGGCGTCGACCTCCGCCACCTCGCGCTCCGCCCGCAGCCGGTCGAACCGCGAGCCCTCGCCTTCCTCCTCGCGCGTCCGGAGCACCGCGATCAGCGCGTCGAGCCGGCCGACCCCCGCCTCGAGCGACCGCACGCGGTCCTGCGCGAGCAGCAGGTCGGTGAACGCCAGGCGCAGCTCGGCCTCGACGGCCAGCAGGCGCGCGTCGGCGTCGGCCGAGCGGGCCGAGACCTCGTGCCGGGCCGCCTCGCCCAGCAGCCCCCGCCGCCCCCACAGGGGCAGCTCCTGGCTGACGAGCAGGAAGTCGTCGACGACCGCCCCGGCCTCCTCCCGCGTGTAGGCGACGGCCGGGTTGGCCGCGAGGGTCCGCTCGCGGGCGTCCGCCTCGAGCTCGCGTACCCCGAGCCGCAGGGCGGTCACGTGCGGGTACTCCGCCCGCATCCGCGCCACCGCCTCGGCCTCGGTCAGCGACTGTGCGGCGCCCGGCAACGCGAGCGCCACGCAGAGACCGGCCGGCAGCCACCGTCGAACCATGTCGTCGTCTCCTGCCGTCGCCCGCCCGCGGGGGTCGGGCCATCGCCCTGAACCGGCGTGGCGTTCCGCGGTCCCGCCGCCGACACCCACGTGTCAGGACCCCTCGGGCCGGCGGCGCCGTCGGCTCCCGCCGACACCCGTCCGCCTAGGTCGGGGCGCAGCCACCCGAGCCCGCGGTGGCCCTCCGCGAGCTCGCCGCCGACACCCGCGCAGCAGGGCGCGGCCGGGCCGGGACCGGTGCGTCTCCTTCCGTCACCCGCCCGCCGGGGGGCGGAGCGCCGCCACCGGGGGGCCTGCAGCAGGAAGCTCCGCGAGCTCGCCACCCGTGCCCGGCGTCAGGACCCGGCCTCGGCTGGCGCGGTCCTGTCCGGCGTTCCGTACCCCAACCGGTACCACACCGGGCACAGCGCCAGCCCCGCCGCGAGCAGCCCGCCGATCCAGAGCGGGCGGGCGGGAACCCAGTCCGGGACGGGGCTGCCGACCAGCCACGTCCCGAGCCCCACGAGCAGGCAGAACAGGGTCGCCGTGCACAACGCCATGGCCGCGACGGCGCGCCCGAGCCGCCGCGCCCCGTCCTCCGCGCCGGACCCGCCGCCGTCGACCGCGCGGGCCACCGGCCCCCAGAAGCCGACCGGCCGCACCCGCCGGTAGAACGCCGCCAGCCGCGCCGGGTCCTCGGGGGCGGTGAACCGTATCGCGGCCAGCGCCGCCGCCGTCGACGCCGCCGCCGCCAGCAGCAGCCGCAACGGCTGCTGATCGTCGTCGAGGAAGAGGATGAGCAGCGGGGCTACCCCGCAAGATACCACCATCGCGGCGATCTCGGCCCACGCGTTCATCCGCCACCAGATCCAGCGCAGCACCAGCACCACGCCGAGGCCTGCCCCGAACAGCAGGTTGATCTGCCACGCCTGGTTGATGGAGGTGAGCCGCGTCATGATGACGAGGGCGATCACCAGGGTCAGCACCGCCGCGGCCCGGGCCACCCACACCAGGGCGCGGCCGCTCGGCTCGGTCCCGAGCCACGCCCGGCAGATGAACCGGCGATAGATGTCGTTGGTCCAGTACGACGCCCCCCAGTTGAGGTGGGTGTCGACGGTCGAGGCGAGGGCCGCGAGCATGCCCGTCAGCATCAGGCCGCGCACCCCCGCCGGCAGCAGCTCGGCCATGCCCCGGACGTAGGTGGCCTCGCGGTCGGCCTGCACGAAGCCCGGGGCCAGCCCCGGGTCGGGGGGGAAGAGCACCAGCAGCCCCACCCCCAGGGGCAGCCACAGCAGGCTGCGCACCAGCACCTGCGCGAACGTGAACACCACCGCCGCCGTCTTCGCGTCGCGGTCGGTGCGGCACGCCATCGACCGCTGGGCCAGATAGCCGCTGCCGTCCGACACCGCGTTGATGAGCCACAGCAGCCCCAGCAGCGAGAGGACCGTGAAGGTGACGTCCTTGCCGTGCCCGGGCGTGAACGCGAGGATCTCGTCGGGCCGGATGCCGCCCGGCCCGCCCGCCGCGAACGTCTCCCGCACCCGCCCGGGCAACGCGCCGAGGCCTCCCGCCTCGGCCGTCACGAACGCCGCGAACGCCACCGTGCCCGCGCCCATGACCGCGATCTGCCCCATGTCGGTGGCCACGACCCCGCGCAGCCCCCCGGTGGCCGAGTAGAACGCCACGACGGCGAGGATGAGGACCAGCGACAGCAGGTTGTTCGCGGTCTTGATCCACACCTCGGGGTCGTCGGCGCCCCCGATGGCGAGCGGTGTGCCGATCGCCTCGACCAGGGCCACGACCGGCTCGAACAGCCCGCCGGGCAGCCATGCGTGCCACAGCAGGAAGGGCTCGGCGATCTTCGCGGCTGCGAACAGCACCCACGCCAGGGTGACGCAGTTGATGACGGTGCCGAAGTAGAACGCCTTGACGCCGCGCAGCGCCGCCGCCGGCGCGCCGCCGTAGCGCACCTCGGTGAGCTCGGCGTCGGTCACCACTCCGGCCCGGCGCCACGCCCCGGCGAGCACGAAGCCGAGGAGGAGGAAGGTGACGCCGAAGATCCAGAGCTGCCACAGCCCGAAGATGCCCGCGGTGGCGATGATGCCGGTGACGAGCAGCGGCGTGTCGGCCGCGAACTGCGTCGCGGCCATGCTGAGGCCGGCTTTCCACCCCGGCAGGGTCCGGCCCGCGAGGAAGTACTCGTCGAGGTTCTTCGACGCCTGCCGGCGGTGGCGGACGCCCGCGCTGACCGCGTAGGCGACGAAGGCCAGGACGATGAGGGCGTCGACCGGATGCACGCGTCCATCCTGCCGCGGCCGGCCCCGGGCCGGTCAGGCCGTGCCGCGGTCGTGGCGCCGGACGACCCACACCGCGGCGGCCGGGGGGTCGCTCTCCGCGAGGTCCGTCTCGAGGCGCACGTGCTCCTCGAACGCGAGCCACTGCCGGTCGGTCCAGCGCCGACGATGGCTCCGCGGCTGGGCGGCCAGCTCCGCCCCGTCGGTGCCGGCGTACACCGGCATCGGCTTGCGCACGTGGGAACGACTCACCCGGCGCGCGTCCACGGCGACCGCGTCCGTCACCTCGTGGGTGGGAAGCGGCACCGGGACGTACTCGACGCCGCTCTCGTCTCGATAGATCACGGTGCCATTCTACGCGCCATCGGCCGCCGGCCGGCGACCATTCGACCGGCGCGGCGCCGGCCGGGTGCTCGGTCGGTGGGAAGCGCGCCTCGTCGGCATGCCGGTGGCGAGGGTGTCGACAGATCATGGCGCCGGCCGGTGCTCCACCCGCGGCGGGCGAAACGCAACCATCGGCCTGCGGCCGACGATTCGACGAGCGCGGCGCTGGCCGGGTGCTCGACCGCCGGCGCCAGCCGCACCGACGGCTGGGCGGCGACGATTCGGCGAGCGCGCGGCGGGTGGGCGGCTCGACCCGCGGCGACCAGCGACGGCGGTGGACCGCAACGGGCGACGATTTGACAGGGGAACGCGGCTTGTCCGACGATGGGATCGGTGTTGACCCGCGCGATGGCGCGGCGGTCTCCGGTCGATGCGGGGCGGATCGGCGGCCGGCCGGGTTGGGACCCGACACATGAATGGCTCGCCCCACGAAGGAGGTGATCCCGTGGACGACTATGGCAGCGGTTCTGCGGAGGTGGCGTCCTCGTAGGGACCTCCAGCGCACACGCGGCGCCGGGACCCCGCGCGGGGTAACCCAACGTCGCTGACGCAGACCGACCTGGGCCCCGGTTCCCTCGGGAACCGGGGCTTTTTCGTGTCCGCCCGCGAGGCGCAGACGGCGGCGGCTTGGCGCTCGTCGGCCGGACGGATACGATGGGGGTTGCCGCCCGGGCGGGCCGAGACGCGGACCCTCGGGCCGCCGGTATTCCCCGGGGCCGATTCTGCCGAAAGATCGGGGGAGCATGCGGCAATGTTGGAGGTGGCGCCGGTGACGACTCGACTCTCGGCGATCGCGTGGTGTCTCGGGTTGGTCTCCGTTCCTCTCCTCACGGCGGCTCAGCCCCCGGACGTCGACGGCCTCGACGGTTCCCCCGACGCCGGCGTCCTCGGCGCACCCCCGGACGCCGGCGCCCTCGACCCGTCCCCCGACGCCGGCGCCCTCGACCCGTCCCCGGACCCCGGCGGCTTCGGCGCATCGGTCGAGGCGCACCAGATCATCGACCGCGCTCTCGAGCAGGCCGTCGGGCAACGGGCGACGGCGTTCGAGCTCGGCTTCGAGTACTTCACCGACGGCCGGGTCGAATCGCTCGACGGCGACGGGCGCGTGACCGACACCGAGACGACCCGGAACCGCCACTATCCTCTCGAGGGCCACTTCTACTCGGAGGTCATCGGGCGCGACGGCCAGCCTCTCGACGAGGACGAAGCCCGGGACGAGCAGGAGAAGAAGTCCGACTTCGTCCGCGAGGCGAGACGCCACGCCGAGCGGGGCGAGCGTTACCAGCCGGACGAGATGCGCGTCGACTTCGACCACGAGCTGATGGACCGCTACGTCACCACGCTCGTCGGCACGGACGTCGTCGACGGCAGCGTCTGCTGGGTCATCGGGTTCGAGCCCCGCGAGGGACGGCTGCCCGACAACCGGCGCCTCGACCGGGCGATGAACCGCTCGACGGGCCGCCTCTGGATTGCGCAGCACGACTACGGCGTGAGACGGGCCGAGTTCGAGATGCAGCGCTCCGTCCGCTGGCTGTGGGGAATCGCCGGCACCCTCCGCCGCGCGACCGGCCAGCTCGATTTTCGCCGAATCGAATCGGGCCTCTGGATTCCCGACCGGACCCTCGTGGAGATCGAGCTGGGCGTGTTCTTCGGCCTGAAGACGATACGCCGCCGCATCAGCAACGAGTGGGTTGAGCCCCCGGCGCCGGAGCCGGACGGGGAGATCGCGCTGCGCTGACCGGCTCGATCTGCCTGAACGAGGATCGGCCGGTGCATCCGGACGGCCGGCAGGCCACCCGGGCCGGCAACCATCCCTCGGCGCACCGACCGCGCCGCAGACGCCGCACGGACAGCGGGAAGGAGAACGGAACCATGAACAGACGCCAGTTTCTCGCCACCTCGGGCATGACGGTGATGGCGGCGGCCCTCAGGGATCTGCCGCTCGTCGGCATGCAGCAGCTCACCACGTCGTTCGAGGACCTGCGGCGGGGCGTGGGCATCTTCAACGGCCAGGGCGGCACCATCGGGTGGCTCGTGAACGCGGACGGCATCCTCGTCATCGACAGCCAGAACGCCGCCGCCGCGGCCGCCTGCATCGAGGGTATCGGGGAGCGCTCGTCGAACGCCATCGACATCCTCGTCAACACCCACCACCACGGCGACCACGTCGGCGGCAACCAGACGTTCCGCCCCGTGGTCGGCACCATCGTCGCCCACGAGAACAGCGCCGAGTGGCAGCGCCGGACGGCCCAGGCGGCGGGCAACGAGGACTCGCAGGCCTATCCCGACGAGACCTTCGCCGACGAATGGCGCACCACCATCGGCGACGAGACGGTCGTGGCGCGCTACCACGGCGCCGGCCACACGAGCGGCGACTGCGTGGTGACCTTCGAGCAGGCCAACGTGGTGCACATGGGCGACCTGATGTTCAACCGCCTGCACCCGTTCGTCGACCGCGCCTCGGGCGCGCGCATCTCGGGCTGGATCGAGGTGCTCGAGCAGGTGGCGGCCGCGCACTCGGCCGACACCATCTACATCTTCGGGCACGGCACGCCGGGGGCCGGCGTGACCGGCGACCAGGGCGAGCTGGCGCACCTGCGCGACTACTTCACGGCCGCGCTCGAGCTGACCCGCCGAGAGATGCAGGCGGGCCGGTCGCGGGACGAGATCACGGCCACCGAGGCCCTGCCCTGGTTCGAGGACCACGTGTCGCCGTTCGCCCTGCTCAGCCTGGAGGGCGTGCTCGGGGTGGCTTACGACGAGCTCAGCGAGGGGTAGACCCGATACCGCCATTCAGCGCCCACGCCGCGGTCCGCCAGTCGCCGCGGCGTGGGCCTGCGCGAGCGCCCTGCCGAACGCCGGCGGTCCGCCTCCCACCTCCCGAGCCGGCGCGAAACGCGACCCCGAAGCCGCCCCGGCTTCACGGGAACGCGGCGCCGCCTGAACGGCGGTCACGCCCAGGTGGCCGTCTGTCGTCCGGGCCGACGCCTGCCTATAATGGGAAGTGATGAAACTCCATACCCACGGCGATGGCTCGTCCGTCGTGGCGCGCGGCAGCTCCTCCGTCGCGGCGTGTTGCCTCCCGTTCCTCGTGCTGGCCCTCGCCGCGTGCGGCGGCGCGGACGCTCCCCCCGACGTTGCCGAGTCCTCGTCCTGCATCGGGTGTCATCGCGAGGCGACGCCCGGCGTCGTCACCGACTGGGAGCTGAGCCGGCACCACGAGGCGGGCGTCGAGTGCAGCCTGTGTCACGGCGACGGGCACACCACGGCGGACGACGTCGCCCTCGTCCGGATGGCGACGGTGGAGGTGTGCGCCGACTGCCATCCCATTCAGGCCGAGCAGTTCACGGGCGGCAAGCACGCCCTGGCGTGGGCCAGCATGAACGCGATGCCCACGACGCACTGGCTGCCGATGGCCCTCACCGAGGGCATGAAGGGCTGCGGCGGTTGTCACCGCGTCGGCATCAAGTCCGAGGACGACATGCGGCAGTTGCGGGCCGAGGGCGCCACGTTCGGCCTCGCGTCGTGCGACGCCTGCCACACGCGCCACCTGTTCTCGGTCGCCGAGGCGCGCGAGCCGCAGGCGTGCCGGACGTGCCACATGGGCATCGACCACCCCCAGTGGGAGATGTACTCGTCGTCGAAGCACGGCGTGCGGCACCTCCTGAAGCAGAACGGGACGCTGCCCGACGAGGCCGCCGCGCCCACCTGCCAGACCTGCCACATGCCGCAGGGCGACCACGAGGTCCGGACCGCGTGGGGGTTCCTCGCCGTGCGCCTGCCTCTCTCCGAGGATCCCGAGTGGGCGGCCGACCAGACGACCATCCTGCAGGCCCTCGGCGTGCTCGACCCCGACGGCAACCCCACGCCGCGCCTCGAGGTCGTCGAGCAGGCCGACGTCGCCCGGCTCACCCAGGAGGACTGGCAGCGCGAGCGCGACCGCATGATCGCGGTCTGCGAAGACTGCCACTCGGGCAACTTCGTGCGGGCGGAGCTCGAGAAGGGCGACGACATGATCCGCGAGGCCGACCGCCTGCTGGCCGAGGCCATCCGCATCGTGGCCGGGCTCTACGCCGACGGCGTGCTGCAGAAGCCGGACAACTACGCGTACGACTATCCCGATTTGCTGACGTTCCACGACGCGCCGACGGTGATCGAGCAGCGCCTGTTCAGGATGCACCTGGAGCACCGCATGCGGACCTTCCAGGGCGCCTTCCACAACAACCCCGACTACTCCCTGTGGTACGGCTGGAGCGAGATGGTGCAGGACCTGACCGAGATCCGGACGATGGCCGAGGAGCTGCGCGGGCGCTAGCATCCCCGTTCTTGCGGTTCGCGAAACAGGCGATGCAGTTCCCGAATCCCGGTTCGACACGCGCGCACGACGTCAGCGTCGTTCCGCTCGCCTCGGTAACGGGACACCGGCCGCCCGTTGGTGGAACCCCACGTCGCACGGCGCCCGGAGGGCGCCGGCGAACCGCCGAGGCGCCCGCCTGACAACGCGGAGGAGGCGCACACTGGCCAATGACCGGCGCCGACTTCATCCTGGGCATCCTTGCCGTCGCCACCCTCGCGCTCATCGCGGTGGTGGTCCGCCGACCCGAGGCGGCGGCCACCGTCGGGGGCAGGATTGCCGCGTTCGCGGCCCTCTTCGCGCTGCCCGGGCTCGTGCTGCTGGGCGGCACCGTCCGGCACTACGAGCAGGCCAAGACCACGACGTTCTGCCTGTCGTGCCACCTGATGGAGCCCTGGCGGCAGAGCCTGCGCATCGACGATCCGCGGTTCCTGCCGGCCGCGCACTACCAGAACCGGCGGGTCCCGGTGGACCGCGCCTGCTACACCTGCCACACCAACTACACGATGTTCGGCGGCGTCGACGACAAGCTGCGGGGCGTCCGGCACGTGTGGCACGCCGTGTGGGGAACGGCCTCCGATCCCGTCCGGCTGTACGAGCCGTTCGAGAACGGCGCGTGCCTCGCCTGCCATCAGGGCAGCCGATCCTACGAGGAGCATGCCGCCCACGCGCGCTTTCTCGCCGACCTGCGCGACGGAACGCGGTCGTGCGTGATGTGCCACAACCTGGCGCACGAGACGGCGCAGCTCGACCGGTACCCGCTCCTCGACCCGGGCAGGCTGCCATGAACCGGGTGCGCCTGCCGGCGTTGCGGAACGGGCTGGACGGAACGCGGTCGTGCGTGATGTGCCACAGCCTGGCGCACGAGACGGCGCAGCTCGACCTGTACCCGCTCCTCGACCGGGGGAGGCTGCCATGAGCCGGGTGCGCCTGCCGGCGCTGCGGAAGGGGCTGGCCGGCCGGCTGCAGGTGTCGGGCCTGCTGACCGCATCGGGGCTGGGCGTGGCGCTGCCCACGCTGTTCTGGAACCACCCGGTCTCGTTCTTCCTGTTCGCCGTTCCGGGCGCGGCACTCGTGAGCGCCGGCATGCTGCTGTACCTGTGGTCCGTGGCGACCCGCGGCGAGTGACCCGGTGCCGGCCGCAGGGCGTGACGACGCCACCGCACGGAGACGCGCCCGCCACGTTCGCCTTCGGCAACACGTTCGTCGTCACCGGCCACCCCGCCCGGGTGGCAGGCGCCGACGTCTTCGGTCGCCGAGGCGATCGTCAGCCGACCCGACGGCCCGAGCGTGCCGCAACGGGAGGCACGCCGGCACGACCCGACGACGTTCCCCACGCAGCCCCGGGGCCCGCTCGACGATGCCGACCCACACGAACGAACCTCTCAGGCGCGACCTCCTGGAGATGGCCCGGCTGGACCACGTGACCCGGGCCGAGCTCGCCGCCTCGGGCGACCTGTTCGACGCCGGCTACGAGCCTCGCATGGCCAGTGTCCATCGACGAAACGCGCAACGCCTTCGGCGCGTCATCGAGTCCGTCGGCTGGCCGGGAACGGACCTCGTCGGCCCTGACGGCGCCGAGGCGGCCTGGCTGATACTCCAGCACGCGATCGCCGAGCCCGACCTGCTCCGCCGGGCGTTGCCTCTCCTCGAGACGGCCGCAGGAGAAGGAAGGGCGGATCCTGTCCACGCCGCCATGCTCGACGACCGGATCCGCTTCTTCGAGGGCCGGCCCCAGCGCTACGGGACCCAGCTCGATTGGGACGCCGAGGGGAATCTCGCTCCCGGCGAGGTGGAAGACCCGCAACGGCTGCCCGAGCGCCGCCTCGCCGTCGGCCTCCCGCCGCTGGAGCAAGGAATCGAAAAGGCGCGCAGACGGGCCGCCTCCGAGGGCGATGGGCCGCCGGCAGATCACCAGGCGTACGCGAGCGCCCGGGACGCATGGGCGGCAAGGGTCGGCTGGCGCGCCGGCAGAGAGAGCGCGGCAGACGACACGCCCTCGTTCTCGTCGCGGTGAAGGGGTCGGTTCGAGGCGGCCCACCCGGGACGGCGGCTACGAGGTGCTCGCCTGGAAGTACCTCTGATGCCCCTCTCCATCAGGCTTCGACGCTGAGCCGACCGGGTTGCTCCGAACGCGACTCTCGAATGACGATGTTCACGTCTTGGCCCAGCGCCGTGAGCAGGCGCAGAAGCCGCTCCATGGAGTACTCACGAAAGTTCCCGCGCAGCAGGCGCGACACGTCGGGTTGAGACAGTCCGAGCAGCTTTGCCGTCTCCACCTGCTTGAGACCGCGCTCTCGAACGATCCTGTCGATCCGCGCAACCAGATCGGCCTTGAGCAGATGCGCATCGGCGTCTGGAAGTCCCAGATCGGCGAACACGTTGCCGCTGCCGCGTTCGATCCTCACCCTGTCGGTCGTCATCGATCTACTCTCCTCCTCCATAGTGCTCGCGGTAGTGCCGCTCTGCCCCTCCGAGCCTGTGTCTGATCAGGTCGATCTCGCGCTTCGGTGTCGCGATTCCCCGCTTCGCCTTCTTCTGGAAGGCATGCAGCACGTAGACGGCAGCGCGGAACCGAACCGTGTACACAGCTCGAAACGTGTCGCCATCGTGACGCGCGATGACCTCCAGGACATTGCGGCCCAAGCCCCTCAACGGCTCGACGTCTCGATGCCGGAGTCCCACCTGGGCCAGGTAGAGCGCATGGCCCACGACTCCCGCACAGCTCCCGGAAACGTCCTCAGGTCGGCCTTGCTGGAGCCGATCCACTCGACAGGTCTGGGCGCGTGCGGGGTCATGTCTCACTATAGTGGTTCCGCCATATAACACAAGGCCCCCTCGTTGCTCGAATGGGCACAAGCACCCCGAGCCGACGTTCCTGATCCAGCTCGAGAGGCGGGCGCAGTCGGCGGACCTCCCGGGCGAGATCCGCGCTAGAATCGAACCATCGTCATGAGTCCGCCGCTGAAGAGCTGGCTCGGCCAGGCCAACGAGCCCGACTGCGATTTCCCGATTCAGAATCTGCCCTACGGCGTGTTCGGCCGAGACGCGGAGAGCCCGCGGTGCGGCGCCGCCATCGGCGACGCCGTCGTCGACCTCGCCGTGCTCGAAGCCGAGGAGGTGCTCGACGCCGGCGGGTCGGCGCCCGTCTTCGGACGGCCGGCGCTGAACGACTTCATGGCCCTCGGGCCGCCGGCCTGGTCGGCCGTCCGGGCGCGGCTCACCGAGCTGCTGGCGGCGGGCGGCGACCCGAGGCTGGAGCGCGACGCCGCTCTGCGCGGGCGCGCGCTCGTGCCGCGGCGCGACGTGCGGCTCGCGCTGCCGTTCTCGGTCGCCGGGTACACCGACTTCTATGCGTGCCGCCAGCACGCGTTCAACGTCGGGACGATGTTCCGCGGCCCCGACAACGCGCTGCCACCCAACTGGCTGCACATCCCCATCGGCTACAACGGGCGCGCGTCGACGGTGGTGGTGAGCGGGACGGATGTGCGGCGGCCGCTCGGGCAGACGAAGCCGCCCGGCGCCGACGGCCCGCGCTTCGGGCCGAGCCGCCGCCTCGACATCGAGCTCGAGGTGGGCGCCGTCGTCGGGGCCTCCAACCCGATGGGGCGGCCGGTGAGCGTGGCCGAGGCCGACGAGATGATCTTCGGCTACGTGCTCCTCAACGACTGGTCGGCGCGCGACATCCAGGCCTGGGAGTATCAGCCGCTGGGCCCCTTCCAGGCCAAGGCGTTCGCGACGTCCATCAGCCCCTGGGTCGTGCCGAAAGCGGCGCTGGAGCCGTTCCGCGTCGCCACGCCCGACCGCGAGCGCCCGCTGCTGCCGTACCTCCACGAGCCCGGGCCGATGCTGTACGACATCGAGCTCGAGGTGGACATGCGGCCCGAGGGAGCGGACGCGGCCACGACGATTGCGCGGACCAACTATCGCCACATGTACTACTCGTCGGCCCAGCAGCTCGCTCATCACGCCGTCGGCGGCTGCCGGATGAACGTGGGCGACCTGCTGGGATCGGGGACGGTCTCGGGCCCCGAGCGGGGACAGTTCGGGTCGCTCCTGGAGCTGAGCTGGGGAGGCAGGGACCCGATTACGCTGGACACGGGAGAGACGCGGAGCTTCGTCGAAGACGGCGACACGATGACCCTGCGCGGGTGGGCCCGGGGCGACGGCCACCGCATCGGCTTCGGCGCCTGCACCGGCAAGGTGCTTCCGGCCCCGACCCTGCCGGGCTAGAGAGGATTCGCGGTGCCCAGAGCCTTCGCGTCCACGGGCGACCTGACCGAGAAGACCGTCACCTTCTCGGAGATCGCCCGGGACCTCTACTCCTACACCACCGAGGGCGACCCGAACACGGGCGTCATCGTCGGCGACGACTCGGTGATGGTCATCGACACGCAGGCCACGCCGGTGATGGCGCGGCAGGTCATCGACCGCGTCCGCGGCGTGACCGACAAGCCCATCAAGTACGTCACCCTCAGCCACTACCACGCGGTGCGGGTGCTCGGCGCCTCGGCCTACGGGGCGAGCGAGATCATCGCGTCGGAGGCCTGCCGAGCGATGATCCGCGAGCGCGGGCAGGAGGACTGGGACAGCGAGTACGCGCGCTTCCCGCGGCTGTTCCGGGCGGCCGGGTCCATCCCCGGGCTGACGTGGCCGACGCTCACGTTCCGCCGGCGCATGACGCTCTACCTCGGCCGCCGCCGCGTCGACCTGATGTGGCTCGGACGGGCCCACACCGCGGGTGACATCGTCGCCTGGGTGCCCGACGCGGGCGTCATGTTCAGCGGCGACATCGTCGAGTACCGCTCGGCCTGCTACTGCGGCGACGGTCACTTCGGCGACTGGCCGGCGACGCTGGCCGCCGTCCAGGGCTACAGGCCCGACGCGCTGATGCCGGGTCGCGGGGACGCCCTCGTGGGGCCGGACAAGGTTCGCGAGGCAATCCACCTGACCGCCGACTTCCTGGCCGGCACGTATCGCCCGGTGGCGCGGGTCGCCTCGCGGGGGGGCAGCCTCAAGGAGGCGTTCGAGGCCTGCCGCGCCGCCTGCGATTCTCGGTTCTCGGACTACGCCATCTACGAGCACTGCCTCCCGTTCAACGTGGCCCGCGCCTACGACGAGGCGCTCGGCGTCGACACCCCGCGCATCTGGACCGCCGAGCGCGACCAGCGCATGTGGGCCGAGCTGCAGGGCGATGGATAGCGCCGACGCCGCGGCGTCCGACCCGCCGCCGCTCTATCCCTACCGGCGGTCGCCCGACCAGGACGCCGACCCCGTCGCGTTCCACCCCGTCGTGGTGGTCGGCGCGGGGCCGATCGGGCTCGCGGCGGCCATCGACCTCGCGCAGCAGGACGTGCCGGTGGTGGTGCTCGACGACAACGACCGGGTGAGCGGCGGCTCGCGCGCCATCTGCTTCGCCAAGCGGCCCCTGGAGATCCTCGACCGGCTGGGATGCGGCGACCGCCTCGTGGAGAAGGGCGTGACCTGGAGCAAGGGCAGGGTCTTCTTCGACCGCCGGCAGGTCTACGGGTTCGACCTGCTGCCCGAGGCGGGGCACAAGCGGCCGGCCTTCGTCAACCTGCCGCAGTACTACTGCGAGCAGTACCTCGTCGAGCGGCTGCGCGCCCTCGAGCGCCTCGGCAAGCCCATCGAGCTGCGGGGGCGTCACGAGGTCGTCGGCGTCGACCCGCGCCCCGACGGGGTGGGGGTGGAGGTGGGCACCCCGGAGGGCGCGTACCGCCTCGAGGCGGGCTGGCTGCTCGCCTGCGACGGGGCCGGCTCGCCGGTGCGGCGCATGCTCGGCGCCGACTTCGTCGGCCGGGTCTTCGAGGACAACTTCCTCATCGCCGACGTCGTCATGGAGGCCGACTTTCCGACCGAGCGGTGGTTCTGGTTCGACCCGCCGTTCAACCGGGGGCAGTCGGCGCTGCTCCACAAGCAACCCGACAACGTCTGGCGCATCGACCTCCAGCTCGGCCGCGACGTCGACCGCGACGAGCAGCAGAAACCCGACAACGTCCTCCCCCGGCTGCGGGCGATGCTGGGCCCCGACGTGCGCTTCGAGCTCGAGTGGGTGTCGGTCTACACCTTCCAGTGCCGCCGCATGGAGAGGTTCCGGCACGGCCGCGTCATCTTCGCCGGCGACTCGGCCCACCAGGTGTCGCCGTTCGGGGCGCGCGGCGCCAACAGCGGCTTCCAGGACACGGACAACCTGTGCTGGAAGCTCAAGCTGGTGATCGAGGGACGCGCGCCCGAGCGCCTCCTCGACAGCTTCGACCACGAGCGCGTCCAGGCTGCCGACGAGAACCTCCTCGCCTCGACGCGGTCGACCGACTTCATCACCCCCAAGTCGGCGACGAGCCGCCTCTTCCGCGACGCCGTGCTCGACCTGTCGGAGGGCCTGCCGTTCGCCCGGCCCCTCGTCAACTCGGGCCGCCTGTCGGTGCCGTGCGTGCACGACGGCTCGCCGCTGAACGGCCCCGACCACCCCGCCATGCCGCGACGGACGCGCCCCGGCGCCCCGGCGTCGGACGCCCCGCTGCGCGACGGCTGGCTCGTCGACGCGCTCGGCGGCCGCTTCCGGCTCATGGCGGTCGACACCCCGGCGCCCGACCGTTTCGAGGTCGACGGGCTGCCGCTCGACGTGCTGCGCCTGGACGCCGCGGCGGCGGGCTCGGACGCGTTGCGCGAGCGCTACCTGGGCGGCGCGGCCTCGGCCGTCTACCTGTTTCGTCCCGACCAGCACGTCGCCGCGCGCTGGGCATCGTTCGACGATGCGGCGGTCGCGCGCGCGCTGCGGGTGGCAGTGGGGCACCCGGCATGACCGGGCTGCGCACCGACCGAACGCCGGCGGCAGTCACGACCGGCCCCCGGCCGGTCAGGAGCCCGGCATGACCAGGCTGCGCACCGGGCCGAACCTCGACGATCCGGACGGCTTCTACGAGGAGCTGCTGTCGCTGCACGAGGGCCGGTGCAAGGACGAGAGCGATGCCATCACCGCCCGTCTGGTGCTGATTCTCGCCAACCACATCGGCGACCGGCAGGTCCTGCGCGAGGCGTTCCGGGCCGCCGCGTCCCCGACGGACCGCGACGGCGGGAGCGGCCCTGCCGGACGCGATTCCTGACCGAGAAGGAAGGACCCAGATGAAGCTCGAACGGATCCACCACGTGGCCTACCGCTGCCGGGACGCCAAGGAGACCGTCGACTGGTACGTGAAGAACCTCAACATGGACTTCGTGCTGGCCATCGCCGAGGACCGCGTCCCGTCCACGCACGAGCCCGATCCCTACATGCACGTCTTCCTCGACGCCGGGCAGGGCAACGTGCTCGCCTTCTTCGAGCTGCCCACGAAGCCCGCGATGGGGCGCGACCCCAACACCCCCGAGTGGGTCCAGCACATCGCCTTCAAGGTGAAGGACCGCGAGACCCTGCTCGGCTTCAGGGCGCAGCTCCAGGCCAACGGGGTCGACGTGCTCGGGGTGACCGACCATGCCATCTTCCACTCGATCTACTTCTTCGACCCCAACGGACACCGCATCGAGCTCGCATGCCCCGACCCCGAAGAGGGCGCCCTGCTGGCCAGGCTCGACGCCGTGAAGTGGGATATGCTCCGCGAGTGGTCCGAGACCAGGCGCGCGCCGAAGCACGCGGCGTGGATGCACCGGAAGGAGCTCGACAAGTGACGAGCCGGCGCGCCCCCGCACGCGACTTGGGGGCACGAGAGGGATCTCGACAAACGAAGGGCCGACCCTCCGACCGCGTGCAGGCGGTCCTGCTGGCGCTCGCGGCCGTCCTCGCCGTCGCGGCGACGGCCGGCACTTGGGAGCCCGGGGCGAAGGACCCGGCTGGTTTTGCTGCAACGTGCGGAACGAGAACGACGGAGGCAACGACGATTTCGGCGGAGGCGAAGGGCCCCGCTGCATTCGATACAACCCGGAGGGGCGCCGCGGGCGCCCTGGCCGCCCCAGCGGTGGCCCACGCCCGGGAGTCCGTCGCGCAAGGCCCCGCCGCATTCGCCGCAACGCCGAGCTCCACCGCGAGCGCCCGGACCGAGCTGGTGATGTCGTCGTGGCTCCCGCCGCGGCACCCCATCGTCGCCAACGCGTTCGTGCCGTGGATCGATCAGATCGAGGCGGTGACCGAGGGCCGGGTGACGGTGCGCCTGCTCGCCCGGCCGCTGGGCTCGCCGCCGTCGCACTACTACATGGCCGTCGACGGCATCGCCGACCTGACCTACGGCCTGCACTCGTTCACCCGCGACAACCGGTTCCCGCGGTCGCGGTTCGCCCAGTTCTCGTTCATCGGCGACGACGCGGCGGCGGGCTCCCGGGCGTTCTGGCGGGTGTACACCGGGAGGCTCGACGCCCAGGCCGAGCACGAGGGCGTCAAGCTGCTGGGCCTCTTCGTCCACGGCCCCGGCATCCTCTACAACAACGTCCGGCGCATCGAGCGCCCCGCCGACCTCGCGGGGCTGAAGATTCGCACCCCCGGCGGCTACGTCGCCGACCTCATGGACGGGCTCGGCGCGACGACCCTGTTCATGGACAGCGGCGACGTCTACCAGAAGCTCTCGCGCGGCGTCATCGACGGCCTCACCATGACCTACGAGGCGTCGACCGCCTTCCGCCTGACCCCTCACCTCAGGTATGCCATGCGGGTGCCGGGGGGCATCTACAACACCACGTGGTACGTGGTGGTCAACGAGGCCGCGTGGCGGAAGATCTCGGCGCGGGACCGGGCCGCCATCGAGGCCGTCTCGGGCGAGGCGCTGGCCGACCTCGTGGGCCGCGCGTGGAACGACGCCGATGCGCGGGCCCTCGAGGCTATCCGCGCGGCGGGCATCGACATCTACGACGCGCCGCCTCCCATGCTCGACGCCATCCGGTCGCGGGCGCGGGAGCACGAGGCCCGGTGGACGACGAGGGTGGCGACCCGGGGCTACGACGGCCGGGCCGCGCTCGCCGCCCTGCGCCGGGGCGCCGGCATGGGCAGGTAGCGCCGTGCCTCCCGCCAGGACCTCGCTGCTCCGCGCGCTCGACCTCGGGCTCGGCGGGTGCTGCGCGTTCCTGCTGATGGGCTTCGCGGCCCTCACCGTCGTCGACGTCGTCGGCCGCTACGTCCTCACCGCCCCCTTGCCGGGCGCCTTCGAGCTCACCGAGCTGATGCTGGGGGCGCTCGTCTTCGCGGCCCTGCCGCTGGCGACGATGACGGGCGAACACGTCGCCGTCGACGCGCTCTTCGACGTCTCGCCGCGGCGCGTCCGCACCGCGCTGGCGTGGCTCGGCGGCCTGGCGTCGGCGGGCGCGCTGTGGGTGATCGCGTGGCGGCTCGTGGTCTACAGCGCGCGCCTCGCCAACGACGAGGCGGCGACCGACGCGCTCCTCGTGCCCTTGGCGCCGCTCGGCTGGTTCGCAGCCGGCATGGCGGCGCTCAGCGGCCTGCTTGCCCTCGCCAGGCTCGTGACGCCGTCCGCGCGGAGCGCCTCGTGACCGCGGCGCTGCTCGGTTTCGCGGCCGTCCATCCTCAGCGATCCAGCGCGTCGATCTGGCGGGTCCGCTCCGAGCGCCCCGTGACCGCATCCCTGCTCGTCCATCGTCAGCGCGGCTCTGGGCGTCGACCTGGCAGGCTCGCGCGGAGCGCCTCGTGACCGCGGCGCTGCTGGGGTTCGCGGCGCTGCTCGCGCTGGTCTTCCTGCGGGTGCCCATCGCGTTCGCGATGGCCGCCGTCGGCGCGGTCGGCTTCGCCATGCTCCGAAGCTGGCCCGCGGCCTGGGCGATGGTCGGGAACGTCGCCTTCGAGACCGGCCTCTCCTACTCGCTGTCGGTCGTGCCGCTGTTCATCCTGATGGGCAACCTGCTGACCATCTCGGGCGTGAGCCACGGCCTCTACGCCGCCGCCAACGCCCTGCTCGGGCGGGTGCGCGGCGGGCTCGCCATGGCCTCGGTGGTCGCCTGCGGGGGGTTCAGCGCGGTCTGCGGCTCGTCGCTCGCCACCGCCGCCACGATGTCGAAGGTGGCGATGCCCTCCATGCGGCGCTACGGCTACGCCGACAGCCTCGCCACCGGCTCGATCGCGGCGGGGGGCACGCTGGGCATTCTGATTCCGCCGAGCGTCATCCTGATCGTCTACGGGCTGTTGACCGAGAGCGACATCGGCCGGCTCTTCATCGCCGGCGTGGTGCCGGGCATCGTGGGCGTCGTCTTCTACGTCCTCACGGTGGCGGTGGTCGTCCGCCTCGACCCCGCCGCGGCGCCGCGCACCGAACACCGGGAGCCGTTCTCGCGCCGCGAGCGCTTCGGGGTCGTGGCCGTGGCCGGGTTGTTCGTCCTGATCCTGACCGGCATCTACGGCGGCTTCTTCACGCCCACCGAGGCGGCGGGGGTCGGCGCGGGCGCCGCCCTGTGCATCACGGTGGCGGCGGGCGGGGTGACCGCCCGTCAACTGTTCGACGCGTGCGTGCAGACCGCCCGGACCACCGCGATGATCTTCGCGATCCTCATCGGCGCGGAGATCTTCTCGAACTTCATCAACTTCGCCGGGCTGCCCGAGGCCCTGGGCGCGTGGATCGCGTCGCTCGGGGTGAACGCCTGGGTCGTGATGGCCGGCATCGTCCTCATCTACCTGGCTCTGGGCTGCGTGCTCGAGAGCCTGTCGATGATCCTGCTGACGGTCCCCGTTTTCGCCCCCCTGATGTACGAGCTCGACTTCGCGTCGACGGCCCTGGCGACCCCCGACGCGGCCCTCATCTGGTTCGGCATCGTGGTCGTGGTCGCGACCGAGATCAGCCTCATCACCCCGCCCGTCGGCCTCAACGTGTTCGTCCTGCGCAACGTCCTGCCCGACGTGCCGTTGAACACGATCTTCCGCGGGGTCGTGCCCTTCTGGATCGCCGACATCCTGCGCCTGCTGCTGCTGATCGGGGTGCCGTCCCTGTCGCTCTGGCTGGTCGGGCTGATGTGAGCCGGGAGTCTGCGCCCGATGAGTTCTCTGGCCGACGTCTTCCGCGTGTTGAACCGGAGGCGCGACGAGGGCATCGTGGCGCAATACGCGGTCGGCGGCGCGACCGCCGCCCTCTTGTTGTGCCGAGCCGACCCGCACCTACGATCTGGATCTGTTCGTCACCCTGGAAGCGGTCGACGAGGACTTGCTGGCGCCCCTGTCGCGTGTCTATGAGTGGGCGAGAGCAGGGCTTCGGCCTGCAGGCCGAGCACTTGCTGATCGCGGGCGTGCCTGTCCAGCTCCTGCCCGCCTACAACGCTCTGGTGGAAGCCGCGCTCGCGAACGCACGGCTGCACGACTACGCCGGCATCCCGGTCCGCGTCGTGAACGCCGAGCACCTGGTTGCCTTGGCCTTGCAGGCCGGCGGCGCGCGGCGGCGCGAGAGGGCGTGGCAACTGCTGGAGGCGGGCGCCGTGGACCGGGGGCGGCTGCGACAAATCCTGACAACCCACGCCATCGCGGCAGAGGTTCCGGACGATGCCTGATCGCATGCCGGAGGAGGTGAAGGACCTCCTGGAACGAAAGCGGGCCAGGCACCGGGCACAGGCCGCGGCGCCGCTGCAGGAGAAGGTGCGCATCCTCCTGGAGCTGCAACGGCAGGACCTGCCGCTCATCGCCCGCCGGCGTCCGCTCCGGCCCTGGGAACGACCGTGGGACGTGACGCCATAGGCGGCCGCGGTTGAGTCCGTGCCTTGGGACCGGCGCCATCGCCCGCGGTGCGTCACCGGCCCGCGATGGCCGCATCCGCCACCCGGACACGACGGTCACGCCCGGGCGGTCCAGGTGCTGCTCTGGGTAGGCCGCTGGTCCTCAGCGGCTCGGCTGTAGCTGGTGGGGCTGATGTGAGCTCCCGAACGATGCACGTCCGCATCCCTCGCCAACGCGGCTTCGCCCAGTTCCGGAGCACGGGGAGGACAGTCGCGCGGACGTTGCGGCGCCCTCCCCGGCGAACAGCCGGCCTCACGAATTCCGATCTATGCCGCCCGCCGCCGCAGCCACGCGCCCCGTCCGGCCAGCAGCAGGCCCAGGATGCCGATCCCGACCAGCGGCAGCGCGGGCACCGCCGTGAACGGCTGCCAGAGAGGGCTCGCCTTGATCTCGTCGAACGTCGCCATCATGCCCGTCGCCAGCACATAGCCGGCGATGGCCACGACTTCCTCCTGCTCCATCGTCAGCGTGTTCATCTCGTTGGCTTTCGGGGCGTTCACGAAGTGGCCGCAGTATGCCGGCTGGGCGTAGCCGGTCGCGATGCTCATCTGCCGGCAGTCCAGCGCCTCCCACCACATGTGGATGCTGGGGTAGTCGCCGTCGATCTCCATCACCGCCTCGTGCACGACCGTCTTCTCGGGGTCGCGCAGGTCCGCGTACATCGCGCAGTAGCCGCTGTCCATGCCCATGGCCATCAGGCCCGGGTCGTACTCGTTGACCGCCGCATTCATCCGAGGGCAGTCGAGGCCGTTCCACCAGCCCTCGACCATGCTGAAGTTGCCCTCCAGCGCCGGCAGGTCGAACGGCTGCCACAGAGCCGACATCATGACCTGGTCGAACTCCGCGGTCATCCCCATCGCCAACGCGTAGCCGGCTACGCCCACCACTTCCTCCTGCGCCGACGACAGCCGGTTCATCCCGTTGTCCTTCGGGGAGTTCACGAAGTGCCCGCAGTATGCCGGCTGGGCGTAGCCCGTCGCGATGCTCATCTTCCGGCAGTCCAGGGCCTCCCACCACAGGTGGATGCTGGCGTAGTCGCCGTCGATCTCCATCACCGCCTCGTGCACGATCGTCTTTTCCGGGTCGCGCAGGTCCGCGTACATCGCGCAGTAGCCGCTGTCCATGCCCATGGCCATCAGGCCCGGGTCGTACTCGTTGACCGCCGCGTTCATCCGCGGGCAGTCGAGGCCGTTCCACCAGCCCTCGACCATGCTGAAGTTGCCCTCCAGCGCCGGCAGGTCGAACGGCTGCCACAGAGCCGACATCATGATCTGGTCGAACTCGGCGGTCATACCCATGGCCAGGGCGTAGCCGGCAATGGCCACGACCTCCTCCTGCGCCGCCGACAGCCGGTTCATCCCGTTGTCCTTCGGGGAGTTCACGAAGTGCCCGCAGTACGCCGGCTGGGCGTAGCCCGTCGCGATGCTCATCTTCCGGCAGTCCAGGGCCTCCCACCACAGGTGGATGCTGGCGTAGTCGCCGCCGATCTCCTCGGCCGCGTGATCGACGTTGTGCCTTTCATCGTCGCCGAGGTCCGCGTACGGCGCGCAGTAGCCGCTGTCCATGCCCTCGGCCATGATGGTGGAGTCGTACTCGTTGACGGCGGCGTTCATCCGGGGACAGTCGAGGCTGTTCCACCAGCCCTCGACCTGGTCGAACGACGCGGCTTCGGCGACGCCGCCGAACGAAACGAGACCGAATACGGCGAAGGCCGCGACTGCACTGCAACGGGCTGCTGAACGCATGACTCTCTCCTGAACACGGCGGGTACCGGCGTAGCGTCAATCTGCTTCGGGTGGAGTGCCGATCTACGCCGAGCCCGGCCGGCCCCCGGCTCTCTGCTACCGGTGGGAACGGGACAACCCGGCGCCGAGTCCTCCAGGCGGCGCTCTCGGGCCACATGTCCGATCCCGTGCGACCCGACGATGGCTCGACTCCCCTCGCGGAAGACGAGCGCGCACCCGCTCCAGACTCGCTGCAGCAGATGAAGCGTACCACAGACGCCCCCGCAGCATCGCCAAAGACAGGCGACAGTCGCTGTTTTGTCGCTGATAACCCGATCCACCCCGGCCACACGTCACCAGACGGCGACAACGGCAGCCGCCGCTCGGGCACGGCGGTCACGCCCCGGCATGTCCTGGAAGGGCGCTCGCAATTCGAAGGCGGCGGCGCGAAATTGTCGCGCCGCCGCTGCAGGATCGACCTGTCTGGCGGTCGAGGGGGCCTGGAGCACTTGGGGTCGATGTCGGGCGATGGGAGGCGATGGGGTCAGAAGGCGATCTCCAGGAGGTCGCGTCCGACGATGATCTCGCCCGCGAAGTGCGGACGGACCGCCTCGAGCCAGAGCTCCGGCCGGTCGAATTCGGGAAGGCCGGACGGCACGAAGTGCGTGAGCACGAGCCGCGCGACGCCGGCCCGCGCCGCGACCCGCCCGACGTCTCCGGGCGGCGTGTGGGCTTCGATGATGTGACGCACGAGCGCCTCGTTGCCCGGGTCGAGGCGTTCCCCGATGACGCGGGCGCCCTCGACGCTGACGACCTCGTGCACCAGGACGTCGGCCCCCGCCGCGAGCTCGACGAGCGCATCGCTCATCGTCGTGTCGCCCGAGAACACGACCGAGCCTCGGGCGGTGTCGATGCGGTAGGCGTAGCTGGGCGCGGCCGCCCCGTGCGGGACCTCGGCGGCGGTCACGACGACGTTCTCGTCCCGGTAGACGACCCCGTCGCCGGCGATGTCGTGGGCCTGAATCAGCTCTCCCAGCACCGGCCGGCCCTCGTCCGCGACGCGAAGGCGGACGTCCCAGTCCACGTACTCCAGATACGACCGGGTGATGTGCTCCAGCGGGGGCGGACCGTAGGTCGCCACCGGCCGCCGCAGGCCGCTGGCCCACGCCCGAAGCAGCAGCGTGCCGTAGTCGGCGTTGTGGTCGGAGTGATGATGGGTGATGAAGACGGCCCGCAGATCGACGACCGGCAGCCCGGCGAGGGCCATCTGCCTCGCGACGCCGTCGCCGGCGTCCACCACGTAGACGGCGCCGTTGACCACCACCGCGTTCGCCGGCTGGGCGCGAGAGGCCTTCACCGCCGGCCCGCCGCCGGTCCCGAGAAGGACGAGCCGGTGCGGACGCTCCTGCCCCGGGAGGGGGGGCGCGGCCCACAGGGCCGCGATGCCGACCGCGATCGCGAGACGGCGGGAGATGAGACGGCTGGTCACGAGGCCTCCTTCAGCGGGTCGACGGCGGAGCGCCCTCGGAGTCGGACCCCATAGGTGCCTCGCGGTCAGCCCCGATCGTACACTCCGTCCTCCGTCGGACGTTCTGGATGTGCGGCTCGCCTCGTGACACGATAGTCCACGAAGGGCTGGTCGCCCGAGCGCAAGGGATGTGAGGATTACAGATGACCCCGTCACTCGAACCCGTTGCAGGCTGCCTTGCCACCACCAACATGCTGATCCCGCTCGTCCTCGGCGACCTCACCGACGACCTGGCGCGCCGGCGGACGCGGGACGGCGAAGGGCCGTCGATTGCCTGGGAGGTGGGGCACATGCTGGACTATCGCTGCCAGTTGATCGGGCTGCTCGGTGCTCCGAGGGCGAGTCCCTTCACCGTCGCGTTCGCCACGTCGAGTGCGACCGATGGGGCGGACTACCCCACCGTGGCCGAGTTTCGGCGGCTCTGGAAGGACATCGAAGCGGATCTCCAGGCGGCGCTCGAAGGCGCCGGCGAAGCGACGGTCCGCAAGGCCGTCCAAGATGGTCCCCACGTCGGCCGGCCGGTCCTCGACGCCGTCGCGTTCTTCATGTTCCACGAGGCGTACCACATGGGCGCGATCGGGGCAATCCGCAAGGCCATGGGGCTGGCGGGCCCGGCAGAGCTGGTGATGGCTCAGGCGGCCGGCCAAGGCCCTGCAGATCGAGAGCACTGACCGCTCACCTTGATCACGCTTGCCACTTGCCCACCGCCGGTTTCGAGCAGCCTGGGTTGGCGACGCCCGGCGCCGACAGGCCGCCGTCGAAGGCGTTCTCGTTTCCACCCCGATGAATCAGTCCCCCGCCCCGTCGAAGAGGTCTTGGACTGCAACGGCTACGACTTCGGCACGACGAGACAGCCTCAGATAGCGGGCCGCGGACGCCGACCAGGCCGTGCCGGCGAGAGAACCGGACTCTGCTCACGTTCGACCGGGCGTTGCGGCGGAACCGAATCGTGTCGCGACGTACTTGCCGGCATCCCCGGCATCGAGCCGCACCGTGCCTGGACCGCTTCGTACGTAGAGGTCACCCTCGGCCGCCTTCTCCAGGCCCTTCCAGCGCAGGTACACCGGCTCGGGGCTCCGCTGGCAGCTCACCAGGCAGACCGTCTTCCCCTCCACGATCTGCGTCTTCGGGTCGATGCACGTTCCGGCCCGGTCGCCGAGGCCGTTGCGGACGGCCTGGGCGAGGTGGCGCATGAACTTGTCGTCGCTCTCAAGGCGGTCGTGGTCGATACCGAGCACGGCGCGGTCGTCGGCGACGCCGATCAGGAGGTCGCCGCCCTCGGTGTTGAGGAACGCGGCGATGGTCTTGAGGGCGGCGTGCGTCACGTGCCGGTCGTCCCTGCGGTCTTCCGCGAGGTTCCAGCGCAGGCTCGACTTGAACTCGAGGGTCTTCGACTCCTGGAGCTTGAGCAGCTCCTCGACGCGGCGGTGCCGCCGGATGTAGTCGTCGAAGAGGTAGTTCTTGAGGGCCCGGCCGAAGTCGGGGTCGTCGGTGATGCGCTTGTAGAGGTCGAAGTTGGTCTCGACGATCTCCTGAATCTTGTCCTCGACCTTGGGGTCGAAGGTCAGCCGGACGTTCTCGCGCGTGTTCACCCGGGCGCTGGCGTCGAGGCCGGCGTCGCCGTCGAGGGCCGAGCGTATCTGCTCGAGGGCGACGCGGTGCTCGGGGCCGAGCTTCAGGCCGAAGCGCTCGTTCAGCGCCTCGATGATGCGCGAGAGCGGCTCCAGCTCGTCGGCCGCGCCGCCGCCGCGCGGCTTGCTGCCGGCCGGGTCGACCGTCCCGCCCTCTCGTTCCAGCGCGATGCGGCCGCGGCTCGTCTGCTGGATGCGGAACGACTCCATGTCGATGTTCTGCTGGACCTCGCGCGGCAGCTCGTCCCGGTCAGCCGGCAGTAGCCGCCGCAAGTGGCGGGCAAAGACGTAGAGCTTCTCGAGGTCGACGTCGGCGAACGTCAGCACCTGCGAGAGGAAGGCGTAGAGGCGCACGTAGTCGCCGAGCTGGCCGCGGAAGTCCTGTCCCTCGTCGGCGGCGAGCGCGCCGAAGCGCTGTCGCGGCGGCTCGAGCGCCGCATAGAGCCTGTCCTGCTTCGCCCTGGAGTCGAAATACAACCGCGCGAAGGCGTCGACGTCGACCTCCGCGAACACACCGAAGCCGAGCAGCCGGTCCTGGACCTCGTAGAGCAGGTTGGGGTCGGTCGCCTCCGAGAGCAGGGTCGTCTCGTAGTAGGGCTCGAAGGCCTTCCTTATCTCCTCGGCCTCGTTGGCGAAGTCGAGCACCATCACGCCCTGCTTGCCGGGGTGGGTGCGGTTGAGGCGCGACAGGGTCTGCACCGCGTTCACGCCGCCGAGCTTTTTGTCCACGTACATGGTGTGCAGCAGCGGCTGGTCGAAGCCGGTCTGGAACTTGCTCGCGACCACCAGGAAGCGGTACTCCGGCTTCTCGAACTCGGCCGCCGTCTGCCGCTCGCCGATGACCCGATCCTGCCCGGCCGAGTTCATGCCCGACTCGGTCCAGGCCTCGCCGCCGTCCTTCACGGTGCCCGAGAACGCGACGAGCGCCTTCCACGGGTGGCCCTTCTCGGCGAGGTACGCGTCGAGCGCCAGCCTGGTGCGTACCGCGTGCAGGCGCGAGCGGGTCACGACCATCGCCTTGGCCCGCCCGTCGATGGCGCCGGCGACCTGCGCGGCGAAGTGCTCGACGAAGCTGGCGACCTTCTCGCGGATGGCGTGCGGGTGCAGCTCGACGAACGACTTGAGCAGGTACTCGGCCTTGCTGCGGTCGTAGCGGGGGTCGTCCTCGATGGTCTTCAGCAGGCGCCAGTAGGCCTTGTAGGTCGAGTAGCTGCCGAGCACGTCGAGGATGAACCCCTCCTCGATGGCCTGCCGCATGCTGTAGCGGTGGAAGGGCTCGAACCTGCCGTCGGGTCGCTTCAGGCCGAAGAGCTCCAGGGTCTTGGGCTTCGGGGTCGCGGTGAACGCGAACGTCGAGAGGTTGGGCAGGCGCCCGCGGCTGCGGATCTCCTCGTGGACCCGGTCGTCGAGCTCCTCTTCGGGGGTCCGGGCGCCGGCCTCCTCCCGCTCGGCCTCCTCCAGGCTGCCCGCCGCGAGCACCGCCTTGAGGCTCTTCGTGCTCTCGCCCGACTGCGACGAGTGCGCCTCGTCCACGATCACCGCGAAGCGCCGGCCGGGCAGCTCCCCGATCTGCTCGGCGATGACCGGGAACTTCTGCAGGGTGGTGACGATGATGGTACGGCCCGCCTCGAGGGCCTCCTTGAGCTGGCGCGACGTGTGGTCGATGTTCTCCACCACCCCCAGGGTCTGCTCGAACTGCCGGATGCTGCGCTGCAACTGGCGGTCGAGGACGCGCCGGTCGGTCACCACCACGACCGAGTCGAAGACGCGCCGGTCGCCGCGGTCGTGCAGCACCGAGAGCTGGTGGGCGAGCCACGCGATGGTGAAGCTCTTGCCGCTGCCGGCCGAGTGCTGCACGAGGTAGCGCTCGCCGGGGCCGTGGTCACGCGCGTGCCGCACGAGCCGGCGCACGCAGTCGAGCTGCTGGTAGCGCGGGAATATCAGGTAACGCGCGCCGGTCTTGCGCCCGCGGTCGTCCTCGGCCTCGACCTCGTGGATGAACTGTCGGACGAGGTCGAGGACGCTGTCGCGGGCCCAGACCTCCTCCCACATGTTGTCGGTGGGGAAGCCGGCCCGGGTGGGCGGGACCGGGGGGTTGCCGGCGCCGCCGAAGCGTCCCCGGTTGAAGGGCAGGAACCGCGTCTTCGGCCCGGCGAGGCAGGTGGTCACGAACACCTGCTCGGGGTCGACGGCGAAGTGGGCGAGGCAGCGCGCGTAGCCGAAGATCGGCTCGCGGGGGTCGCGGTCCTCGCGGTACTGGCGGATGGCGTCGCGGACGTCCTGGCCGTCGAGGGGGTTCTTGAGCTCGGCCGTGAAGATGGGGATGCCGTTCAGGAAGAGCGCGAGGTCGAGGCTCTGCTCGTCCTGCTCGCTGAAGCGGAGCTGGCGCACGACGGCGAAGAGGTTGGCCGCGTGCAGGCGCTGCAGCTCTTCGTTGAGGCTGCTCGCGGGGCGGAAGTACGCGAGGCGGAACTTGCAGCCCGAGTCCTTGACGCCGTTGCGCAGCACGTCGAGAGCGCCTCGGCGGGCGATCTCGCGGGAGAGCCGGGCGAGGAAGCGGGGCTTCACGTCATCGCCGTGGTGCTGCTCGAGCTTCTGCCACTGCCTGGGCTGGGTGGCGAGGAGGAAGTCGACGACGTCGGTGGGGATCAGGCAGAGGGCACGGTCGTAGTCGTCCGGCCAGCGCCGGTGGTAGCCGCCTGGGGCCGGGTCGTCGCCGAACGTCGCGGGCGACTCTCGCACCGCCGCTACGTCGCCCGGGCAGGCGTCGGGGCCGTGACGCAGCAGCGCGCATTCGATGGCGGCCTCGAAGGCGCGTTCGGAGATGTCAGGAGTCATCGGCGGGTCGATGCACACGCGGGAGGGATGTCGTACCGGTCACCGCAAGCGATACTATCCGACGATCTCGTACGAAACGAGCATCGCCGTTCGGCCTCCCCAAGAGCGACAGGAGTGCAGTCGTGATCGAGTACAAGGGCTACGTGGCCGCCGTCGAGTCCGACGAGTTCGTGGACCGTCTTCACGGCCGGGTCGTCAACAGCGGCGCCTACCCCATCGCCACGTTCGAGGCGACCGACGTCGACGGGATCCGGCGCGAGTTCGAGCGGTCCATCGACGAGTACCTCGCGTCGTGCCGCGAAGACGGGGTCGAGCCGAAGAGCCGTTCTCGGGCACCCTCAAACTGCAGCTCCGCCCCGACCTGCACCAGCGCGCCGCGCTCTCGGCCACGGCGCACGGCGTGAGCCTGAACAGTTGGATCAAGCAGGCAGTGGAGGAGAAGGCGTCGCGGTGACGCACATCTGACCGAGGCCGCGAAAGCCGGACGTGTCAGCGTCGGCCCGTTGGTGTCCAGACGGATCATTCGGGACCGTCCCGGCCGTATTCGCCTGACGTGAAGTCGATCGGAGCGTCGACCTAGCGCGCCGGCAGGTCGAGATCGACGCCATCGTCGCCGATGATGCGGCGGATCATCGCGCCGACTGGCTCCACGTCCACGGTGGTGTCGGCCTGGATGCGACGCGCGGTCTCTTCCCTCGACAGGCCGTCGCGTAGCGCCCCGGACTTCAGCCGCCGATGGCCTCGCCGTCCATGCGGCATACACCTCGAGTCCGCCATCGCGCCGCTCCTCTGGTTCCCGGAAATGCTAGCACCAGTCAGCGAAGTGCTCGCAATCGACAACGTTCTCCAACGCTCGGGCGCGTCTGGGCGCCCGGCCGGGCTGGCCGGAGCTGGCCGGGGCCGTCGGCCGCGATTCGCGGTACACTGGGCTGGCCCCGCTGTCCGTCCCGACCCGCGACGTGACGGCGCGAGCGAGGGCCCACGGACTGCGGAGCAGAACATGGCGCGGAGCGACCTTCTCATCTCGCTGGTGAAGGCCGGCTCGGCCGGCGACACGGCGCGAGCGCGTTCCGTGGCCGAGGCGATCATCGCCGAAGGACGGGTGAAGCGACACAACGTCCTCGCGGATCGGCTGACGGACGCGATGCGGGTGAACGGGGCCGATTCCGGCGCCGCCTTCATCGCACCCGGCCAACGGCCGCACCGCCAGTTCCTGGTGGAGCTGACGCCGCGCAAGAAGCTCGCCGATCTGGTCCTGACCGGCGTCGCGCGCCGCGCCTGCGAGGAGCTGATCGAGGACAGCACCGGGCTTCGGTCCTGCGCACCCATTCTCTCGAACCGCGGCATCGCATACTGCTCGTCGGACCGCCGGGAAACGGCAAGACGTCGCTCGCGGAAGCGCTCGCGGAAGCCCTGTCCGCCCCGTTCTTCGTCGTGCGGTACGAGGCGCTGATCGGCAGCTTCCTCGGCGAGACGGCGTCGCGCCTCAAGCGCGTGTTCGACTACGCCCGCACGACGCCGTGCGTGCTGTTCTTCGACGAGTTCGACGCGGTGGGCAAGGAGCGCGGCGAGGTTCACGAGACCGGGGAGATCAAGCGCGTCGTGTCCTCCCTGCTCATGCAGGTCGACGACCTGCCGAGCTACACCGTGGTGGCCGCCGCCACGAACCACCCCGAGCTCCTCGACCGGGCGGCCTGGCGCCGGTTTCAGGTGCGTCTGGCTCTCGACCCCCCGACCCCGAAGAACCTGACCGCCTACGTCGCCCGCTTTGCCAAATCGCTCGATGAACCGCTGGGGCGGAAGCCGGACACGATCGCCAAGCGCCTCGGCGCTGTCAGCTGCGCGGAAGCCGAGGAGTTCTGTCGAGACGTGCCCGGGCGCTCCGTGTTGGCCGCTGGCGAGAAGACGCTCGAAGCGATCGTTGCCGAACGGCTGACGTTCTGGAGGGATCGGTTGCGGGCCTCCGCAGACGGAGACAGGCTGCATGGCGGAGTTCCCGGTGCCGCTGATTCCAATTTCGGAATCTGATCTACGACTGTGTGGTCCGGGAGGCAACTCCGAGGTGACCCAGGAGGTAAACGCCGCCCCTTCCGCGCCCTGCGAGGCAGGCCGTCCATCCCTGGGACGACCGCCGTCTAGATTCCTTGAACAGGCGTGATCTTTACAGTTGAGTCAAGTTCTGGGATCAGCGCATTTCGATGGCTTCAGTTGCTCGGTGCTCGACGGTTTACGCGGCGAGGGCGTGCCCGTGCCAAGCGCGGTCGACCTCGCGGTCG
>JAJEFC010000166.1 GCA_022820675.1 Vicinamibacteria bacterium | reverse complement strand
CCGGCCGCCGCGCCGGCGGCGGCCCCCCTCAGGAAACCGCGACGGCTCACGGGAGCTGCCTTCGCCGCGACCGGGCTCTCGTCCTTCATGGCCTGCTCTCCTGTCTCGGGCTGTCCGGCCCGTTCGGCCATCAGCGTACCGCCTTCGACCGGGGCCGGGCAACTCTCCTCGCGGGGCGCGGTCGCGGTCCGCTTCGTCGGTGGCCCGGCCGGGCGGAGGCGAGCGGTCCGCGAGCGGCCGGGGGCGTGCCCCGGAGCGACATCCTCGTTGCCGCGGGGACGCGCGGACGCCGGTTTCCCTGCAAGGGGAATTTCGTATATCGTGTTACCCGTGACACCTAGTGGAGTCGACACGCTCGTAGAGGCAGTGCGTCAGCAGATCGAGGCGGAGGGGCTCAGGCCTTTCGCCATGCGCACCGGGATTCCCCTCGGTCAGCTGCGCAGCGTGGTCCAGGGCCGCGCTTCCCGCTACACCACCCTTCAGTCGATCGCGTCCGTCATGGGCATGCGGTTGTCGGTCGGCCCCGCCGAGCGGGGCGGCAAGGCCCCGCAACTGCCGCCCGAGATCACGAGGGCGCTTCACCTGCCTTCCGACGCCAGCGTGGTGGACGCGGTGGGGCTGATCGAGAAGGACGTCATGGCGTCGAAGCTGCGCGACGGCATGCGGCTGGTGCAGGAGCTGACGGAGCGTGCGGCGACGGCGGCGGAGCTGCTGCCGCAACTGGCGGGCTCATCGTCGACGACGCGAATGATCCCGTTCGCCGAGCACGTCCGCTACAGGGCGGAGACCGGCGAGGTGGAGTTCGACGAGTCGACCGACCTGTCGATCGCGGTTGCCGAGAAGGTCCTGCCGCCCTGGGCGCGCAAGGACAAGCTGACCTGCATCCGGGCGGACGGCGATTCGATGGAGCCGACCATCCAGGGCGGCGACCTCGTCGTCGTCGACAAGGACCAGCGCGAGGCCGAGGAGGATCGACTGTTCGTCGTCCGGACCGGCGAGGGTCTGGTCGTCAGGCGCCTCCGGCGGATCCGCGATTGCTGGACCCTGGTCGGCGACGACCCGGCTCATCCGCCGAAGCCCATGACGGCGGGCGACGTGATCGTGGGGCGGGTGGCCTGGTGCGGCCCGCACGGCGATGCCGTCGTCTGACGGGCGATTGCCGGCGTCGGCCGGTCAGTCCGTGCGCCGGTTCGGCCGGCGCCGCTTCGAGGCGCGCGACGAAGGCGGCCTGGGGACGTCGGCCGGCCACGCAATCGAGTCGGGCCAGTTGTCCGACAGGTAGCGGACGGCCCGGTCGAACCTCTTGATCGTCATCGTGCCGCCGCGTTGCAGGCGGGCTACCGTATCGCCGCTGCCGGTCGCGTGACGGGACACCGTCGAGATGCTCAGTCCCGTGTACTTGGCGAACCGGCCCATGAGGGCCACCAACCGGCCGGCCGTGTCGTCCATGACACAGCCAGCGTGACACAATCACCCCCGTATTGCAAGAGTATTTTTTGGTTCCGTGTCGTAGGCGTCACGAGTCGACGGCGGCGAAGCCGTCGGCGGCCGGCCGGGCGTCGACGCGCCCGGCCGGCGGTCTGCACGGACCCCCGCTCAGCGTACTTCGGCATCGACGCCCTCCTCGCCCTCCGAGCGGGCGATGATGGCGGCGCCGCACGAGTCGCTGAACACGTTGATGGCGGTGCGGTACATGTCGAGCGGCCGGTCGATGGCGAGCATGGCGAGGACGATGGCCTCGGCCTGCGGGTGTCCGCCCAGCCCGATGGCGTCGAGGACGATGAAGATGACCACCAGCCCCGCCGAGGGCACCGCGGCCGCGCCGATCGACGCGAGCAGCGCCGTCATCACCGCCACCACCTGGGTGCCGAGCGACAGGTCGAACCCGATGACCTGGGCGATGAAGAGGGCCCCCACGCACTCGAACACCGCGGTCCCGTCCATGTTCACGGTGGCCCCCATGGGGAGGACGAACGACGACACCTTGTTCGACACCCCCACCCGTTCCTGAACCGTCCGCATCGTCACCGGCAGGGTCGCGGCCGACGAGCTCGTCGAGAAGGCGATGAGCAGCGGGTTGCGCATGTTCTTGAAGTGGATGGCGGGGGTGATGCGCGCGAGCACGATGAGCACGATGGGCAGGGTGACGAAGAGGTGGATGGTGAGCCCGGTCCCCACGGTCAGGAAGTACCGGATGAGCGGCGCGAACGCCTCGAATCCCGTCGTGCCGACCATCCGCGTGATCAGCGCGAACACCCCGATGGGCAGCAGCTTGATGATGCCGGACGTCAGCGCGACCATCACCTGGAAGAACGCGTTGAAGAAGCCGATCAGGGTGCCGCGGGGGGCGTCCGCCTTCAGCGTGGTGATCGCGGCCCCGAGGAGGATGCTGAAGAAGATGATGGGCAGCATGTCGCCCGCGGCGGCCGACGACAGGACGTTCGTCGGCACGATGTCGAGGAGCAGCTCGACCCCCGACGAGGGGATGTCCAGCTCGGGCATTTCCTCGGCCGCGACGGCGTCGCCGAGGGAGGCCCCGACCCCGGGCCGGATCAGGTTGACGACGATGAGGCCGGTCGACGCGGCGAGGAAGCTCGTCAGCAGGTAGTAGCCCATCGTCTTGCCGAACAGGCGTCCGATGGCCCGTCCACCCCCGATGGAGGCGACCCCGGAGACGATGGAGGCGATGACCAGCGGAACGATGATCATGCGCAGCAGCCGCATGAACAGGTCGCCGATCCAGCCGATGGCGTTCGCGGCGCCCTCGCCGAAGATCAGGCCGGTGAGGGCGCCGAGGAGCATGGCGCCGAGGACCTGCCAGTGGAGCTTGAAGTACCAGAGTCGGTCTTGGTTGATGTCCATGGGCTCAGGGGTCCTCGGAGGTGACGGGCGACCAGTCTTCGACGCGTTGCCCGGCCGCCGCGAGCTGCCCGGGCGTGAGCTGCCGCGCGACGATGGCGCGCGCCTGCAGCAGGCTGCCGCGCGCCGGCTCGGCCGCCTGCGCCGCGGCGAGGGTGAGCCACATGTAGGCCGCGACCGGATCCCGGGGCACGCCGTCGCCGTTGGCGTACATCACCCCGAGGTTCTGCTGCGCCGCGGGATCGCCCTGGTCGGCGGCCCGGCGGAACCACCGCGCCGCCTCGGCCGCGTTCCGCTCCACCCCGATGCCGCTATCGTAGCTCATCCCCAGGTTGAACTGCGCCCGCACGTGACCCTGCTCGGCCGCCAGCCGCACCAGCCGGATCGCCTCGGCGAGGTCCCGCGCGACCCCCCGGCCGTTGAAGTACAGATTGGCCAGTGCGAACTGCGCCTCCGCATGGTCCTGGTCGGCGGCCCGGCGGATCCAGCGCACCGCCTCGGCGTCGTCCTCGGGCACCCCTGCGCCGGCGTCGTAGAGGTAGCCCAGGGTGACCTGGGCGGCGGGCTCGCCCTGGGCGGCGGCGAGGCGGTACCAGCGCGCGGCGAGGGCGATGTCCCGATCGACGCCGGAGCCGGTCTCGTACATGCTCGCGAGGGTCACCTGGGCCGTGGGGTTGCCCTGGGAGGCGGCCATCCGCACCCAGTCCGCGGCCCGCGCCCGGTCGCGCGGAACCCCCCGGCCGTTGAAGTGCATCTGCCCCAGGTAGAACCGGGCCTCGGCGTGGCCCTGGTCGGCGGCGCGGCGGAACCAGCGGACGGCCTCGGCGTCGTCCCGCGCGACGCCGTCGCCGCGGGCGTACATCCGCCCCAGCCTGAACTGGGCCTCCCAGTGGCCCTGGTCGGCGGCGCGGCGGAACCAGCGGACGGCCTCGGCGTCGTCCTCGGCGACCCCGAGGCCGGCGTCGTAGCGCACCCCCAGGCCATGCTGGGCGCCGGCGTGCCCCTGCTCGGCCGCCATCCGGTACCAGTGCGCGGCGCGGGCGTCGTCGCGGGGGACGCCGGTGCCGGTGACGTGGAGGCGGGCGAGGTTGAACTGCGCCGCCGCGTCGCCCGCCTCCGCGCGGGCGCGAAGCTCCGGCACGTCCCGCTGGGCGTGGACCGGGGCCGCGAGGAGGATCGCGAGTGCGCCGGAGACGAGCGTCCAGGGGAGGGAACGGGATGCCGTCAGCGCCAGCATCTTCAACCTCGGCATTCCGTCGATGTCGACGCCGACCTCGTGTTCCGCCTCATCGGACGCTACGCGCCCCGGCCCGGGCTGCCCGGCGGCGCCCCGGCGAGGGGTAACCACCAGGCGACGGAAGCCCCCCGTGCCGGGGCCGCCACATCGGCGACCGGTTCGATCCCGGTTCCGACTCCGAATCGCCGGCAGACGTCCATCCATCGCGGGAGGACCGCGGAGAGCGGATCTGCCGGGAGCCCCGTCTTCCGCTCGGTCCCGTCGGCGGGTTGCGGCAAGTCCTCTATCTCGCGACCCGGATCGCCTCGGTGTCGACGATCCCCGCGCCTTCCTCGACGGTGATCAGCCGGTCGGCAGGCACCGCGCCGAGCCGGTCGACCTCGCCGCTGGGCCACGTCACCACGACCGACTCGGCCCGTGCCCGGCCGCCGAGCCCGAAGGTCACCGGCAGCTCGCTCTGCGACAGATAGCTCGAGCCCGTCTTGACCAGTTGCCACTGCGCGCGGCCGCCCGCCGTCACGTCGATGCGGGCCCCGATGCCGTCGCGGTTCGAGGCCGTCCCCACCGTCCGGATGCGGAGCGGGCGGTTCTCGTTGCCCCCGTCGTTGCGGAGCAGCCGCGGCGGCCCGCCGTTCGCGGTGACGATCACGTCGAGGTCGCCGTCGCGGTCGAAGTCGGCGTAGGCGGCGCCGCGCCCTACCTGGGCCGCCCCGAGGGCGGTGTCGGGGGCGTCGACCTCCTCGAACCGCCCGCCGTCGTTGCGGAACAGTTGCGGCGGCTGCGCGTAGGTGATGCGGGCCTGCACCCGTTCGACGTCGTCGGCGACGTGCCCGTTGGCGGCGAAGATGTCCGGCCAGCCGTCGAGGTCGAAGTCGAAGAAGAAGCAGCCGAACGTCAAGGTCAGCAGGGTCGCGCGGCCGATGGCCGAGCGCGGCCCCTCGTCGATGAACAGGCCGTTGCCCTCGTTGTGGTACAGGGCCATCATCTCGGTCGAGAAGTGGCCGATGACGAGGTCGGGCCGGCCCGAGCCGTCGTAGTCGGCGGCGTCGACCCCCATGCCGGCGCGGGCCACCCCCGCGTCGCTGAACGCCACCCCGGCGAGGACCCCGATGTCCTCGAACGTGCCGTCCCCGCGGTTCTCGAAGAGCTGGTCGGGCTGGGTGTCGTTGGCCACGAACAGATCCATCCAGCCATCCTCGTCGTGGTCGAGCATGACGACGCCGAGCGCCTTCGACGAGGGCGCGCGCAGGCCCGCAGCGTCCGTGACGTCCTCGAACGTGGCGTCGCCCCGGTTCCGGTACAGGGTGCCGCTCTGCCCCTGGTACGACTCGGGCGTGCAGTACGACTTGGTGTCGCCGGAGAGGGAGCAGAACAGGTCGGTCTCGGGCGTCCAGTGCACGTAGTTGCCGACGAACAGGTCGAGGTGGCCGTCCTCGTCGTAGTCGAACCACAGGGCGGCGGTCGAGAACCCCGGGTCGCCGACGCCCGCCGCCGCCGTGACGTCGGTGAACGTGCCGTCGCCGGCCCCCTTGAGCAACCGGTTGGGCCCGAGCACCGTGAGGTAGACGTCGACGTGCCCGTCGTTGTCGAAGTCGGCGGCGGTCCCGCCCATGCCGTACAGGGGGACGTCGAGTCCCGACCCGCGGGTGATGTCGGTGAACGTGCCGTCGCCGTCGTTGCGGTACAGCGCGGCGTGCGTCTCCGGCTCGCCCCGCCCCGGCCACGCGGTGCCGTTGACGAGCAGCAGGTCCTGCCACCCGTCGCCGTCGACGTCGAGCCACAGGGCGCCCGAGCCGAACGTCTCCGGCATGTACTTGGCGCCGAAGGCGCCGGTGTTGTGGGTGAAGCGGATGCCGGCCGGGTCGGTGACGTCGGTGAAGACGACCGGGGTGGCGGCGGTCAGGACGAGGGTCGATACCGACGCGGCCAGGGTCAGCGCGATGGAGAGCCCTTGGCGAAGCCCGGGGTTGCGCTGCGCCCCGAGGTCGGCGGATCGCCGGGGCGCCCGCGCGGGTAGGCGCGACGAGGCCGCTTGTCGGGCGTCGGCAACCGGCCATGAGCGACATGGGCGACGCCGAGACCGCACCAGGCGCGACGAGGCCGCTTGTCGGGCGTCGACGACCGAGGAGCAACGCAGTTGCGGGGGGTGCATCGTCGGTCGAATGCAGCGGGGATCTTCGCCAAGGGTTCTTGAGCGTGTCATCGTGTCAGGGGGCGGCGGAACGCGGGTCCGGGTGCCGGTGCTCGTGGATGGCCTGCCGTTCGTTGTTGTCCTCGGGCGAGGCGCGCCGGAAGTCCCCGGTAATCGCCTGGGCCGCCTCGTCCGCCTTGAACCGTTCGTACAGCGCGCGCTCCCGCGCCGCCTCCTCCCGGTTGCCCGCGCCCTGGTGGGCGAGCATCAGATTGTAGTGCGCCGCCACGTCCTCGGGATCGATGCGGAGAACCGCCTCGTAGGTGTCGACGGCCGCCTCGAACTGCCGGTCGAGGAACTGCAGGCGTCCGATCTGGCCGAGGACCACGCGGTCGCGCGGATACTGCTCGCGCGCCACCGCCAGGTGCTCCAGCGCCTCCTCGTATCGGCCGAGCGCCCGCAGCGCGGTGCCGAGGAAGAAGTGGGCGCGGGCGAGGTCGGGCTCGAGGGCGAGGGCCTGCTCGAGCAGGGGGATCGCGGCGTCGACGTCGCCCTCCTGCAGCCGGGCGCGCGCCGCGTTCACCGGCCCGTCCGGATACTCGGGGTCGATGGCCATGACCCGCCGGAACGCCGCCTCCGCTCCCCGCAGGTCGCCCTGCAGCAGCAAGCCGATGCCGTAGTCGTTCCAGCGCCCTCGCTGCCGCGCGTCGCCCGGCGGCGACGCCGGCGCCTGGGTCAGCGGTGCGTCCGCGTCGATGACGGTCAGCGTCGCGGTGGCCTCGGCCATCACCGTGGTGGGGATGTCGGGAATCGCCTTGACCTTCCCCGACACGTCGCTCGTGTCGCCGGTGAACACCCACCGCCCGTCGTCGTGGGCGGCGGTGACCGACGGTGCGGGGTCCGCGGGGTCGCGCACGCCGGCGTACGCCCACTGCGTGAACCACCACGCGAACTTCCGGTAGTTGACCTTCGCGCGCAGGGTGATGCGGTCGCCGGCGTCCTCGGGAACCTCGAGCCGGTAGTGGACGGTGTCGGCGGCGCCGGGGGGAATCAGCCGCACGTAGGCGACCGACCGCGTCGCCCACGCGTTCCGCTTGTTGATGGGGTTGCCGTTCCCGTCGAGCTGCAGGCTGCGGTAGAAGTGGGCGCCGGGGTCCACCGGCCCGCTGCCCCCGTCGGCCGCCTCCCCGCTGTGGAGGAGCACGCGGCCGCGGTCGTCCACCGCCTCGAGCTCGACCCAGACGTCGAAGGCGTCGACGGTGCCTCCGGGGAAGAAGTGGCCGACGTTGCGGGTGCGGACCACCACCTCGAGGCGCACCGACTCGCCGCGCCGCACCGCCACCGGCGACAGGTCGAGGGGCGCGACGACCTCGGCCGGGGCCGGCCCGCCCGGCAGCCGCCGGGCCGCCCCGAACTGCAGCGACTCCTCGCCGACCGCGAACGTGCTCGACAGGGCGGGGTCGCCCCCCGGCAGGACCGCCCCGGCGGGAGCCGCCGCGTCGGCCACGCGGGTGATGCCGAAGACGTCGATCGACACCTGCCCGGCCCGCAGGAAGTCCTGCACCGCCTCGAGCTGCGCCTGGTCGCGGTTGACGAACGGCAGGGCGGTGTTGGCGCCGGGGAAGCGGTGCGACCGCACGTAGCCGTCGCGGGCGGCGGGGTCGTCTGACCGCACCAGGGGCATGTGGCACGAGCTGCACGTCTGCGGCGTCTCGGGGTAGTAGAACGACCGCGCGCCCTGCCCGGACACCCCCGACGCCTGCCAGTTGTCGTACTCGTTGAACCCCCGCACCCACCGGTAGTCGTTGACCGGCAGGTCGAGGTGCACCTTGTGGCACGACGAGCAGAACTCGGCGCTCTGCTCGGTGTGGAACGGCTTCATGAAGGTGTCGCGGTGGGGGGTCGGGGCGAGCCGCAGCAGGAGGTCGTGCACGCCCCGCAGCAGGGGGTGATCGCTCGCCGCGAGGTCGTGCAGCGGGGGGTACTCGATGGTGAAGTCGCCCTGGCCCATGGTGCTGCCCACGTGCACGATGGAGTGGCACGACGTGCAGCCGAGCCCCGCCTGCGCCTCGGGGGTGTCGATCTGCTCGACGATCGGCGTATCGAAGCGCCCGTTGAAGAACACCGCGTGGTCGTGGCAGCCGGCGCACCACTTCGAGGGCCGGGTGCCCACGACCTCCTGCATGTACTCGATGGACCGCCGGTACCACTGGTTGTTGAACGACGAGAAGTGATGGGCCGACCCGTTCCACTGCTCGTAGATGTCGGCGTGGCAGCGGCCGCAGGTTTCGCTGGTCAGGAAGAAGTCGGCGGGAATGGTGCCGCCGGTGTTCGTGGTGGCCGACGACGGGGCGAACGGGCTGGACGCGCCGGCCCCCTCCTCGGCCATGGTCGCCGGCGGACGCACGGGGTTCTCGATGCGGTGCGTCTCGCGCCACTCGGCGTCCCGCGCCGCCCGCAGCAGGGGCGCGCTCAGGCCGGCCGCGGCGGCGGCCACGAGGGCGATGCGGGCGGCCCGGGTCCACTCCGGCGTCCACGCGATGGCGCGCCACAGATGCACGCCCCAGAGGATCGCGCCGGCCGTCGATACCGCGACGTGGACCTGCAGCAGCCAGGCATGGTCGCGGGTGGCGCCGACCGCGGCCACCGCTAGTCCGAGCGCGAGCCCCGCCGCGAGCAGCCCGACCCCAGCCGCCGCCGGGAGGTTGCCTCTCCACGGGCGCCGCCACGCCTCGCGGACGAGCGCCCCCACCAGCACGAGGCCGAGCAGGGGGTGCAGGCCGACGCTGGCGAAGTACGCGAGGGACGCTGAGGGGGCCGCGACCAAGTGGGCCGCGGTAAGCAGCAGGGCGATGAAGCCGAACGCCGCCAGCCGGGACGTACTCATCACCTCTCATCGTAACGCAGGACGGGCGTCGCGTGGCGGGACCTGCTCCACCGTCCGCGGGCGCGCTCCGGGCCACTGACTGGACTGCCGGCCGGAGGCGCCCGGAAGCGGGTGGTAGAATCGCGCGCGATGCCTGCGTCCCAAGCTGCCTCTCCCCGCCTCGTCTGGTCCTGTGCGCTAGGTGCGATCGCCGTCCTCGCATTGGTCCCGTCGGCCGCCGACGAGCGCGAGTGGCTGGCCGGCGACTCGCATATCCACAGCCACTGGAGCGCCGGCTACGACTACCGCACCAGCCCGCCGACCCCGATCAAGGCGCGCGACGCCATGTACTCCACCCCGCGCAACGCGGCGATGGCGCGGCGCTTCGGCCTGCGGTGGATGGTGACGACCGATCACGGCGGCCCGAACCACGCCAAGCTGAACCTGGAGCAGGCGCACCGCGAGCTGACCCTGTCGCGCGAGCTGGTTCCCGAGGTGCTCCAGTTCTACGGCATGGAGCTGAACATGCCGGGCATGGACCACCACACCCTCGTCATCCCGCGGGCCGAGGACGAGGCGGAGGTGCTCTTCGAGATCGAGAGCCGTTTCGACGCCAACGAGGATTGGGCGCGTCCCCCCGACCCGCGCCGGCAGTCGGCCGAGCTGAGGCGGCAGGCGCTGGCCCACATGCAGGGGCTCGAGCGATTGCCGATCCTGTTCGCGAACCACCCCTCCCGCTCGGCGGCGGCGATCGGGTCCTACGGCCGCGACGAGCCGTGGGAGCTCAGGGAGAACAACGACCTCGCCCCGGACGTGTACCGGGGCATGGAAGGCGCCCCCGGCCACCAGGCCGCGACCCTCTCGCCGGCCAGCCGCAGCCGTTCCCGCGGCGCCTACACGAACCCCGGGGCGCCGACCCTGGGCGGCTTCGACCAGATGACCGCCGTCGTCGGCGGCCTGTGGGACGCGCTGCTCGGCGAGGGGCGGCGGTTCTGGATCGTGGCCTCGTCCGACTCGCACTTCCACTACGCCGATCCGGTGAGGGCCGGGAGCGACTTCTGGCCCGGCGAGTTCCACAAGACCTGGGTCCACGCCCGTCCGACTTACGCCGACGTCCTCGACGGGCTTCGCCAGGGGCGCATGTTCGCGGTCGCCGGCGACCTCGTCACCGAGCTGGACTTCGGTCTGGAGAGCGCCGAGGGGGGCGAGACGGGGCTCGGCGGCACGCTGCGGGTCGCGCGGGGGACGCAGGTCACCGCGACCGTCCGGCTCCGCGACCCCGAGGTCCCGAACGAGGCGGGGGAGGACCCCGCCGTCCGGCGCGTCGACGTCATCGTGGGCGAGGTGTCGGGGCCGGCCGCCGAGCCCTCGAACGACCGCAACCCCACGACGCGGGTCCTCGCACGGTTCACGCGCGACGCGCTGGCCCGCGACGGAGACCGGCTCGCCCTGGAGGTGGAGCTTCCCGCCGTCGACCGCGATCTCTACGTCCGCGTCCGCGGCACGAGCACCGACGACCTCGAGCCCGCGGCGGACGGCCCCGGCGAGAACCCCTGGCACGACCTCTGGTTCTACTCGAACCCCATCTTCGTCGAGGTCGAGTGACCCGCGCGGACCCCCGTCCACGTGATCCGGCGGGACCACCCTCTTGATCGTCGATCCCTGGTTCTACGCCGCCGCGACGGTCGCGGTGCTCATCGTCGGCATCGCCAAGGGCGGGCTCGGCGGCGGCATCGCGGTGGTCGGGGTGCCGCTGATGGCGATGGTCATCAGCCCCGCCCAGGCCGCCGCGGTGCTGCTGCCGATCCTCATGGTCATGGACGTCCTCGCGGTGCGCGCCTACCGGGGGGCGTGGGACTGGCCCAACCTGCGGGTGCTGGTGCCGGCGGCGATGCTGGGCACGGTGCTGGGCGCGGCGACCTTCGAGTACCTGACCCCCGACGGCCTGCGCGCGCTGGTGGGGGTCATCGCCCTGACCTACTCGCTGCAGTACTTCGTGCCCCGGGCGGAGTCGACCCGACGGTCGCCGCGCCGCGTGACCGGCGTCCTGTGGGGGGCGCTGGCGGGGTTCGCGAGCTTCTCGGTGCACGCCGGGGGACCGCCCCTCCACGCCTACCTGCTGCCCCAGCGCATGGACCGCACGACGTTCCAGGCCACCGGCGTCGCGTTCTTCTTCGTCGTGAACTGGTCGAAGGTGGGGCCCTACGCGTGGCTGGGCCAGTGGAACGCGGACAACCTGCTCACCTCGCTGGTGCTGCTGCCCCTCGCGCCGGTGGGCATCTGGATCGGCCGCCGGCTGCACGAGCGCGCCACCGACGAGCTGTTCTTCCGCATCGTCCACGCCTCTCTCTTCGTCATCGGCGTGAAGCTGCTCTACGACGTGACGGCGTGACGCCGCCCAGGCCATCACGAACCTGCTCGTCGGTGGGTCCTGAGGCTCTGGTGCGGGTGTCGCGACGTTGTGATGCATGGAACACTGTGGTAACATTTTTCGCATGGACGCCGACCGACTCATCGCGGTGGGGAACTTGCTGATATCGCTGGCCACGGCAATCGGCCTCGTCGTCGGCACATGGTTGCTCAACGGCAGAATCGACAGGCTCGACGGCAGAATCGACGCGCTCGACGGCAAGATCGACGACCTCAGCGGCAAGTTCGACAGGCTGACGGGCCGCGTCGATGCGCTGGAGACCAGCCATACCGCGCACGTCAACAGCGGCCTGCACGCGCGTTGACGGCGGGCCACCGCCCCCCTGTTCAGGGCCGGCGACCACGACCGGCCCGCGAACCCCTCTTCATTCGGATTCGGGCCTCGTCGCCGGCGGCTCCCCTTGCCATGCGACCCCGCCAGGAACCTGCGCCCCGCTCCCGTGCAGACTCATGACTGCCGGAACCGCCGCCCTCGGCTCCGGCTTCCGGGCAACCGGCCCCGCCGAAGGCCGCCCCGTCCTGCCGGCACATTCCTCCGGCCGCGCCAGGGGTCTGCGCCGTAGCACGACGCGGACTCCAGCCGGGTCTTGTTGGGCGGCCAGCAGAGCCGAAAGGCCCCGATGGGCGGGTCAGGGCGAGCAGCCTGGGCGGCGCGGCGGGTCGCCGCCGGCGGACCACGGCGGGACCGGCCGCCGGCATCGTGTCCGTCCGGCGCGGTCGAATCCCGCTCCGATTCCGGGTCGGGGCCCCTGCCATTGTAGAATTCACCATTGGCTAACTTGCGAGGAGAGCACTCTTGAGCAACCGATCCGTCGTGTGGTGTCTGACCTTGGCGCTCGCGGGCGCGCCGGCTGCGCCGGCCCTCGGGCAGGAGCCCGGCGAGGCGTGGGAGCCGCCCCGGCTCGCCGACGGCCGCCCCGATCTGCAAGGCGTCTGGGACTTCCGCACCGCCACCCCGTTCGAGCGCCCCGAGGGGCTCGGCGAGACGCTGACCGAGGAGCAGGCGGCGGCCGTCGAGTCGTTCGCGGCGGCGGCCCAGCAGTCGGCCGACCGGCCCCCGGCCGAGGGCAACGTCGGCGCCTACAACGCCTTCTGGCTCGACTTCGGCACCTCCGTCGGCGACGACCGCCGCTCGTCCCTCATCGTCGAGCCGGCGACCGGGCGCATGCCCGAGCTGGTCGAGGGCGCCGCCCGCCAGGCCGGGTCGCTCGACGTGGACGTGCCGGGCGAGCGCCCGTGGCGGGTTCGGTCGGCCGGCATCGGCGCCGACGGCCCCGAGGACCGCGGCCTCGCCGAGCGGTGCCTGGTCGGCTTCAACTCGGGCCCGCCGATGATGCCGAGCGCCTACAACAACAACATGCAGCTCTTCCAGACCGGGGACCACGTGGTCATCCTGAACGAGATGGTCCACGACGCCCGCATCATCCCCCTCGAGCCGCGCGACCACCTGCCGGCCGGGCTGCTGCAGTTGAACGGCGACTCCCGCGGCCGGTGGGAAGGCGACACCCTCGTCGTCGAGAGCCGCAACTACTCGGACCTGCGGGCCAGCTTCGAGCCGAACGCGCTGGTGGCGCTGGGGCTCGGCTCGACCCTGCGGCTGACCGAGCGGTTCACGCGGGTGAGCGACGACACGCTGCTCTACGAGTACACCGTCAACGACCCGGCGACGTTCACGGCGCCATTCACCGCGGCGCTGCCCATGCGGCTCTCCGACTCGCTCATCTACGAGTACGCCTGCCACGAGGGCAACTACGGCATGATCAACGCCCTGAGCGGCGCGCGGGCGGCCGACGCGTCGTCGGAGCAGTAGGCGAGCGGCTGCGGATCGGTGGAATCGTCGCCGACGATTCGACGCGTCGGGGGAGACGGCATCGCTCCGCCGTGTCGAATGAGGACGGACACGGGCGGGTATCGGGGTATGCGCGCGCGCCGGGTGAGGCTTGCGCGATGCGGGTCGAGAGCCTACCATCCCTTCCGGGAGATGCTATGCGGATGACCATTCTGCGGGTGTTGACGGTGCTGGGCGGGGCGGCGGTGGCGGCGGGGCTCTACCCGGACCGCGGTCTGGAGGTGGGCCTGGCCCAGGCGCCCGAGCGGGTCGAGTTCCACCGCGACGTGCGCCCGGTGCTCGCCGAGGCCTGCTTCGCCTGCCACGGGGCGTCCGAGGCGACCCGTCAGGCGAAGCTGCGGCTCGACACCGCCGACTTCATCGAGACCCACGTGCGGCCCGGCGACGCCGACGGCAGCCCGCTGTTCCAGCGGCTGACGACCGAGGAGCCGATCGCCCTCATGCCGCCGGCCTCGTCGGGGCGGTCGCTCTCGGCCGATCAGATCCGGCTCGTGCGGACGTGGATCGACCAGGGCGCGCACCTCGGCGCCGAGCCCGCGGCGGCGGGCGCCGCCCCGGCCGCGGTGGCCGAGCGCACCGTCGACTTCGCCCGCGAGGTGAGGCCCCTTCTCTCGCAGAACTGCTTCTCGTGCCACGGGCCCGACGAGGCGTCGCGCCAGGCCGGCCTGCGGCTCGACGTGCCCGAGGGTCCGTTCGCGGACCGCGGACGCTACGGCGGTCCCGCCGTGGTCGCGGGCGACGCCGAGGCGAGCCTGCTCGTGCACCGCGTGTCGGCCGACGACGCCCGCGTGCGGATGCCCCGCGGCGGCGAGGCCCTCGACGAGGCCGAGGTCGAAACCCTCCGCCTCTGGATCGACCAGGGCGCGGAGTGGGAGTCGCACTGGGCGTTCATCCCGCCCGAGCGGCCCGTCGTGCCCCCGGTGGCCGACGCCGAGTGGCCCCGCAACGACATCGACAACTTCGTGCTGCGGCGCCTCGAGGCCGAGGGCCTGGCCCCGTCCGACGAGGCCGACCGCGCGACCCTGCTGCGCCGCGTCACCCTCGACCTCACCGGCGTGCCCCCGACCCCGGTCGAGCTCGCCGACTTCCTGAACGACGACTCCGCCGACGCCTACGAGGAGGCCGTCGACCGGCTGCTCGCGTCGCCGCGCTACGGCGAGCGGATGGCCGTCGAGTGGCTCGACGCCGCCCGCTACGCCGACACCAACGGCTACCAGACCGACGGCGAGCGGTCGATGTGGCGCTGGCGCGACTGGGTCATCGACGCCTACAACGCCAACATGCCGTTCGACCGGTTCACCATCGAGCAGCTCGCCGGCGACATGCTGCCCGGCGCGACCCTGGAGCAGCGCGTCGCCACCGCGTTCAACCGCAACCACAGCCTCAACAGCGAGGGCGGCATCGTCGTCGACGAGTTCCTCGCCGAGTACGGCGTCGACCGCGTGTCGACCACCGGCACGGTGTGGATGGGCCTGACCCTGGGCTGCGCGCGCTGCCACGACCACAAGTTCGACCCGATCTCGCAGAAGGAGTTCTACGAGGTCATGGCGAACTTCAACAACATCCCCGAGCGGGGCAAGGGCTTCAAGTACGTGAACAGCCCGCCCCTGGTCACCGCCCCCACCGGCGAGCAGCAGGCAGAGCTGGACGAGCTGGACGCCGGGCTCGCCGAGGCGCGGGCGGCGCTGGCCGCCCTCGACGACGAGGCGGCGGCGGCCCGGGCCGAGTGGGAGGCGTCGCTCGAGCGCGCGGGGCCGGTCGACTGGAACCTCCGCGACGGGCTGCTCGCGTACCACGCCTTCGAGGGCACCATCGACGGCATCCAGACCTCGACGGACGTGCCGGCGGCGCTCGAGGACGGGCTGCCGCAGTTCTATCCCGGCGTCCTCGGCCACGCCGCGAGCTTCGATGGGCGGCGCTTCGTCAACGCCGGGCACGCGCCGGACGTCGGCTACGACGACGCGTTCAGCGTCGCCGCGTGGATGTACCCGACGGCCGAGAACGGCGTGGTCGTCTCGCGCGCGGCCGGCGGCGACCAGGGCGAGGTGGGCTGGGGCCTCTACCTCGAGGACGGCAAGCTTCGCCTGAACCTGTCGACGCGCGTCCTCGACGACGGCGTGGCGGCCGAGACGGCGGAGGACGTCGCCCTCGGCCGCTGGCAGCACGTCGTCGCCACCTACGACGGGTCGAAGACCCCCGAGGGCATCCGCATCTACGTCGACGGCCGCCTGCAGGCGACGGAGCCGCTGCTCGACCTCGTGGGCAACCGGCTGCCCGCCACCCGCTATCCGCTACGCATCGGGGCGAGCGGCTCGGACAAGCCGCGGTTCCGGGGCAACCTCGACGAGGTTCGCATCTACGAGGGCGTGCTGAGTCCGGCCGAGGCCGCGGTGGTGGCGACGGCGGAAACGCTGGGCCAGATCGCGGCCCTGGCGCCCGGCCAGCGGACCGCGGCCCAGGCCGACAAGCTGCGGCTGGCGTTCCTCGACCAGTACGCGCCGCCGGCCGTTCAGGAGGCGGTGCGCGAGGTGGCCCGGCTCGAGCGCGAGCGCGACGCGCTGTGGGCGAGCTTCCCGACCGTCATGGTCATGGAGGAGCGGACCGTCCGCAAGCCCACCTACCGGCTGAACCGCGGCGCCTACGACAGCCCCGCCGAGGAGGTGTTCCCCGGCGTCCCCGCGGTCCTGCCGCCCCTGCCGGAGGGCGTCGAGGCCAACCGCCTGTCGTTCGCGCGCTGGCTCGTCGACCCCGGGCATCCGTTGACCGCGCGGGTCACCGTGAACCGCTTCTGGCAGATGTACTTCGGGACCGGCCTCGTGAAGACGGCCGAGAACTTCGGCACCCAGGGCGAGTTCCCCAGCCATCCCGAGCTGCTCGACTGGCTCGCCACCGAGTTCGTCGACTCGGGCTGGGACGTCAAGGCCCTGCAGCGGGCCATCGTGACCAGCGCCGCCTACCGCCAGGCGTCGCACGTCACGGCCGACGAGTTCGAGAGCGATCCCGAGAACCGGCTGCTCGCGCGCGGCCCCCGGCTGCGTCTCCCGGCCCCGATGATCCGCGACCAGGCCCTCGCCGTCTCCGGCCTCCTCGTCGAGAAGGTCGGCGGCCCGTCGGTCAAGCCGTACCAGCCGGAGGGACTCTGGGCCGACATGGTCGAGGGCGGCTACGGCGACTACGTGCAGGAGACCGGCGAAGACCTCTATCGCCGCAGCCTCTACACGTTCTGGAAGCGCACCCTGGGGCCGCCGACGATGATGACGTTCGACGCGTCGACGCGCGAGACGTGCATCGTGCGGACCGGCCGCACCAACACGCCGCTCCAGGCCCTGAACCTGATGAACGACGTGACCTACGTCGAGGCGGCCCGCCGCCTCGCCGAGCGCATGATGACCGAGGGCGGCGAGACGCCGGAGGACCGCATCGGCTACGCGTACCTCCTGTCCACCGCTCACCGACCCCCGCCGGCCGCGCGCGACATTCTGGTGAACGGCTACCGGCGCCACCTCGACCGCTACCAGGCCGACCGCGGCGCCGCCCTCGAGCTCGTCAGCCAGGGCGAGTCCGGGCGCGACGAGACGCTGGACGTGGCCGAGCTGGCGTCGTACACCATGGTCGCCAACCTGATCCTCAACTTCGACGGCACGATCACGAAGGAATAGGGCGAGGCAGACGTTGGACGTGGCCGAGCTGGCGTCGTACACGATGGTTGCGAACCTGACCTGAACTTCGACGGCACGATCACTAAGGGAATTCGACGGCACGATCACTAAGGAATAGGGTGATCACGAGGGAATAGGGCGAGCACGGCCCGTCGAGACCTTGGGCGCGGCCGAGCCGGCGTCGTAAACGATGGTCGCAAGCTTGATCCTGAACTTCGACGGCACGATCACGAAGGAACAGGGCGAGTCCGGCTGTGGCGAGACCCTCGGCGCGGCCGAGCCGACTTCTCACGCGACGGTCGCCACCGAATCTGAACTTCGACGGCACGATCACAAGGAATGACCATGGACGCGCACCTCGAACAGCTTCTGAGTCGGCGGCGCTTCTTCGAGCTCGCCAGCACCGGCATCGGGACCGCGGCCCTGGCCACCCTGTTCGGGCAGGACCTGCTGGCCCAGGCCCCCGGCGGCGGCCCCGGGGCGGCGGCCGGGTTCGGCGCCCTCCCCGGCCTGCCGCACCACGCGCCGAAGGCCAGGCGCATCATCTACCTGTTCCAGTCCGGCGCCCCGTCGCAGCACGAGCTGTGGGACTACAAGCCGGCGCTGGCGCAGATGGTCGGCGAGGACCTGCCGCCGTCCGTCCGCGGCGACCAGCGCGTCACCACCATGACGGCGGGGCAGGAGCGGTTCCCCCTCGTGCCGTCGATGTTCGAGTTCAGGCAGCACGGCGCCACCGGCACCTGGGTCAGCGACCTCATGCCCCATACCGCCAAGATCGTCGACGAGCTGACCTTCATCAAGTCGATGCACACCGAGGCGATCAACCACGACCCCGGCATCACCTTCTTCCAGACCGGGGCCCAGCTCGCGGGCCGGCCCAGCATGGGGGCGTGGCTCTCGTACGGCCTCGGCAGCATGAACGCCGATCTGCCCACCTTCGTCGCCATGATCTCGAAGGGCTCGGCCCAGACCGGCCAGCCCCTCTACGACCGCCTGTGGGGCAGCGGCTTCCTGCCCACCCGCTACCAGGGCGTGAAGTTCCTCTCGACCGGCGACCCCGTGCTGTACCTGTCGAACCCCCCGGGCGTCGACCAGGGCACGCGCCGCCGCTACCTCGACGACCTCGGCGCGCTGAACCGCCTCAAGGAGGAAGAGTACGGCGACCCCGAGACGGGCACGCGCATCGCCCAGTACGAGATGGCCTACCGCATGCAGAGCTCGGTGCCCGAGCTGACCGACCTCTCGGACGAGCCCGACAGCACCTTCGAGCTCTACGGCCCCGACTCGCGCACCCCCGGCACCTTCGCCCGCAACTGCCTGCTCGCCCGCCGGCTCGCCGAGCGCGACGTCAGGTTCATCCAGTGCTTCCATCGCGGATGGGACCAGCACACCCGCCTGCCCCGCGGCATCCAGCGCCAGGCGAGGGACGTCGACCAGGCCCAGGCCGCCCTCGTCACCGACCTCAAGCAGCGCGGGCTGCTCGACGACACCCTCGTCGTCTGGGGCGGCGAGTTCGGCCGCAGCGCCTACTGCCAGGGCGTCTTCAACGAGGACACCTACGGCCGCGACCACCACCCCCGCTGCTTCACCATCTGGATGGCCGGCGGCGGCGTCAAGCCCGGCGTCACCCACGGCGCGAGCGACGACTTCTCGTACAACATCGCCCGCGACCCCGTGCACATCCACGACCTGCACGCCACGATGCTGCATTTGCTGGGCATCGACCACACCCGGCTGACCTACGCCTACCAGGGGCGGAACTTCCGGCTGACCGACGTGGCCGGGAGGGTGGTGGACCCGATTCTGGCGTGAGCAATCGTTGCGGTCCACGTCGACCAGGGGCGCGCATGGAGTGCACGGCGGTCGTGAAGCACTGCGGCGACTGGTGGATCGGCTGGATTGCCGAGGTTCCCGGCGTCAACTGCCAGGAACGCACGCGCGAGGAGCTGCTTCGCAGCCTGGCCGGCGCCCTCGCGGAAGCCCTCGATCTCAATCGGCAGGAGGCCCTGGCCGCGGCCGGCGACGACTATCGGGAGGAGAAGGTCGTCGTTGCATGAAGCGCAGCGCGCTCATCCGGCACCCGCAGCGCCACGGGTGCCGGCGCATCCGCGAGGGAGCGCGACATTCCTGGTGGCGGAACGAAGGCAACGGCCGCCGCTCCGCGGTCCCGCGGCACCGGGAGATCAACGACATCCTGGCGCGCAAGATCTGCCGGGACCTCGCCATCGACGTGATCGGCCAGGGGACGTGAGTCGCCGGACCTGATGAAGCTCCACTACTACCCGGAGACCGACAGCCTGTACGTAGAGCTGAAGGCCGGCCCCGGGGCGGAGACACGGGAAGTTTCCGCTGGGATCAACGTCGACCTCAACGCTCAGGGCAACGCCGTCGGCTTCGACATCGACCAGGTCCTCCACGAAGCTCGATCTGGCTACGCTCGAGACCCAAGCCTTGCCCGTGCGGTCGTACAAGGCGGGGTGAGCGTCCTCGGTTCGATTCCCATGCCCAGAGGCGATCCGGAAGAAGGTAGAGCCCTCTCAGTCACGACCTGACGCGCCATGGACAGGCGGTTCTTCGAGCATCCGATCCTGAACTCGCCCTACGAGTATCCCCGGCGGCACTGGGAGCTCGACGCCAGCGGCCAGCCGACGAACAGGATTGTCGACAAGCGGCGGCAGGTCGCGTTCATCTCGGCGATCCCGACGTCGAAGAAGCAGAAGAGCATCCAGCGGCAGATCGTCTTCGATAAGGCCGCGCACGCGCTCGGGTCCGGGACCCGGAAGTACGACCTGACAGCGTTCATCAGCAACGTCCGCCACCGAGTGGACCGCTGGCGCGAGCTTCCCGATTCGGCCGCGTGGCGGGTGACGCCCGAGACGGCGCGGCTCCTCCGGCACTGGCGCAGCCACCACTTCGGCGACATCCGACCGTTCTTCTGCCAGGTCGAGGCGGTGGAGACCCTCATCTGGCTGGCCGAGGTCGCCCCGCAGCTCGGGCGGGAGGAGCGGAAGATTCTCGACGACCTCGAGCAGGCCAGCGAAGAGGCCAACCCCGGCCTCGCGCGGCTGGCCCTGAAGCTCGCCACCGGCGCCGGCAAGACCACGGTGATGGCGATGCTCATCGCGTGGCAGACCGTCAATGCGGTGCGCCGGCCCGGCAGCCGGCGATTCACGCGCGGGTTCCTGGTGGTCACGCCCGGGGTCACCATCCGGGATCGGCTGCGGGTGCTGCAGCCCAACGACCCCGACGCCTACTACGCGAGCCGCGAGCTGGTGCCCGGCGACATGCTGCGCGACCTGGAGCGGGCGAAGATAGTCATCACCAACTACCACGCGTTCATGCCGCGCGAGAGGCTGGAGCTGTCGAAGGGCGGCCGCGCCCTGCTCCAGGGCCCCGGGCCGGACCTGGCGACGCGGGAGACGGAAGGGCAGATGCTGCAGCGGGTCATGCCCGGGCTGATGAGCATGAAGCGCATCCTCGCCCTGAACGACGAGGCCCACCACTGCTACCGGGAGAAGCCGGCCGGCGACGACGAGGAAGGCCCCCTCAAGGGCGACGACCGCAAGGAAGCCGAGAAGAACAAGGAAGCGGCCCGGGTCTGGATCTCCGGGCTCGAAGCGGTGCAGCGCCGCCTCGGCCTGCAGCGCGTCATCGACCTGTCGGCCACGCCGTTCTTCCTGCGGGGCTCGGGCTATGCCGAGGGGACCCTCTTCCCGTGGACGGCCAGCGATTTCTCGCTGATGGACGCCATCGAGTCCGGCATCGTCAAGCTACCGCGGGTGCCGGTGGCCGACAACATTCCGGGCGGCGACATGCCGAAGTTCCGGAACTTGTGGGAGCACATCCGGCCGAAGATGCCGAAGAAGGGGCGCGGCAAGGCCGGCGGGCTCGACCCGCTCAGCCTGCCGCTCCAGCTCCAGACCGCGCTCGAGGCGCTCTACGGGCACTACGAGAAGACCTTCGAGCTGTGGGCGAAGGCCGGCATCGACGTCCCGCCGTGCTTCATCGTCGTCTGCAACAACACCTCCACGTCGAAGCTCGTCCACGACTTCATCGCCTGCTTCGAGCGCGAGAACGAGGACGGCTCGACGTCGCTGGTGAGCGGCCGCCTCGCCCTCTTTTGCAACTTCGACGAGCACGGCAACCCGCTGGCCCGGCCGCGGACGCTCCTCATCGACAGCGAGCAGCTCGACTCGGGAGAGGCCCTAGACAAGAGCTTCCGGGCAGCGGCCGGCGACGAGATCGAGCGTTTCCGGCGCGAGATCGTCGCCCGTACCGGCGACCGCCGGCAGGCCGAGAACCTGACCGACCAGGACCTGCTGCGCGAGGTCATGAACACCGTCGGCAAGCCCGACACCCTCGGCGGGTCGATCCGCTGCGTCGTCTCCGTCTCGATGCTCACCGAGGGCTGGGACGCCCGCACCGTCACCCACGTGCTCGGCGTCCGCGCCTTCGGCACCCAGCTTCTCTGCGAGCAGGTCATCGGCCGCGCTCTCCGCCTCCAGTCGTACGACCCGAACGAGGAGGGCCTGTTCGACGTCGAGTACGCCGACGTCCTCGGCATCCCCTTCGACTTCACGGCGAAGCCGGTGCCCGTCAAGCCGACGCCGCCCCGCGAGACCGTGCTGGTCAGAGCGATCACACCTGAGCGTGACGCCTGCGAGATCCGCTTCCCGCGCGTCGAGGGCTACCGCGTCGAGCTGCCGGAAGAGCGCCTGACCGCCCGCTTCGGCGACGACACGACGCTGGAGCTGACGCCCGAGCTCGTCGGCCCGTCCATCACCCGCAACGAGGGGATCATCGGGGAAGGGGTCGATCTGAACCTCATCCACACCCGCGACCTGGCGCCGCTCGACCCTGCTCTTCCACCTGACGAAGCGGCTGCTCGAGACCAAGTGGCGCGACCCCGGCGACGAGCCGAAGCTGCACCTGTTCGGCCAGCTCAAGCGGATTGCGCGGCAGTGGGTCGACCACCACCTCGTCTGCAAGGGCGGCACGTACCCGGCCCAGCTCATGTACCAGGAGCTGGCCGACATGGCCTGCGAGAAGATCACGGCGGGCATCGTCACCACCCTGCTGGGCGAGCGGCCCATCAAGGCGGTGCTCGATCCCTACAACCCGGCCGGGTCGACCGCCCACGTCCACTTCACCACGTCGCGGAAGACCCGCGTGGAGACCCGCGCCGACCGCTGCCACGTCAACTGGGCGGTCTGCGACAGCGACTGGGAGGCCGAGCTGTGCCGCGTGGTCGAGGGGCACGCGCGGGTGCGCGCCTACGTCAAGAACCACAACCTCGGCCTGGAGGTGCCGTACCGCTACGGCTCCGAGACGCGCCGCTACCTGCCCGACTTCATCGTGCTCGTCGACGACGGCCGCGGCGACGACGACCTGCTGCGCCTCGTGGTCGAGGTCAAGGGCTACCGGCGCGAGGACGCCAAGGTCAAGAAGACGACCATGGACACCTACTGGGTCCCCGGCGTCAACAACCTCGGCTCGTACGGCCGCTGGGCCTTCGCCGAGCTGACCGACGTGTACCAGATGGAGGCGGACTTCGAGCCCGCGCTGAAGGCGCGGTTCGAGGCGCTGGTCATGCGGTCGGCGCCGTGACGCAGGAGGAGGCGGCGACGCCTTGAAGCTGCCGCGCGCCGCGCGGGCGCGAGTCGACGGCGGCAAGGTCGTCGGCTATCTGCTCTCGCCGCATCATCCCGACGGTCGGAGCAAGGCCGCCTTCTTCGGCGCGTTCGGGTTCAACCCCGTGCGATGGGAGCTTTTCGCCGCCGCGCTGCGCGATCAGGGGACGAAGGGAGAAGTCGCCGCCATCGCCACGTCGGAATATGGTACACGGTACAGTGTGGACGGCGTCATCGAGACTCCCGACGGTCGCAACCCTCGAGTACGAACCGTCTGGATCATCGAAGGCGACGGGGAACCGCGTCTGATCACGGCGCATCCGTCGAGGAGGCGGGATGCTGGAAGAACATGATCGCGTCGTGCTCACGGACGATGTCGCCCACCCGGACCTGGAGACCGGCGACGTGGGAACGATTGTCCACGTCCATCGGAACGGTGAGGCCTTCGAGGTGGAGTTCTCGACCCTGGACGGGCAGACGGCGGCGTTGGCCACCGTGCAGTCGTCGCAGGTGCGTCCGGTGACCGGCGCAGACATCACGCACGCGCGGGAGCTTCAGGCGGGGGCCGCGGCTCGACCGCGGTAGGGGGTGTCATGGCCGAGGAGGACAGCTCGGCGAACCTGAGGCGGGGGCCGCGGCTCGACCGCGGTAAGGGGTGTCATGGCCGAGGAGGACAGCTCGGCGAACCTGGTCGCGGAGAGCGGCATGAAGCTGAAGGTCATGATCCACGAGGCCGAGGAGGGCGGCTTCTGGGCCGAGGTGCCGTCCATCCCGGGATGCGCCACGCAGGGCGAGTCGTTCGAAGAGCTGCTGAGCAACCTCCACGAAGCGGTAGAAGGGTGCCGTTCGATCGCGGTGATCGAGGAGTCGGAGCTGTAGGACGAACATGGCCAAGCGGCAGCGCAGGGTTTCCGGGACGGGTCGAAACCTCACCCAGGATGCGGCGTCGCGGAGGGACATTCCCACCGCCGAGTTCCGGGCCGGCACGATGCGGCCGACAATATGGCCATGAAGATTACCAGCGTCACCGAGTTCAGGAACCGCCTCAGCGAATACCTCGCAGCCGTGGCGAACGGCGAGGAGGCGGAGGTGCGCAAGCGGGCCATGCCGCTCGCCCGTGTGGTGCCGATCCGCCGGGCCGGCGGCAATCGTACCGTCCTCGGCTGCGGCGAGGGGAGCGTCGTCGTCAAGTCCGACCTGACCGCCCCGATGATGCTGGACGCCGACTGGGAGATGTCGGGGGACGAGCGGAGGTGACGGTGGCGGTCGACACGTGCGCCATCGTCCGGGCCGTCGGCGACCCCGGCCAGCTCTCGCCCCGGGCGGTGTCCCTGCTCGAAACGGACGACGCATGACCGCGGATGGGACCGGCATGGCGAAACGGAAGCGCGAGAAGACCATCGCGACCCTGAAGCACGACGAGGCGTCGCGCAAGAACATCCCCACCGCCGAGTTCCGGTCGGTGATGGACCGGTCCGAGCAGAGCCCCGTGGGTCGCCTACGAGCGCCGCAACCGCGACCTCGACCCCCAGCTCGTCTGGCGCGGCAAGGACGAGCAGGACTGGTCCGATCTCGTCGTGCAGGCCCCACCCCTCTACATCCAGGAGAAGGTGCATCCCAAGGTGCTCATCGACGACCTCCGGCGCCGCACGCAGGAGGGGCGCCGGGACCGCGAGGACGCCGCCGAGACCCAGCCCGACCTGTTCGCCGACTTCAACGGCCTGCCCGACGAGGGCGCGAAGACCGAGTTCTACCAGCACGACGCCAACTGGTCGAACCGGATGATCCTCGGCGACAGCCTCCAAGTGATGGCCTCGCTCGCCGAGCGCGAGGGGTTACGCGGCAAGGTGCAGTGCATCTATCTCGACCCGCCCTACGGCATCAAGTTCAACTCGAATTTCCAGTGGTCGACGACGAGCCGGGACGTCAAGGACGGCAAGGCCGAGCACATCAGCCGCGAGCCGGAGCAGGTGAAGGCGTTCCGGGATACGCCGCATCGGGTGGTGGCCGTCGACGAGAACGACGAGTTCCTGGACCGCGTAGCCGAGAGGAGGGCCGACTACGGCCCGCAGGTCGACTTCGCGGGCATGATCCTGGACCAGCTCGCGACCGCGGGCGTTCAGCAGGCGCACAAGGAGGACCGCATCACCTTCGCGGCGGTCACGCCGTGGCCGGGCTCGTACATCTGCGCGGAGGGGCGCTATGTCGAGGGCGGGAGAGCATCGGGGCGGGAGAAGCGGGCCGGCATCTTCGTCGGCCCCGAGTTCGGCACGGTCTCGCGCCCCGACCTCGTGGCCGCGGCCCGGGAGGCCGGCGACGCCGGCTTCGACGTGCTCATCGCCTGCGCGTTCAACTACGAGGCCCACGCCTCCGAGTTCGACCGCCTCGGCCGCATTCCCGTCCTCAAGGCCCGCATGAACGCCGACCTCCACATGGCCGGCGAGCTGAAGAACACCGGCAAGGGCAACCTCTTCGTCGTCTTCGGCGAGCCCGACATCGACATCCTGCCAGCCGGCGAAGACGGCGCCGAGGACGGCCGGCTCCAGGTGAAGATCAACGGCGTCGACGTTTTTCACCCCAACACCGGCGAGGTCCGCAGCGACGGCGCCGACGGCATCGCCTGCTGGTTCCTCGACACCGACTACAACGAGGAGAGCTTCTTCGTCCGCCACGCCTACTTCCTCGGCGCCAACGACCCCTACAAGGCCCTCAAGACCACCCTGAAGGCGGAGATCGACCCCGACGCCTGGGCCTCGCTCCACAGCGACGTCTCGCGTCCCTTCGACCGCCCCGAGTCGGGACGCATCGCCGTCAAGGTCATCAACCACCTCGGCGACGAGGTGATGAAGGTGTTCCGGGTGTGAGCCCGTGCGTTCCGACGCTGGAGGGTGCCCATGGCCAGCGGTGAACAGCTCAAGGCGTTGCTCAAGTCCCATGCCGAGGGTGACGACGATCGCTTTTTCTCCGTCGCCATGCAAGTGGCCGCCCATGAGGCTCGGCGCGGCCACGGAAGGCTGGCGGAGGAATTGCGAGCCCTGATCGACAGGGCGAAGAGCGGCGTGGGGACCAGGGCGCCGGTCCCCATCGGACGGCCTCGGGGCGAGTTGGCGAACCTGCTGGAAGCCTCTCACCCGAGCGCGCGGTTGGGAGAGATGATCCTCGGAGACGCTCTGGGACAGCAGCTTCGACGGGTGATTCGCGAGCAGCGGCATGCGGGACGCATCGTGGAGCGGGGCCTCGCGCCCCGGCGCAAGCTGTTGTTGACCGGACCGCCGGGAACCGGCAAGACACTGACGGCATCCGTTCTCGCGGGAGAGCTCGGGTTCCCTCTGCTTCAGGTGCGTCTCGATGGGCTCATCACGAAGTACATGGGGGAGACGGCGGCCAAGCTGCGGCAGGTCTTCGAGGCGACGATGCGGACGCGCGGGGTGTACTTCTTCGACGAGTTCGACGCCATCGGCTCCCAGCGCGGGATGGCGAACGACGTGGGCGAGATTCGGCGCGTCCTCAACAGCTTCCTGCAGATGATCGAGCAGGATCGATCTCACAGTCTCGTCATCGCCGCGACGAACAATCCCGGCATTCTGGATCCGGCGCTCTTCCGGCGCTTCGATGACGTCCTGCACTACGAGCTGCCGGAGCGGGCGCAAATCGTACGGCTTCTCAGGGCTCGGCTGTCGCCAGCCGCGGTGAAGCGGGTACGGTGGAGCACCCTGGCGGAGCTCGCGGGGGGACTCAGCTACGCCGAGGTCGCTCGCGCCGCCGACGAGGTTCTGAAGGATGCCTTGATTCATGAACGGCCTCTGGTTCGGGAGGCGGACATCCGGCTGATGCTCGAGGAGCGCCAGACCATAGCCGCCAGGCTGTCTGCGGCCAAGGTCTAGCGGCAGGGCGTGAGCATGGCGAACGGGCGGGAACGGAGTCGGCACTTCATCATCGAGGGCTTCACCGAGACGGAGCCATATAGGTCGCGACAGCAGGGTGCACGCCGGCCGGTTGTTCCGGAGCGAGACAGGGGCAGCCACGGCGGTGCCTTGCAGCGTCAGGTAGACGCCTTGCGGCTGCAGGCCGCCGCCGCGCGCGTTGCGCAGGAAGCTGCGGGCCTGGACGACAGCTTGGGCCTGCAGGTCGAATTCGAGAGCTTCCCGGAAATCGAGTTGGCGTTCGAGAGCTTGGCCCGCGAGCGTTCCGGGATCGAGTTGCTGAACGTCCGACACGTGGGCGATCGGACCCACGCCACGGTCTTCGTGCCGGACGGGAAGCTCAGTCATTTTGAGCGTCTCATCAGGGAGTACCTGGAGGAGAGACGGGATCGCGCAGGACGTGCTCTCGACCACAGGAGGCTCGTCGACGCGATTCGAGCAATCCGCGCTGCGAGTCTTCGCGCACTCTGGACCGACACGGATGAGGAGTTTCCCGCGCCGGATGAGGGCTCGCTCTGGTGGGAGGTGTGGCTGCCGGCTCGGCGGGACGGACGGGTCGTGGTCGCGTCCTTCCGAGAGCGCGCCGAAGCCCAAGGCATGCGCATCGCGCGCGGCGCCGTGACTTTCCTGGAGCGTACCGTGCTGCTGGTGTCCGCGTCCCTGGAGCAGATGCAGCGGTCGATTCTGACGCTCAACAGCATCGCGGAGCTTCGACGAGCCAAGGAGACAGCCGAGTTCTTTCAATCTCTGCGGCCGGACGAGCAGCAGGAGTGGATCGACGAGTTGCTGACGCGAACGCAGTTCCCCGCCAGCGGCGACGAGGTTCCGCGCGTCTGCCTGCTCGATACAGGAGTGAATCGTGGCCATCCTCTTCTGCGCCAGGCGCTGGACGACGGTGATCTGCACACGGTCGAGCCCGGCTGGGGTCCCGACGATGCGCACGGTCACGGTACCCAGATGGCCGGTGTTGCGTTGGCCGGGGATCTGACGGAGCTGGTTGCAGGCAGCGATTCTGTCGCCCTCGAGCATCGCCTGGAATCGGTCAAGCTGTTGCCGGGGCCCGGCGCCGGCGGAGATCCGCAGCATCACGGCTACGTGACGGGGGAGGCCGTGGCTCGCCCCGAAGTCACGGCGCCGGAGCGGCTACGGGTGTTCGGGATGGCCGTCAGCACTCCGGACGGGCGCGACCGGGGCCAACCGTCGGCGTGGTCGGCGGCCGTGGACGCACTGGCGGCGGACGTCGACGGTGCCGGCGAACGTCCGCGTCTCCTGGTTCTGTCAGCCGGGAATATCGATGATCTCAATGCGTGGGCCCGCTATCCGGATTCGAATGACACCGATGGTGCGCACGATCCTGGCCAGGCATGGAACGCACTGACCGTCGGTGCCTTCACCGAACGAGTGCGAATTTCCGAGGCCGATGGCGGCGGGCTCGCGCCCATCGCTCCCCGCGGAGGTCTCAGCCCGTTCAGCACCACCTCGCTCACGTGGGAGAAACACTGGCCACTCAAGCCGGACGTCATGCTGGAGGGAGGCAACGCGGCGAAGGATTCACTCTCGGCCGTGACGATGGACAGTCTGGGCCTCTTGACCACCCATCACCGGCCCAACGAACGGCTCTTCACGACGACCAACGCGACGAGCGCGGCGATGGCGCTGGCGGCGCGGCTGGCGGCTCGAATCATGGTCGTCTATCCGACTCTGTGGCCGGAGACCGTGCGTGCTCTGATCGTGCAGTCGGCGGAGTGGACCGAGGCCATGCGTCATGCCTCGTTGCCAGCGACGGGCAAGGTCGCGAAGGCGGACTACGAGTGCCTGTTGCGGCGATGCGGGTTCGGTGTGCCGGACCTGGAGCGCGCGCTCTGGAGTGTCGAGAACTCCCTGACGATGGTGGTCGAAGAGCGCCTGCATCCGTTCAGGCGCGAGAGCTCAAAGCAGCCGCAGTTGCGAGACATGCAACTCCACAGTCTGCCCTGGCCGCGTGAGGCGCTGGAAGCCTTGGGGGAGACACGAGTGGAGATGAGGGTTACGCTCTCCTACTTCATCGAGCCGAACCCGTCGCGTCGCGGCGTGCGTTCTCGGTACCGATACGAGTCTCACGGTCTTCGATTCGACGTCAAGCGACCGCAAGAATCGGTCGACGAGTTTCGGACGCGGATCAATGCGGCCGCGATGGACGAGGAGAAGGGGCTTGCCGGCGGACGTGGCGGCGATTCGGGATGGCTGATCGGGAAGCAGTTGCGGCACAGAGGCTCCCTACACGGGGACATCTGGAGCGGAAGTGCGGCGGATCTCGCGAGCCGGGGATGTCTCGCCGTCTACCCGTCGGTGGGCTGGTGGAAGACCCGCCCAGCGCTCAAGCGCCACGACCAGACTGCGCGATACGCGCTCGTCGTCAGCATCAGGGCGCCGGAGGTCGACGTAGATCTGCGGACGGAGGTCGCGAGCCGGATCGGTGTACCAGTGGAGACGGCATAGATCTTCGGCTTTGCGCGCACCGGAGAACTCATGACAGGCGAGAGGCGACGGGAGATGATGGATGATCCCATCGTGGCCGAGGTGCGAGCAATACGCAACAAGCTCGCCGCGGAGTGCGGTTACGACGTCGGGGAGATCTTCCGGCGCGTCCGCGAACGGGAGGCCCAATCCGGCCTCGAGTACGCAAGTTGCCGTCGCGACGGGTCGTGCCGCCGGAGGAACCCGCAAGGCTCGGCGGACGACGATCGGCGGGGGTGACCATGGAGCTTGAGACGATCACGAAGGTCCCGGTTGACCGGCTGCGGTTGGACCGGGAGAGTCCGCGACTGGCCGGTGAGGCGGCCGAGGCATCGGACGAGTGGATCGTGGCGCGCCTCTACCGCTCGGGCGAGCTGGACGAGCTGCTGCTGTCGTTTTCGGCCAACGGCTATCTGGACATCGAACCCCTGGTGGTGATGGCCGACGGCGACGCGGACGAGGTCGGGCTGATCGTCCTGGAGGGCAACCGCCGGCTGGCGGCCTTTCGTCTGCTGCGGGAACCGGGTTTGGTGCGGAGGATCGCGGCGGCGGAGAACCTCCGAGTCTCCGTGCCGGTGGTGGGCGATGCGCTTCGGGCCACGTTCGACCATGTGTCCGTCTACGGCGTCGCCAGCCGTGAGCGCGCACGGGCGTTCATCGGCTTCAAGCACATGAAGGGGCCGGCGAAGTGGGACGCGTACCGGAAGGCGAGGTTCGCGGCGGACTGGTATCGGGCTGGCGGGAGCACTCTGGAGGAGATCGCCGCGGCCATCGGGGACCGGCACGACACGGTTAGACGCTTGGTCTGGGCCGTCTACGTGCTGGAGCAGGCCGAGCGCGAGGGACTGTTCGACATCGGGGACCGTGATACTCCGAAGTTCAGTTTCGTGTGCCTCTACGCGGCGCTCTGGCGGTCACAGTACGCGGAGTACCTCGGTCTCGGGTCGGGCTGGGCGCTGCAGGGCCCGGAAGCGAATCCGGTGCCGCGGCAGAGGTTCAACGAGCTTCGGAAGGTCCTCGTGTGGCTCTACGGGTCGAAGTCGGCCGACGCACGGCCGGTCGTCCAGGTGCTGAATCCGGACATCCGGCGGCTCGGGGAGGTACTGGCCGTCACGGAGGCGCGAGACGTCCTCGAACAGACGGGCGATCTCGATCGAGCGCACGCGAGCACCCAGTCGGTTGAGACGCGGTTCGTCTCGGCGCTGCTCCGCGCCCGCGAGACCATCCGGGAGGCGGGCGGCTCGCTGCGGGCGTACGACGGATGGGACAAGTCGCTGCTCGACGTTGCGGAGGATGTCAGGGAGACGGCCGACAGCGTGTACGTGAGCATGGCGAGCAAGCGGGACGGCGAACTCTCGGGGAACTGATGGCGGCGAATTTCACCACGGATCTTGCAGGCGGTCCGCCGATAGGTAGAGTCAAGGCGAACGTGTTCCGAGGCGCGAAGGTGTCGCGCTTCGAGGAGCACGACTTCTGCTTCGCGGTGTAGGGGCATGCAGTTCCGCATCGCCGACACCTTCACCGACAGCCTCGCGAGGCTGACCGGCGACGAGCAGAAGGCGGTCAAGACCACCGCGTTCGACCTGCAGATGGACCCGGCCCGGCCGGGGCTGAAGCTGCACCAGGTCGAGGGGGCGAAGGACAAGGGCTTCTGGTCCGCACGGGTCAGCCGCGACATCCGGCTGATCGTCCACCGCACCGCGTCGAGCTTCCTGCTCTGCTACGTGGATCATCACGACGCCGCGTACCAGTGGGCCGAGCGGCGGCGGCTGGAGCGGCATCCGGCCACGGGAGCGGCGCAGCTCGTGGAGATCCGGGAGACGGTGCGCGAGATCCCGGTTCCGCGGTACGTGGAGGTGGACGTTCCGGCGGCCGTCGAACCCGAGCCCGCCAGCCGTCCGGCGTCGCGGACACCGCTCTTCGGCGGCGCAACGGACGACTACCTGCTGGGCTACGGCGTGCCCGTCGAATGGCTCGGCGACGTGCGCGCGGTCACCGAGGACACGCTGCTCGACCTCGCCGGCCACCTGCCGGCCGAGGCGGCCGAGGCGTTGCTGCAGCTCGCCACCGGGGGCGCCCCCGTCGTGCCCGCCGCGGCCGGCGCCGACGCCGATCCCTTCGCGCACCCCGACGCCCAGCGGCGCTTCCGGGTGATGGCCGACGTCGAGGCGCTCGAGCGGGCCCTCGACTATCCCTGGGAGAAGTGGACTGTCTTCCTGCACCCGGCCCAGCGGCAGCTCGTCGAGCGCGACTACAACGGCCCCGCCCGCGTCTCGGGCTCGGCGGGCACCGGCAAGACCATCGTGGCCCTCCACCGGGCGGTGCATCTCGCCCGCACGCACCCGGAGAGCCGCGTGCTGCTGGCGACGTTCTCCGAAGCCCTGGCCACCGCCCTGCGAGCGCGCCTCACGCGCTTGATCGGCAACGAGCCGAAGATCGCCGAGCGTCTCGAAGTGCACGCCATGAGCGGCATCGGCCGGCGGCTCTACGCGGCCCGCGTCGGCCGCCTCGATCTCGCCGCCGACGAGGACGTCCGAACCCTGCTCGACCGGGCCGCGGCCGGCGTGGAGGGCCACCGCTTCAGCGCCCACTTCCTGTGGACGGAATGGAGCACGGTGGTCGACGCCTGGCAGCTCGAGACCTGGGAGGACTACCGCGACGTGCCGCGGCTCGGCCGCAAGACGCGGCTGGCCGAGAAGCAGCGCGAGGTGCTCTGGGCGATCTTCTCGCGGGTCTGGTCGGAGCTCGCGGACGAGGGGCGGCTCACGGAGCCCGCCATGTTCACGCGGCTGGCCGCACAGATTGCGGCGGCGGCGAATCCGCCGTTCGACTTCTGCGTGATCGACGAGGCCCAGGACGTCGGCGTCGCCGAGCTGCGCCTGCTCGCCGCCCTCGGCGGGGGCCGGCCTAACGGCCTGTTCTTGGCCGGTGACCTCGGACAGCGGATCTTCCAGACTCCGTTCTCGTGGCGGTCGCTGGGCGTCGACGTGCGCGGCCGGTCCCACACGCTGCGCATCAACTACCGGACCTCGCACCAGATCCGGCTGCAGGCCGATCGGCTCCTGCCCCCCGAGCTCGCCGACGTCGACGGCAACGCGGAGAAGCGGGGCGCCACCGTCTCGGTGTTCAACGGCCCCGCGCCCGAGCTCACGACGTTCGACTCGCCGGAGGAAGAGACGGAGGCCATCGCGGGCTGGCTGCGCGCGCGACAGAGCGAAGGTTACGCGCCGCAGGCGATCGGCGTGTTCGTCAGGTCGGAGGCGCAGGTCGAACGGGCGCTGTCGGCGGTGCGCGCGGCGGGATTGCGGCCCGTGCGGCTCGACGTCCGGTCCGGCGGCGTCCCGGGATCGGTGGCGGTCGGCACCATGCATCTCGCGAAGGGGCTCGAGTTTCGCGCCGTCGTGGTGGCCGCCTGCGACGACGAGGTCATCCCGCTCCAGGGCCGGATCGAGCACGTCGCCGACGAAGCGGATCTCGAAGAGGTCTACAGCACCGAGCGCCACCTGCTCTACGTCGCCTGCACGCGCGCCCGCGACCGCCTGCTGGTCACCGGTGTCGAGCCGGCCTCGGAGTTCCTCGACGATCTGCGGGGGTAGGTCTGTTCTCGTCGGCTAGCGCGAGGAGGTCAAGCATGGTCAAGATAGTGTGCTGGAACATCAACCGCAGTGTTGATGCGTGCACCGAGCTTCGCAAGATGGATGCGGACGTCGCCCTGTTGCAGGAAGTCGGAAAAGGGGCTGCCCAACGCCTGGAGGACATCCTCGGCATCCGTGAAGCAGAAACCAGGGACTGGGACCGGTCTGACGTCTGGCCCGCGGTGGTGCGGCTGTCAGACCGCGTCAAGGTCGACGTGTTCAACCCCGTGACTCCCGAGGGCGGAGGCATCACGCGGAACACCATCGCCGTGAGCGATCGCCGCACGCTTGCGGCCGCGCGCGTTACCCCGCTACACGGTGGGAAGCGGAGCGGCCGGCCGTTCCTCGTATTCTCGCTCTACGCACGCTGGCTCGACACGCATCCCCGAGCGTATCACTCGACCTCCCGAAAGGCGGGACGCTCTTTTGGCATATACTCCGATGGCTCTGCTCACCGGGCCATCTCCGACCTGTCCGCGTTCATTGGCCATACGAATCCCTTGGCGCATCGCATGCTGGTCGCCGGCGACCTGAACACCATTTTCGGTGCGGCGGACAACAATCGGTTGGAGAAGCCCGCTCGAGCGTGGACGATTTTCGACCGGATGAAGGCGTTGGGCCTTGAGTTCGTGGGACCGCAATGGCCGGATGCGGACAGGCAGGCGCACCGGGTGCCGCAGGGTTTGCCGAGCGATACGAAGAACGTGCCGACCTACCTCTCCGCTCAGCAGCGGCGCAGGATGCGCGACCAGGACATCCTCAACGGCAATCAACTTGACTACGTGTTCGCGTCGCAAGCCATGCACGAGACGGTCCGCGTGCACGCCATGAACGATGCGGCAGGCTTTGGGCCGAGCGACCACTGTCGGATTCGAATCGACGTGGAGTAGCCTCCGACCGCGATGAGATCCTCGTGGACGCCCGGCCGCCGGCGTCGGTTCGTTTCCGGAGTGGATGTGTGCCTATACTGTGGTCAAGAGACATGAGCGAGGCGCGACCAAACGCACGCGAGAAGCGGCACCCGCTCTCCCTGCGGGGGCTGAGCCTCGACGACTACATCCGGTGCATCGTCGAGGCGGAAGACGATACGGAGCGCAAGCGCGCGGTGATTCGCGATCTGCCCCGGAAGCTGTTTGCGATGACCCGGGAGGAACGCCATCGGGTGCTCCACGCACGTCCCACGCCGAGCGGCACCCGCTGGGACGCGCTCATCGGCGGCATGGTCGAGCACGTGGCGTGGCTCAACGGATGGGAGAACCCGGCGTGGAACGGAGGCGCCGGAGTGGTTTCTCGCCCCCACCTGGTTCGTGACCGACAGCCCGGCGATTCGCGTCGACGCCGCGATGTACAGCCCCGGCGCGTTCATCCGTCACGGTGCGATTCCCGATCCGCTCGAGCTCGACGCTCGCGGCGGCGAACGGTTCGACTGGATGGCGGGAGCATGAACCCGACCCTCGACCGGGCGGCCATCGTCGACGCACTGGAAGCTGCTGGACCGGGAGTTGCGCAAGCAGGGACGGCGAACTCAGATCTACGTCTACGGAGGCGCCTGCGTGAGCCTCAGCTTCGACAGGAGCAGGGTCTCGGGCGATATCGACGTTCACGTCCGGGAGGACCATGGAGCCGTTCAACAGGCGATTCTGAAGATCGCACGGGAGCGGGAGTGGCCGACGACGTGGATGAACGAGCAGGGTACGCAGAAGCTGCCGCAGACGTCGGACCAGCGGGCCCGGGTGCTGTATCAGTCGGCGCACCTGGTGGTGACGGGCGCGAGCGCAGAGCACATTATCGCCATGAAGATGCGGGTCGGGAGGGACATCGACTGGGAGGACATCGAACGCGTCGCCAAGCACCGCGGCATCGAGAGCGCGAGCGAGCTGGAAAGGATCCACGATGAGGTCTTTCCCGGCGAAGCGCTGCCCGGGCGGTCGAGAATCAGGCTTCGGGAGTGGCGGTCGCGGGAAGCGCGCGACGGCACTCGATGAGGCCAGCGCCGTTGGCAGGGGACGGTCGTGGAGTGTTCAGGCGAATGGTAGATCGGCCCGGCCCCCCCGTCACGGGGCAGCGATGCGCGCGTGCAGATCCGCCACTTCCGTGATCGGCAGCACGGTGATGCCCGCGTCGACGGGGTAGGCATGAGGGGTGGGGCAGACCACGAACAAGTGATCGAGGGCGAGGGTCTCGGCGACGCTGTGCATCGTCGCGGTGACGCGCGGGGCCTCGTTGAACTTCACCTCGAAGCCGATGCGTCGGCCGCGCTCGATCACGAGGAGATCGAGCTCGCCGCCGCGGTGGGCGGCCCAGAACCACGCGTCGGAACGGCCGAGGGCGCGGAGGATCTGCTCGATCGCGAATCCCTCCCACGATGCGCCGACCCGCGGATGCCCGAGCAGGGCGGCGTCGTCGGGTAGGCCGAGCAGGGCATGGAGCAACCCGGTGTCGCGCAGATAGACCTTGGGCGCCTTCACCTGCCGCTTCGCCACGTTCTCGAACCAGGGCTGGAGCTGCCGGACCATGTAGGTGCCGGTCAGCAGGTCAAGGTAGCGCCGGACGGTCTTGTCCGAGGCGGCGATGGCCCGGCCCAGCTCCGACGCGTTCCAGGTCTGGCCGTGCCAGTGCGCGAGCATCGTCCAGAAGCGCCGCATGGCGGCGGCCGGGATCGTGATGCCCAGTTGCGGGATGTCGCGCTCCAGAAAGGTGCGGACGAACCCATCGCGCCACACCATGCTGTCGTCGTCCGAGGTCGCCAGGTACGATCGGGGCAGTCCGCCGCGCAGCCACAGGCGGCGCCACGTCGGCGTACCGGTCTCGGCCAGGTCGAATCCGGTCAGCTCGACGAATTCCACGCGGCCGGCCAGCGACTCGGAGACGCCGCGCACGAGGTCGGGGGACACGCTGCCCAGAACGAGGAACCGCGAGCGGAGGTCGGGCCGATCCGCAAGGACGCGCAGGGTGGTGAACAGTTGCGGCATGCGCTGGATCTCGTCGAGGACGACGAGTCCGTCGAGAGCGCCGAGGACCATTTCGGGGTTGGCGAGCCGTCGGACGTCGGGCTCGGACTCCAGATCGAAGGTGGTGCCGCCACGGGTCGAGGCGAACTGACGGGCGAGGGTCGTCTTCCCGCACTGGCGCGGTCCCAGCAGGGCGGTAATGGGAGATCGCGCCGTTGCGACTTCCACGCGGCGCAAGTACTCGGCACGCTGAAGCACATTGTCATTGTATGTTGAAAATTCGGATCGTTACTCCGAAATTTCGTCATTCTGTGCCGGATCCTCGGGCGTACGGGTGTGGGCTCGGCAGCGTGTGCCTGCAGCCGGCGTTGAGACGGATGCGCGTCCGGCTTGACGGGCGCCGGCAGCGTGTGTCACATTCGTGCACGTGCAGCGGATCGGGATTCGCGACCTCCACCTGAAGACCGGCGAGTGGGTGCGGCGCGCCGCGCGGGGCGAGGGCGTGGTGGTCACGGAGCGGGGGCGGCCGGTGGCCTCCCTGATTCCCTTTCGGGAAGGCGTTCAGGGTCGGTCGTTCCGTGAGCGCATCGTGCTTCCCGAGTTCGACGCGTTGCCGCCGGTCCCCGGCGATTCCACCGCCGACGTGTCCGGCGACCGGGACCGCGGATGATCTACTTCGATACGGCATACCTGCTCAAGTGCTACGTCGAGGAACCCGGCTGCGAGCCGGTTCGCGCCTTCGCCCGAGACTGCGAGCGTATCGCCTGCTCGGTCTACGGGCGACTCGAGCTTCATGCTGCGCTACACCGCAAGCTGCGGGAAGGCAGGCTGACGGAGAGTCACCTGAACGTCGTCCTGCGCCAGCTCAGCGTGGACGAGTCGGTGCGACTCTGGGAGTGGCTGCCGTTGACCGGCGCCGTGATGGACGCGGTCGCCGACACCTATGGAGGCCTGCCTCCCGACGTGTTCCTGCGGACGGGCGACGCCGTGCACCTGCTCTCCGCCAGAGAGCACGGACTGACGGAGATCTACAGCAGCGACCGGCGCCTGCTCGCCGCGGCCCCGTACGTCGGCATGACCGGCCTGGATGTGATCGGTGGGGCGTGATTCCCTGAAGACTCGCATCTGCATTCCCAATCTCCAGTACTCTGCGGCCGTCCTCGTCCCGCCGCCGTCCTCCGGCGGGACGGGCGGGAAGAACGCCGCGGCGAACCCACGGGTATGATGAGGCACGACCCGGGGGCAGTGAGTGTGTGCCGTGGACGCCTGCCGCCCGGCCCGTCGATCAGGTACGAACGTGGGAGCGGGCGCTCCGCGGGGAAGCGCGCGCCGGCAGCAGACGCGCCGGCGGCAGAAAGGGACGGCTCGTGATTCACTACGTCTCGGGAGACATCCTCCTCAGCCGCGCGCAGGCGCTGGCCCACGGCGTGGCGCCGAAGGACCCCATGAACCAGGGGCTGGCGCGGTCGCTGCACGAGATGTACCCGGCCATGCACAAGGACTATCACCACTGGTGCAACCTGAGGCACCCCAAGCCGGGCGAGGCGTGGCTGTGGGGCGGGGCGGGCGGCGTGCGGGTCGTCAACCTCATCACCCAGGAGGGCGGTTACGGCCACGGCGGCCGCCCCGGGCGCGCGACCCTCAAGCACGTCCGCGACTCGTTGCGCGCCCTGGTCCACATCGTCGAGGGCGAGGGCCTCAAGTCGCTCGCCCTGCCCAGGCTCGCCACCGGCGTGGGGGGGCTGGAGTGGGACGACGTGCGCCCCGTGCTCGAGGAGCGCCTCGGGGGCCTGAAGATCCCGGTGTACGTCTACGCCGAGTTCCACGCCGGCCAGAAGGCCACGGAGCCGGGCGCCTGAGCGCCCGGACGCATCGAGCATCCCCGGTCTCGCACCCCCCACGGCGCACGGTGCGCGGTGGATGGACGGCGCATGGGCGACCATCACGATCGGCAGCGGCGCGGAGCTGACAGGCGGCGGCCGAGCATCGGCATCGTGCCGGTCGGCGCCGGCGGGGTGCTCGAATTCGTCGGCGGGCTCCTCGCGGTGAGCCGTCGGCGCGACGGTGGGTCCGCCCATCGTGCCGTCTCCGTTGGCGTCCGAGGGCTGGTCCTCGTCGGCCGCCGGTGCGGTTGGCCGGCGGCGGTGCTGGTGTTCTCGGCCGCAGCCGGGCCCGGCGCGCAGCAGCAGCCGCTGGTCGAGCGGGTCGACGTCTCGCGCGTCATGATCGACGTGCGGGTCATCGGCGACGAGGGCGAGCCGGTGACGGGGCTCGAGCCGGACGACTTCGAGGTCCGCATCGGGGGCGAGCCGGTGGACGTCGAGTCGGCTCTGTGGCTCGGTGCCGGCGAGGCCGACGGTGCCGATGAAGCCGACGGCGCCGACGGGGCCGATCTGGCGCCCCTCGCCTCGACCGGCTTCGCCGCCGTCCTCGCCCCGCGCGACCGCCGGCAGCTCGTGGTGTTCTTCGTGCAGAAGAGCCTGGAGGCGGACCGGGCGCTGGGGCTGTTGCGGCTGCTGCAGGACAGCGACCGCCTGCTGGCGGGGGTTGGGCCCGACGATCGGGTGGCGGTCGTCTCGTTCGAGCACCACTTCAGGATCTGGCTCGACTTCACCGCCGACCTGGGCCGGGCGCGCGAGGTGCTCGCCTGGGACGTGATGCACGAGGACCCGCGTGCGCTCGAGCCGCAGGCGGGTCTCTCCATCGTGGCGGGGATCGATCAGGCCGAGGGGCGCGGGATCTGGCAGGTCGAGGACGCCCTGCGGCGGCTCGGCGAGGTGCTCGAGCCGATGCCCGGATCGAAGTCGGTGGTCCTGATCGGCTACGGCTTCGATCACGGCTTCACCCGCTACGAGCGGGCCCTCGACGCGCTCGACGCGGCCCGCGCCGCCGTGTTCTCGCTCGACGTGACCCAGGCCGACTACCACACCTTCGAGCACGCCCTGCGCGACGTGTCCCATCACACGGGCGGGTTGTTCCTGACGACCTTTCATCGTCCGCGGCGCGCCATCGAGCGGATGGCCAGCGCCGTCGGCGGCCGCTATGTGCTGTTCACCACGTCGCCGGACCTGGAGCCGGGCCCGCATTCCATCGACGTGGAGCTGCGGGGCGGTGACGGCCGCGTGCTGGCGCGCAGCACCTACGTCCACCAGTAATGCTCACGAGCCCGTATAATGAGGCGCGTTGGCGTGTGCCCGCTCGCACAAGCGGTCGATGTGACTCGCGGTCGGGGATTCGGATGATGAGCAATCGCGTTCACCGCCTGGTCGTCGTCACTCTGGTGCTGGCCGGGGCGTTGGGGACGGCCGCGACCGCTTCCGCCCAGACCGACGCCGACGCGCACGCCGTCGCCCCCCTCGCCGAGCAGTACTGCTTCCGCTGCCACGGCCCCCAGACCCAGACCGCCGGCATCGACCTCGCGACGCTGGTGACCGAGCGCCCGCTCGTCCGCAACCGCGAGACCTGGGAGCGGGTCATCGAGGCCCTCGACGAGGGCGAGATGCCGCCGGCCGGCGCCCCGCCGCTGCCGCCCGAGGTGCGGCGCCGGATGGCCGCCCTGCTGCACCGCGACATCGAGGGGTTCGACTACTCGAACCTCGACGACCCCGGCTTCGAGCTGATGCGGCGGCTCACCCACACCGAGTACGACAACACGGTCCGCGACCTGTTCGGGGTCGCGCTGAACGTCACCGACCGGTTCCCCGACGAGCTGACGGGGTCGAGCGGGTTCGACAACTCGTCGAACACCCTCTTCCTGCAGCCGGCGCTGATGGAGCGCTACATCGCGGCGGCCGAGCGGGTCGTCGAGCTGGCCCTGCCGGCCGAGCCGACCGACGTGCGCCACCTGGCGTCCCGCGAGCTGATCTTCGTCGCCGCGCCGGGCGGCGGGCTCGGCGAGGAGGACGCGGCCGAGGCGGTGCTCGAACGGTTCCTGGGTCGGGCCTACCGGCGCCCGGCCACGGCCGGCGAGCTGGACCGGGCCCTTACCCAGTACCGGTCGGGCCGGAGCGCGGGCCTCGACCACGAGGTCGCGGTCAAGCGGGTGCTGCAGTCGGTCCTCATCTCGCCGAAGTTCCTGCTCCGCGTCGAGCGGGGCCGCGCCGGCGCCGACCCCTACCGGGTCGACGACTGGGAGCTCGCCTCGCGCCTGTCCTACTTCCTGTGGGCGTCGATGCCCGACCAGGAGCTGTTCGACCTCGCGGCGGGCGGGGAGCTGCGCGACCCCGAGACGCTGCGCGCGCAGGTCTCGCGGATGCTCGCCGACCGGCGGGCCGACACCCTGGGGACGGTCTTCGCCGCCCAGTGGCTCGGCTTCCAGCACGTCGGCACCCGCATCTGGCTCGACCCCATCGACAACCCGTGGTGCACGGCGACGCTGATGACCGCGATGCGCGACGAGTCGTCGCTCTTCTTCCTGTCGCTGCTCCGCGAGGACCGGCCCATCCGGAGCCTCATCGACGCCGACTACACCTACGTCAACGAGGAGCTGGCGGGCACGCTGTACGGCATGCAGGGGGTCCGCGGCGATCAAATGCGGCGCGTCGCCCTCGACGACCCCAACCGCGGCGGGGTGCTCGGGCAGCCGAGCATCCTCGCCCTGACCTCGAACTACAAGGACACGAGCCCCGTGAAGCGGGGCAACTACGTGCTCGACGTGCTCCTGGGCACGCCGCCCCCGCCCCCGCCGCCGAACGCCGGGGTGCTGAGCGAGGACGTGGCCGACCTGCGCGGGCTCAGCTTCCGCGAGAAGCTCGAGATGCACTCGAGCAACGAGACCTGCGCGGCGTGCCACCGGCGCATCGACCCCATCGGCTTCAGCCTCGAGAACTTCGACTACTTCGGGCGCTGGCGCGAGACCTACCACTTCCGGCAGCGGGTCGAGGACCCGGCCGAGGCGGACGAGACCATCGAGTTCCAGACCGAGACCAGCCCCGAACCCGTCGTGCGGTACTACAGGAACACCCACCGGGTCATCGCCGCCGACGGGGCGCTGCCCGACGGGACGCCGTTCGTCGGCCCGGCGGGGCTGAAGCGGGCGCTCCTCGAGCACCGGCACGACGGCCTCGTGCGGCAGGTGACGTCGAAGATGCTCGCCTATGCCCTCGGCCGCCAGCTCGAGTACTACGACGAGCCGGCGGTGCGCGCGATAGTCGCCGCCCTCGAGGCCGACGGCTACCGGTTCCAGACCCTGCTGCAGGAGATCGCGGCCAGCTACCCGTTCCAGTACAAGAAGAACCGCGTCGAGGAGACCGACTGACATCGTGGCCTGCCATCCCTTTCGGTACAGGAAGAACCGCGCTGGGCAGACCGACTGATATCGTGGCCGGCCATCCCTTCCGGCAACAAGACGAACCGCGTGGAGGAGACCGACTGATATCGTGGCCAGCCCATCCCTTCTCCGGTACAGGAAGAACCGCGTGGAGGAGACCGACTGATATCGTGGCCAGCCCATCCCTTCCGGTAACAAGACGAACCGCGTGGGAGCGACTGATAACGTGGCCAGCCATCCCTTCCGGCACCGGAAGAACCGCGTCGAAGGAGACCGACTGATGCCGTCTCGCCGCCTGTCGCGCCGCACCGTGCTGCGCGGGCTGGGAGCCGCCGTGGCCCTCCCGCTGCTCGACGTCATGCCCTCCGCCGCGTCCGGCCTCGGGAGCGGGGCGCCGGCCGGGCCGGCGTCCGCGAGCCGGCTCGCCTATCTCTACTTCCCGAACGGGATCCCCCGCGGCGCCTGGTATCCGGAGGAGACCGGGCCGGGGGGACGGCTCGTGAAGCTGAACGAGTGGATGCGTCCCCTCGAGCCGTTCAAGGAGCATCTGGTCATCCCCACCAACATCTGGACGCCCCGGGGCAACGGCCACGTGGGCGGGCCCCCGACGTGGCTCACGGGCGGCGACTACGACCGCCTCGCCGTCAACGCCGGCGGGGTGTCGGCCGACCAGGTCGCGGCCCGGCAGCTTCGCGACGAGACGATGTTGCCGTCGCTCGAGCTGTCGGTGCAGGGCGAGGGGTTCTTCTCGAACTCGCTGCCGCGCAACGCCATCTCGTGGTCGGCCCCGGACCGGCCGATGTCGCGCGAGATCGAGCCCCGCGCGGTCTTCGACCGCATGTTCCGCCCGCCGTCGGGCGGCGCCACCGACCGCTCGGTCATGGATGCGGTGCTCGCCGACGCCCGGGCCCTCGGCAGCTACGTGAGCGCGGCCGACCGCTACCGGCTCGACGAGTACTTCGAGTCGATAAGGGCGCTGGAGCGGCGCATCGAGTTCGCGGAGCGGCGCTCGGCCGAGATGCGCGACGACGGGGCGCTGACCGACACCCTGACCACGCCGACGCCGGGCATCCCCGCCGACCACGAGTCGTACATGCGGCTGATGATGGACCTCATGGTGGCCGCGTTCCAGTCCGACGCCACCCGCGTCTGCACGTTCATGCTCGACCACGGGCAGTCGAACCGCTACTTCAACTTCATCGAGGGCGTGCGCGGCACGTGGCACGCGCTGTCGCACTACAAGAACGCCTCGGGCAAGACCGAGGACGACGACGGCGTCACCTCGTGGGACTCGGTGGAGCAGAAGCGGGCGATGTACGCCGAGGTCATCCGCTGGCACCACCGCCAGGTCGCGTACCTGCTCGGACGTCTGCAGTCGGTGCGCGAGCCGGACGGCGGGACCCTGCTCGACAACAGCGCGATCGTCTACGGGGCGACCCTCGGCGACGGCAACGAGCACGACGCCCAGCACCTGCCGACCCTGCTCGCGGGCGGCGGGGGCGGCACCATCGCGACCGGCCGCTACCTCGAGCACGCCGAGCCGACGGACCTCGCGCGCATCCACGTCTCGCTGCTGCGGGGCATGGGGGTGCCGGTCGAGGAGTTCGGCACAGCCGACGGTCCGCTGGAGGGGTTGGCGGGTTAGGCGGGAGCACCTGGGGTAGGCGGGAGCACCTGCCCCGTTCAGCGAGTTAGGGGCAACGTCAGCGGCGTCGACGACGCGGTGAACGGGGAAGACCGTAGTTTCGACAATGGACGCCGCCCGGTTTCGGCGGTGGGAACCGCCTGCCGTCGTCTCGCGGGCGGTATGCGGCAACGACGCCGGTGAACGGGGAAGACCGTCGTTTCGACAACGGACGCCGCCCGGTTTCGGCGGTCGGAACCGCCTGCCGTCGTCTCGCGGGCGGATGCGGCAACGACGCCGGTGAACGGGGAAGACCGTCGGACGCCGCCCGGTTTTGGCGGTCGGAACCGCCTGCCGTCGTCTCGCGGGCGGGATGCGGCGACGACGCCGTGAGTGGAGAAGAGATCGTTTCGACAATGGATGCCGCCTCGTGTCGGCGGTGGGCACCTCCCGCCGCCGTTCCCGCGGGCGGGATGACCTGGAGACAAGGAAGATGACCGTCCGGACCATGACGATAGCCCTCGGCGTAGCGGCGGCAGCGGCCTGCGCCGCCTCGCTGGCCGTCACCGCCCGCGCCCAGTCGGAGGCCGGCGACGGCCCGCGCTACCGCAACGGCAACGAGCTCGTCCGCCCCGACGACTACCGCGAGTGGATGTTCCTGAGCTCCGGCCTGGGAATGACCTACGAGGCCGAGCGGGTCGGGGAGGCGGGCAGCGGCGCGCGCCCCATGCGGTTCCAGAACGTGTTCGTGAACCGCTCGGCCTACGCGGGGTTCGCCGAGACGGGGGAGTGGCCGGACGGGAGCGTCTTCATCCTCGAGATCCGGGAGGCGGTCTCCGAGGCGTCGATCAACGTGGCGGGCAGCTTCCAGAGCGAGCTGCTCGTGCTCGAGGCCGAGGTGAAGGACTCGCGGTTCGAGGACGGATGGGCGTTCTACAACTTCGGGCGCGCCGGCGCGATGCCCGACTCGGTCGCGCCCCTCGCCGGCGAGGAAGTGGCGCGGTGCATCGAGTGCCACACCGATCACACCGCGGTGGAGCGCACCTTCGTCCAGTTCTATCCGGTCGCCCTGGAGATCGCGCGCGAGAAGGGGACCCTCAAGCCGGGCTTCTAGTCGCGGTGGTCAGGCGGACTGCCGGTGCGGCAGGCGGGGCCGCAAGGCATACGTCACCCGGACGATCGTCCCCTTGCAGCAGGTAGGGCCGCAAGGCACACGTCACCCGGACGATAGTCCCTTCGGAAAAGGAGCCGGACTGCCGGTGCGGCAGGCGGGGCCGAAGGCACACACTATCCCGACGGCAGTCCCTTCGGAAAGAGGCGGACTGCCGGTGCGGCAGGCGGGGCCGCAAGGCGGTCATCGTCGCGAGGGAGCCGGGCGAGCTCCCCACGGAGTCTTCCTCGGCCGAATGACTCGGGACGGTTCAGCCGAGGCGGGTGAGATGGTCCGTGCATTCGGCCACCCCGGCCTCGATCGAAGCCGCGCCGTAGAGCTCGCGCGCGCGCTGCCACAAGGTCCGGGCCTCGTCGACCCGGCCCAGCTCCTCCTTGAGGATCGCCATTGGCCGGAGGGCGTTCGCGTGGTCAAGGGCCGGCGGCTCGTCCTGCGCGCCGTAGAGGGCCAGGGCCTCCGCGTAGCAGTTCTCCGCCGTGGTCAGACGCTCCGCCTTCCGATGCAGGTCGCCGAGTTGACGCAACGCATGGGCGAGCGGCAGCCGGTGATCCGCGCCGCGGGCGACCGCCACCGCCTCCTCGTAGCAGGCCAGAGCGGCGTCGACGCGCCCGGCGTTCTCCTCGGCATGGCCCAGCTTTCCCAGCGCCCCCACCAGCTCGCGGGTCGCGCCGGCCGTGCGCAAGAGGCCCACCGCCTCGGAGAGATACCCGTGGAAGCGGGCGACGGCCTGCTGAAGCTCGGCCTCGGCGGCGGGCGGCGACTGCATCGTCCTCCAACGGAGCGTCCAGGCCTTTTCGATCAACTCCCGCGCCTGGTCGACGGGGGAGCGCGTGTTGGCCTTGTCCATGGGAGGCTCACCCGTAGCCATTGGTCGTCCGGTGCGGGCCGGTCGGAGATGCGTCGCTGGGCCAATCTCGGCCGTCGATACCGCGGCGGGCGCCATCGTCCCGACGCAGCAGCCGGCCGCCCCGGCCGCGACTCGCAGACCTCGCCGGAACTGGCCGACCTCAACGCGCCAGCCGGCCGTCTCGGCCGTGACGGGCGAACCTCGCGGAACTGGTCGGCCTCAGGCCGGACCGAGACGCAGCAGCCGGATGTCCCGGCCGCGACTGTGAGACATCGGTAGCATACCGGAAAGACGGCGACCGTTCATGACACCCTTCGAGTTCCAGCTTCGGACCCGCCTCGTGTTCGGATCGGGCGCCATCGACCGGCTCGGGCCCCTGGCCCGCGAGCTCGGCCTCTCGCGGCCGCTGCTCGTCACCGATCGCGGCCTTCGCGACGCAGGCCACCTGGAGCGCGCGATCGGGCGGCTGCGCGACGCCGGGGTCGAGGCCGCCGTCTTCGACGCGTGCGAGGCGAACCCGGACGGCGCGATGGTCGACCGGGGGGTCGCCTTCGCCGCCGCCTGCCGGCCCGACGGCGTCATCGGCCTGGGCGGGGGCAGCCCCCTCGACTGCGCCAAGGGCATCAACCTGCTGCTCACCAACGGGGGGACCATCGCCGACTACAAGGGCTACGGGCTCGCCCGCAAGCCGCTCCTCCCGATGATCGCTGTGCCCACGACCGCCGGCACCGGCTCCGAGGCCCAGAGCTACGCGGTCATCGCCGACAGCGCCACCCACATGAAGATGGCGTGCGGCGACCCGAAGCTCGCGTTCGCGGCGGCGATCCTCGATCCCGAGCTGACCGTGTCGCAGCCGCCGGCGGTCACCGCCGCCGCCGGCTTCGACGCCCTCGCCCACGCGGTGGAGACCGCCGTCACCACGCGCCGCACCCCCATCTCGCTCCTGTTCTCGCACGCCGCGTTCCGGCTCCTCGAGCCCCACTACGAACGCACGCTGGCCGACCCGGGGGACGTCGATGCGCGCGCGGCGATGCAGCTCGGGGCGTTCTACGCGGGAGTGGCCATCGAGCACTCGATGCTCGGGGCCGCGCACGCCTGCGCCAACCCCCTGACCGCGCGCTACGCGCTGACGCACGGCGTCGCGCTGGCGATCCTGCTGCCGCACGTCGTGCGCTGGAACGCGGAGGATGGCGCCGATCTCTACCGCGACCTCGTGGGCGCACTGCCGCCGGCCTCGCGACCCGGCGGCGCCGGAGACGGCCTGGGCCCCCGTCTCGCCGACGCCGGCCGATCGGGCGGATTTCCCCCCGATCTCCGGACCGCCGGCGTGCCGGCCGACGATCTGCCGTCGCTGGCCGAGGCGGCGGCCACACAGTGGACGGGCACGTTCAACCCGCGGCCTTTCGGCGTGCGCGAGGCGCTCGAGCTGTACCAGCGCGCCTGGTGACGTTCGTACCCGCCGGTTTCCCGTGACGGGCACGTTCACCCTTGGACAGTGATCGCCATGAAGTTGCCGGTCTGCGTCCATCCAGCCCGTTCTTGGGGTTCCTGCGCTTGGCAACGTGGGAGGTAGTTTCAGTTACCGTCCTTCGGCGCCGCGATGCGCTCGAGCTGCAGCTTGTCGCTCAGCGAGTAGAACCGGAAGTCGGGAGCTCCCTTCGCTCGCATGTAGCGCCGTCAGGAGTCGCTGAACCGTCTCGCCGTCCACCCCGACCGAGCCGCCGTTGCGGCATGCCGACCGAACGTCACCGGAGGTTCCTATTACAGAGGGTGTCTCGCCGTCCACCCCGACCGAGCCGCCGTTGCGGCGAACGGCCTGCCAGGCGACCGCGAGCCGGCGCGCCTGGCGGCGTTCGTGCCGGCGGGTTCGCGGTGGCCCGCGGAAGCCGCCTATAATCGGGCTGTTCCCGGGTCGTCGATCCTGCCGCGCCTTGGCCGCCTCGGCCCGCCGCGCCCGAACGGGACGAGGCTGGATCCGGATGGAAACCGGGCGAACTGGAGTCGTGTGATGCAGGCGCCTTCCGGCGTATCAGGACCTCGCATGACGACCCGTCTTGCGGTCGCGGTCGCCGCGGCTCTCCTGCCGGGGCTTCTCGCCTCGTGCACGGTCGAGGAGCCGGCAGAGCGCTTCGACGTGGTCGAGGCGACCATCCTCGAGATGCAACGGGCGATGGAGGAAGGGCGGGTCACGTCACGGCAACTGGTCGAAGCGCACCTGCTGCGCATCGCCTTGTACGAGGAGCGCGTGAACGCCACCATCGCGGTCAACGCCAACGCCCTCGCAGAGGCGGACCGACTCGACGCCGAGCGCGCCGAGGGGCGGGTCCGGGGACCGCTCCACGGCATTCCGGTCGCGCTCAAGGACAACGTCCACACGACCGACTTCCCGACCACCGGGGGCGCGCTGGCCTTCGAAGGCTACGTGCCGCCGTACGAGGCGACGCTCACCACGAACCTGCGCGAGGCCGGGGCCGTCATCCTCGCCAAGACCGTCATGACCGAGCTCGCGAACTACACCGCCAGCGGGATGCCGGGAAACTACAGCGCGCTGGGGGGGTTCGGCCTGAATCCGTACGACCCCCGCCGCGACCCGCGCGCGGGCACGAACGACGGCCGCCCCGTCATGGGCACCGGCGGCTCGAGCTCCGGCATCGGCACCGCGAGCAGCTTCTGGGCCGCGAACGTCGGGACCGAGACGTCGGGCTCCATCCTGTCCCCGTCGAACGCGAACATGCTGGCGGGCATCAAGCCGACGGTGGGGCGGGTGAGCCGCTGGGGCGTCATCCCCATCACCGCCGATCAGGACACGGCGGGGCCGATGGCGCGCACCGTCACCGATGCCGCCATCATGCTCGGGGCCCTCGAAGGTTCCGCGCCCGACCCCAACGATCCGGCGACGTCGCGATGCGAGCCTCCGCCCGATCGCGACTACACGGTCTTCCTCCGCCGCGACGGCCTGCAGGGGGCCCGCATCGGTATTCCGCGGGCGCTCTACTTCGACCCCGTCACGGCTCCCGGCTCCGACGAGCCGCAGAGCCGGCTGTCGGAGGCGGGCAGGGCCGTGATGGCCGAGGCGATCGCGGTCCTCGAGCAGGAGGGCGCCACGATCGTCGATCCGGCGGACATCCCGAGCGTGGTCGACCCCGACCCCGCCGGCAACCTGCTCTCGAACACCGGGAGCAGCGTGCTCGCGTACGGCATGAAGCGCGACTTCAATGCCTGGCTCGCGACCCTGGGCGACACCGCCCCGGTCGAGACGCTGACGGCGCTCCGCGAGTGGAACCTGGCCCACGAGCGGGCGGGCGCGCTCAAGTACGGGCAGGCCCGACTCGACGGCGCCGACGAGATCGACCTGGAGGCGGACCGCGCCGAGTACGAGGCCGACCGCGCGCGGGACCTCTATCTGAACGGCGAGCATGGCATCGACGAGGTGATGACCGGCCTCGAGCTGGATGCCCTGCTCTTTCCCGGGTCGAGCGGGGCCGGAATCTCCGCCCGGCCGGGCTACCCGACCGTCATCGTGCCCTACGCCTTCGTCGCGATCGAGTCGGACCCGCCGATGCCGGAGGGCTTCGAGCCGAAGCCCCGGCCGTTCGGCGTCAGCTTCGCGGGGATGGCCTGCAGCGAGCCGCGGTTGATCGAGCTGGCCTACGCCTTCGAGCAGGCGACGATGCGCCGGGTTCCGCCGCCGGGCATGAGATAGAGGGCTCGCAGCGAGGGTCGGCTCAAGCAACGCGGTGGGACCTCATGGCCGCGACGAGCCCGATGGCGCCCGTCGGCAAGTGGCAGGGAGCGTCGGCTCGGGGCAACGCGGCGGACGCCTCCGCAACGCGTGGGGCCCGGATTGGGACGGTGACGGGAATTACCTTGCCACGTGCCCAAGGCAGGAACCGCCGAAAACCGGCTGCATCCGGGTTGCAGTTGGCAACTTCATATCGATCCCTGTCCTTGGCAGAGCCGCAAGGGACCGCACACGACGATGTCGATAGCCCACCTTCGCGTCTACACCATCAACAAGGGGCAGATGGAGAGCTGGCTCCGACTGTTCCACGGCCACATCGCGCCGCTGCTCCGCGAGCACGACATCACGGTGGAGGGCGCCTGGGTGAACGACGCCGGGTCGCAGTTCATCTGGGTGCGGAGCTACGGGGAGACCGCCGCCGATCTCGAGCGGAAGGAGAAGGCGTTCTACGGCTCGGACTGGTGGCGGGCGAACGTCGACCGCGTGCGCAGCCATTTGGCGCACCGTGAGATCACCGTGATCCGGTCGGTGGAGGGCCCGCCGGAAAGGGCGGCGGCACCCGGCGGCGATGCGTGAGCTCCGGACGCTCCACCGCGTCACGCATTGCCGTTTCGGAAGGGCGGCGGGGACGCCCGGCGGCGATGATGCGTGAGCTCGGCGCGCTCCACCGCGTCACGCTCCGGCGTGTCTGAAGCGCGGCAGGGGCACCCCCCGACGATGCGGATTCTCCACGTCGCGGATCGGCTGAGTGACCGGGGCGGCGCCGACCTGGCCCTTCTCGGCGTGCTCCAGGCCCTGTCGGTCGGTCACGAGCAGCACCTCGCGGTGGGCCGCGTCGACGGCGCCGTGCGCCCGCCCTGTCCGGTGACCGTCGTCCCGCGGCTCGACGCCAGGGTGCGGGCCGACGCCGATCTCGCCCCCCTGAGGGCGCGGCTGCGCCCGGATCTGGTGCACGTGCACAACGTGGTCAACCCCGCGGTGCTGGCGTGGGCGACCGGCGTGGACGCGGTGATGACCGTCCAGGATCACCGCTTCTTCTGCCCGGGACGCGGCAAGTGGACCGCCGACGGCCGCGTCTGCGGCGACCCGATGGGACGCGAGGCGTGCGCCGGCTGCTTCGACGACCGGGGCTACTTCGAGAGCACCCTCGCGCTGACCGCGCAGCGGCTGGAATCGGTGAGGCGGCTGCGGGTGACGGTGCTGTCGTCCTACATGAAGCGCGAGCTGACCCAGGTGGGGGTGCCCGCGAACCAGGTCACGGTCGTGCCCCCGGTTGCGTACGGCCTGGACCCCCAGGCGCCGGCCGACGGCCCGCCCTGCGCCCTCTTCGCGGGGCGCGTGGTCGAGGCCAAGGGCATCCGCGAGGCGATCGAAGCGTGGCGGCGGTCGGGGTCCGGGCTGCCCTTCGTGGTGGCGGGCACCGGCCCGTTGCGCCGCGAGATCGAGGCGGAAGGCGTCGAGGTGCTGGGCTGGCTCGACCGCCGGCGCCTCTCCGCCGCCTACCGCCGCGCCGCCGTGCTCGTCATGCCCTCGCGCTGGCAGGAGCCCTTCGGCATCGTCGGGCTCGAGGCCCTGACCCTCGGCACGCCGGTCGCCGCCTGGGACAGCGGCGGGGTGCGCGAATGGCACCCCGGCGGCGATCTGCTGGCGCCCTGGGGCGACGTCGACGCGCTGGCGAGTGCCTTGCGCATCGCGCCGGGGCATGGCGTCGATCCGCCAGGCGGGTTCGAGCCTGAAGCCCTCGCTCGCAGGCTGGAGGCCGTGTACCGCCGGGGCGCCCCGGACCGGCGTTAGTGCGGTCTGCCCGGCCCGCCCCCCCTTCCGGGCTGCCGGCGACGGCAGGTGTCGGCGTTGTCGTCATATGCCATGATATGTGACGACTATGCCGACACCGCTCGAACCCATCCTCGACCGCGCATTGGACCTGCCGGCGCTGCTGGCCCGGAAGTCCCACTTTCTGCTCGGCCCCCGGCAGACCGGCAAGACCACGCTGATTCGCCGCGCGCTTCCGAGGGCGCCGGTCTACGACCTGCTGGACCACGCCGTCTTCCTCGATCTCAGTCAGCGGCCCGGCCGAATACTCGAAGATCTCCCGCCGGACGTCGACGTCGTGGCGATCGACGAAATCCAGCGGCTGCCGCTGCTGCTCAACGAGGTCCACCGCATCATCGAGGCGCGCGGCGTGCGCTTCCTCCTGACCGGGTCCAGCGCCCGCAAGCTGCGCCGCGGCGGCGTCAACCTGCTCGGCGGCCGGGCGCGCACGAAGGTGCTGCACCCGCTCACCTGGATGGAGCTGGGCGGGCGATTCGATCTCGAACGCGCGGTCTCTCACGGGACCCTCCCTTCGATCTACTTCTCCGACGATCCCGACGCCGACCTGCGCGCCTACACCGGCACGTACCTGCAGGAGGAAGTGGTTGCCGAGGGCGCCACACGCAACATCCCGGCGTTCGGGCGGTTCCTGCGCGTCGCGGCGCTCGCGAACGCCTCCATCGTCAACTTCACCAACGTGGCCAACGACGCCCAGATGCCGCGGACGACCGTCTACGAGTACTTCGGCATCCTGCGCGACACGCTGGTGCTCTTCGAAGTGTCCGCTTGGCGCCAATCCGTCAAGCGCAAGCCGCTCGCGTCCTCCAAGTACTATTTCTTCGACATCGGCGTCGCGTCGGCGCTGCAGGGACGCCGGCCGACGCCCGGCACGCCGGAGTTCGGCCTGGCGTTCGAAACCTGGCTGCTGCACGAGCTCAGGAGCTGGATCGACTACCGCTCGGGCGAGGACCTGTGCCACTGGCGCTCCACGTCGGGTTTCGAGGTCGACTTCATCCTCGGCGACCACACGGCGATCGAGGTCAAGGGCAAGGCGAACGTGTCGCCGGGCGACCTGAAGGCGCTGCGGGCCCTGGCCGAAGAGGAGAAGCTGCGGCGCTATCTCTGCGTTTGCCTGGAACCGCGCCGACGGCGCGTCGGCGGGGTGGACGTGCTGCCGTACGGGGAGTTCCTCGAGGCGCTGTGGAACGGCGAGTACCGCTGAGGACGTCCCCCTGCACGAGCGTCCGTCTATGGGTGATCCCCGGGCGGGCGCCAAGCACCGGTCGGTCGTGTCAGTTACCGGCAGCGACGGCGGGAGCTAGAATGGAGTACCGATGGTCTGAAGGGGGTGACGTGAGCAAGATCGATCGGATCACGACCGACGCGGACGTCTGCGGGGGACGACCCTGCATCCGCGGCCTGCGTGTCCGCGTCACGGACGTGTTGGACCTCCTGGCGGCAGGGGCGACGCGCGAGGAGATCCTGGAGGACCTGCCCTACCTGGAGCCCGACGACATCGTCGCGGTTCTGGAGTTCGCGGCACGTCAGAACGATCATCCCGTGCTGCGGAGCGCGTAGCTTGCGTTTCCTCATCGATGCCCAGCTCCCACCGGCTCTGGCGCGCCGGATCGAGGTCCAGGGCCACGAGGCTGAGCACGTCGCCGACTGTGGCTTGGCGTCGGCGTCGGACGCGGCCATCCGGGGCTACGCGGAACGAATCGGCGCGGTCATCGTGACCAAGGACGAGGACTTCGCAGTTCACCACATTCTGTCATCAGGGCCGGCGGTGGTGTGGCTCCGCGTTGGGAACACGCGGCGCTCAGCCTTGCTCGATCGGATGGACCACGAGTTGGACGCCATCGTGGCCGCGCTTCAGCGGGGTGAGACCCTCGTGGAAGTTGCGTGACGGAGCCGGCCTGGAGTGGTCCGACTGCGTAGTAGGATCGAGCCGTGCCTGAGAAGCACCCCCACGCGTTGCCGTCTGGCCACCGAATCGAGGAATACGAGATCGTCCGTGTGCTCGGTGCCGGGGGCTTCGGCATCACCTATCTCGCAACCGATACGAAACTGGACGGGCCGGTCGCGCTCAAGGAGTACTTCCCGCACGAGCACGCCGTGCGGGAAGCCGACCAGCGCGTGGCCGCGTTGCCGGCGGAAGAGAGCCGTGCGCTCTTCACCTGGGGTCTCGACCGTTTTCTGGACGAGGCGCGGTCGATCCATCGGTTCCGGCATCCGAACGTGGTGCGGGTGCATCGCTACATCGAGGCGCTCGGCACGGCCTGCATCGTGATGGAGTACGTCGAGGGCGAGTCGCTGGACGCCGTCCTGCGAACGCGCGCGCCGTTGCCGGCCGCCGAGTGGCGGCGATGGCTGGGCCGGCTGCTCGACGGGCTGGAGCATGTGCACGGGCACGGCTACGTGCACCGCGACATCACGCCCGCGAACATCGTCCATTCGCGCGGCGAACGGCGAGCCGGTGTTCATCGACTTCGGCGCCGCGCGCGTAGCGGCGCGCGGCCGGGCGCACACCCAGGTGCTGACGCCGCGCTATGCGCCGATCGAGCAGCACGGGACCGAGGGCGCGCAGGGGACTCCGACCGACATCTATGCGCTGGCGGCGGTCTCGTACCGCGCGCTGACCGGCGAGTGCGCACCGGAAGCGCCCGCACGGGCCGTGGACGACCGGTACGAGCCGCTAGCGGAACGGGTCGCGGGGGCGGATCTTCGGTGGCTCGCGGCGATTGATCGGGGAATGGCGTTGCGGCCCGACGACCGGCCCCGGACCGTGTCGGCGTGGCGATCGGCCATGACGGGCGCGGACGGCCCCGACCGCGCGCTCGACGAGGCGGCGGGCGTTTCCGTGACGAATCTAGCCGGCGACGCGGAGGCCCTGCGCGGGAGCCTGGCCCGACGGACCTTCGTGGGCATCGATTTCGGGACGTCGACAACGGTGGTCAGCATCGCCCGGATGGACGATGGAGGTCGCGTCCCCTTTGCCGAGCCGCTTTCCGTTCCTCAGCTCGACGAGGACGGCAGACGCCACGACGACCATCTAGTGCCGAGTTGTCTCGCCTGGTGCAACGACCGCCTGCTCGTGGGCCGCGGCGTGTCGCCGCACCTGAGGGTGACGTTGCGGGAGGGGGTCGACCTCTGGTCGTCCTTCAAGATGGAGCTCGGGGTCGACCTCGGCCCGCAGTATCCCAACACGGTGCTCGCGAAGGGACGCGCGCCGGTGGTGGTCGAACGGCCGCAGGACGCCGCCAGGGTCTTCCTGCGCCACCTGCGCGAGGCCGTGGACCGGCACGTCCTCGACCATTCGCTGCCCCCGCCGGTGTACGCGGTCAGCGCCCCGCCGCGTTCGAGGCGAACCAGCGCCGCGACCTCGTACGGGCGCTCGCTGGCGCCGGCATCCCCGTCGAGGACGCCGGCCTCATCGACGAGCCCAACGCGGCGTTTCTCAGCTACGTGTTCGACATGGAACGCAGCGCCGAGGGGCCGTCCGTGTCGGCGCTCCTGGCGCGGAAGGCGGGCCGCGTGCTCGTCTTCGACTTTGGCGCGGGCACGTGCGACATTTCGGTGCTGGAGGTCGCCATCGCGGACGGACGGCTCACCTCGAGGAATCTGGCCATCTCGAAGTTCCTCGCCCTCGGCGGCGACGACATCGATCGGGCCATCGCCAGTCGAGTGCTCCTGTCCCAGCTCCGCGGGGATGGCGACCCGGACGACGTGCTCACGTCGAGCGAACGAGACAAGTTGCTGCTGCCGCGCCTGAAGCACGCCGCCGAGGAGCTGAAGATCCAGTGCTCGAAACAAGGCTCGCCATGAGTTCGTCACGCTTCGAGCGGACGATGCGTCCGGGGCGGCCGGGTCTTCGGCCTCGCCATCAGTTCGTCACGCTTCCGGTTCCGCCCTGCACCGACTCGCGCCTCGTGACGTCGGGCCGACGGCGCCCGATCATGAGGGTCTGTCCGCTATCTCGATTATCGCCACTGTCGCGTTGTCCTGAGTCGGAGCGGCACGAGCGGCGACCGCAGCCAGGAGCGCGTCCGTCACTGCCTCCGGCCCGGCGAGAGATCTTCCTGTCGTCGAAGGGGAGGGCGATGCGGTTGCCGCGGTCCCGGCCCAGGTCGTTGCGCCCGACGCCGATGCGCAGGTCCCGGCCCATGCCCGGACCCGAGACGATCATGAGCCAGCCCGTGACGGGATCGGCCTCCTCCGATCCGGCCGCATCGGTCGGGACGGCGCCGGCGAGCCGTGTGCGCTCGTCCTCCGGGCCCGCCGCCGGCCCGGCCGAGACGCTGCCGGGCCGGCGCACGACCGTCGGTTCCGTGTAGCCACGTCGCTTCTCGACCGCGGCGTCCGGGTCGTCGCCGGGCGCCGTCCCGTTCACGGCGGGCTCCGGCGCGTCGCGCCGGGGCTGCAGCGTGGTCTTCTCCTCGACGATCCGGCCGTCCGGGGTTCGATACACGGGCATCGCGGCGCCTTTCACTCCTCGTAGAGGCGGTTGATGAGATTGTCCAGACAGTACTGGCCGGCCCGGTTCAGCGCGCCCTCCTCGCGGGCCTGCGTGACGTTCTGGGCCAGAACCAGCACGGTCGACTGCACGAGGGCCAGCATCGTCGTGTAGAACGCGACCCCGAGGCTGCGGGTCAGTTCGCCCAGCAGCCCCGGGTCCTGGAAGTCGTCGGCGGCTCCGGCCTGGTTCAACGCCGCCGCGATGCCGACCACCGTGCCGATGAAGCCGATGGTCGGGATGACCCACACGATATAGCGGATCAGGCTGTACTTCGCGTCCACCTCGTGCTGCATCAGGTCGAGGGACGAGTTCAGGAGCGCATTGGCGCGGTCCGTGGACCTCGAGGTCTGGAACTGCAGGACGCAGCGGGCGACGAGCCGCTGCAGGAAGAACTCCTCCTCGCCGCGGACACGCGTGCGGATGGCGCCGAGGTCGCGCAGCCGCAGCATCGTCTCGTCGTCCTCGGGCAGCAGACCCCGGTCGAGCTGGAGCGCCTCGACGCGGGCGCGCCGATGACGTAGCGTCAACTCCGCCAGCGCGCCGAAGAAGACCAGCCACATCAGGTTCTGGATGGTGAACGGGTAGTCGAACACGGTGGAGTTGCGGTCGAGCAGGAGGGCGGCGGCGCGGCCGTCCGTCAGCAGCAGGCTCAAGAGGCCGATGAAGCCGATTGCGCCGGCCAGGAACACGACCCGCACGGCCAGACGATGGTTCAACTCGTTCGTGTCGAACATGACGTGAGCCAGTCTACAGCTTCGCTCGTGAGCCGGCGATCTCAGAGATGGCCCGTTCAACCCGTGTCCTGGCTGTTTCGAACCTATTCTGGTGCAGCTGTCTCAGTTGCCGTATGCACTCGAAGAATGCGTCCACGGCATACTTGCTCTTCTCCCACTCCTCGAACCAAGCGGTGGAGGCGGACAAACGCTCGGCGGCGCTTGCCGCGGATGCCTCGAGCTCGGAAACCAATGCCTCGACCTCCGATTCGAGGTCGTCGGAGTCCTTCCGATCGTCCGGTTCGTCACGAAGGTCCTCACATTCGGTGCTCCTGCCCTCGACGGAGCTGACGTAGTCACGGACTTCGGTCCTGTCCTTGCCACAACGCTCGAGGCCGAGACGCAGGTGACCTTCAATCTCCCCGCGTTCCTCGTCTCGCCACGATTCGTACGCGTCGCAGTCGTCGTGGTCGTCCTCGTCACCCAAGCGAGCCAACACTCTATCAACTATCCACTATTCCGTCGAACCCGTGATCGCCGCACTGCAGGGCCGAATACATGCTGTAGAAGGTCGTCAGGAGGCTCTCCTCCTGTTCCGGCAACGACGACTCAGTATCCTCGCGCTCGCCCATGTCGATATAGCAGTCTTCAATCAAGTTCACATAGCCGTCGTGCGAGCTGAATGTAGTGTCTTCATCAATGGGGACCGCATGAGCGCCCCCGTACGCAATCCGGCGGTCAGTCAACCGGCTGTAGTGCTCGAACTCGAGTGGACAGGTTCGTCGCGTGAAGTGAGATCCAGGTTCAGTCGCGGTTGGCGGGTTCGGTGCTGCAGGGGTGTTCGTCGCTCGACCGACGGCCCTGCGCGACTGAACGGGCAGCGGACGCTGCGACGGAAGTCTCGCCGTCAGGACTGATTTCTCCAGGGTCCGCGCTTCACCCAGTCTCTGGGGGAGGGCGGGCGGTGCAGGCGTGGCCGCGGCGGGCCACCACCAAGTCGGAATGCGGTTCGGTATGGCGGTCGAGGCGAACCGGACTCTGGACGATGCGTCCCGGCGGCCGTGACCGCTTCAGGCTCGACATCGTTCCGGCCCGCCGGCGCCCTCACCTGCGTGGCCGGCCGTCGCCGCCGACGCGGGCGAGCAGCTCCGCCGCCGTCGCGCACTCGATGATCCAGTCGCCGACCCGCGCCAAGCGGTTCGGGTCGGTGACGCCGGCGATGGCGGCGGCCAGCTTCTCCGCGGCGGCGGCATCGAACTTCCGCGCCGTCTGACGGCAGAGCAACGCCCGCTCTTCCTCGCGGCCCTTCTCGATGCCCTGCTCCATGCCCTGCGCCCGGCCCTGCTCAAGCCACTCGCGGGTCCATTCCCGCACGGTCTCTTCCAGCATCGTGCGCCCCTCCTGCAACTGCGCCAGCGGCTCCCGGTGGTCCGCCGGCAGCCGTCCCGCGATCCGCACCCCCTGTTGCAGCCACGCCATGAACGCCTGCGTCAACGCGGCGTCCCCCGCCTCCCGGAGAAGGTCGCTCAGGGCGTGCAGCGCCTCGCCGAGACCCGCCGCGTCGCGCGTCTTTTCCAGACCGATCAGCGCCGACACCAGGTTGTTCTCCGGCAGGTCCGCGTCCACCACCCGCGCTCCGTCCAGAAGATAGTATCGCTGCGACGGCTGGTACGGCGCCAGCATCTCGCTTCCCGTCGTCACCAAGTCCATCATCTCGACCGGCGCCGTCCACCGCCGTCGGCCGTTGTAGAGGACGACCGGCAGTACCGGCGGCAGGGTCCCGTGCTCGCGGAGCACGCCGTCGGCGATCACCCGCTGGTAGAGCAGAGCCGTGTACGCCAGCATGCGCGCCGCCATCGCGGGGTCGACGGTGGCCTGGAACTCGAGGAGCAGCACGAGGTAGAGCCAGCGGTCGTCGCGGAACCGGATGCGCCACGCGAGATCGCCGTGGCGCTGCTCGAGATCTTCGCTGACGAAGTTGGCGGGCAGCGGGGCCAGCGTGTCGAAGTCGAGGGCCGCGCCCCAGCCGCGGGCGGCGAAGCCGTCGAGCAGGTCGCGGACCATGCGGGGCCGCGAGAAGAGCAGCTTGTAGGCAGAGTCGTGCATTCCGGCTCCTGGTGACATCCCGATTCCTCGGGCGGGCGACGCGCCGGACCGCGACGCTCCGCAAACGGGCGAGAGAGCCGCGCGTCCGGCCGCCCGTCGACAACCGGGTGCGTCACGAGCAAGGACGGGGCCAACGCGGACCGGCTCGTGTTCACGGGATGGACACAGGTGCCGAGCCGCTCACCGCGCAGGAACTGCAATGCCGGAGAGGCGTGGCGGTGGTGCGGATTCCAACTGTGGGGACCAGCGCGTAGATGTCGGTCTGACGGTGTCGCACTCGCCTTCGCGGACAAGAGCACGTCGGCGACGCAGTTCCCCGGGGGCGCCGGCCTCCGCGGGCTCGGCGGTCGCTTCGGAACGCCGCGGCCGGCCGTCAGCCGCCGAAGTCGAAGCGGCCTCCGGCGACGAACGCGCGCGGCAGGCCCGGATAGCCGAGCGCGCTGTCGTACACGGCGTCCGTCAGGTTGTCGACGCGCAGGAACAGCGTCAGCTCGGGGCGGACGCGGAACTGCCCGCCGGCGGTGACCAGCGTGTAGCCGGGGTTGACGGTGATGTCCACCCCGCGGCCGTCCGGGACACGCTGCAGCCCGAGGAACGCGCTGTCGTGGCGGTCGCCGGCCACTCGCATGGCGAGGTGCAGGCTGCCTCGCCCCCGCGCATAGCCGACGCGCACGTTGCCCGAGTGACGCGGCCGGCGCAGCAGCGGCTGACCGGGCTGGAACTGCTCGCTCGTGCTCGCGTTGGTCACCACCTCGGTGTCCACCAGCGCGTATGACGCGCTCGCCGTCACCCCGCCGAGCGGCCGCTGCATGGCGAACTCGAGCTCGACCCCGTCGGCCCGCGAGCCGTCGATGTTCACGTAGTCGGCGACGCCGTCGCCCCCGAAGCCGGGCGAGGGCGACCAGGCTATCTGGTCGGTGTAGTCGTTGCTGAACCAGGTGAACCGGGCCAGCCAGCGCTGGTCGTCGAAGGTCGCCTCGGCCCCCGCGTCGACGGTGAGCGCCTGCTCGGGGCGCAGGGACAGGTCGCCGTCGACCCACTGGTCGCCGTAGAGCTGGAAGAAGCTCGGGTTCTTGATGCCGCGCCCGGCGTTGGCCGACACCTTGACCGACGAGAGCGCCCCCTCGCGGTACGGCAGGGGATAGCCGCCCGCGGACAGCCTGGGGTTGACGGCGGTCCCGTAGTGGGCGTTGTCGTCGACGCGCGCCCCGCCGGTGACGAACCACGCGCCGGTGAGGTTGAACTGCTGCTGGACGAACCAGGAGTGGTTCTCCACCCGCTGCCCTTCGTCGAGCGCGTTCGTCTCGCGGTAGTAGTCGTAGCCGGTGCTCAGCACCTGGTCGTCCAGCCACGTGGCGTCGAGCTGGTAGCGCAGCGCCGGCCGCCGTACCTGCGCCTCGTACTCGAAGGGGTGGTCGAAGCCGCTGTACGGGCCGCTCTGCGCGAGGAACCGTCCGGCGCCGAGGCCGGCGGCGTCGGCGGCGAGGGCGTCGAGCTCGGCCTGGTCGATCAGCCGCAGCAGCCGCGGGCCGGCCGGATGGAGCGCCCCCGGCTCTCCCTCGAGGATCGCGAACACGCGGCTCTGCGGGTCGCCGACGGTGTCCACCGACCGGCGGCCCGACCGGAAGTGGCTCACGGTGGCGGAATGGTCGATGCGCGGCGACAGGGCCTGGTCGAAGGCGAGATGCCAGGTCAGGCTGTCGGTGTCGTAGCCGGTGCCGGTGTCGCCGCGGGCGTAGGTGATGGGGCCGACCGAGGTGCCGCGGGCGTCGCTGTACCGGAACCCCGTCCGCAGCCGGATGCGGTTGCCGACGATCGCGCCGACGTTGCCGTCGACGGACTGCTGGTCGAAGCGGTCGGGCTCGGGCAGGAGGTCGCGGAACGCGCCGTCGGTTGCGCGATGGGCGACGCCGAGCTGGTAGTCGACGCGCCCGCCGGCGCCGCCGAGCACCCGCAGGTCGCCGCGCGTCGTGCCGAACGAGCCGCCCTCGAACGATCCGGACAGCCTGGGTCCGCTGTCCGGCGTTCCCCGCTTCGTGAATACCTGGACGACGGATCCGATCGCGTCCGAGCCGTAGAGCGCCGACTGGGCGCCCCGCACCACTTCGACCCGGTCGATCTCGGCGGCGGAGATGCGGCCGAAGTCGTAGGCGCCGCCGTCGTCGTTGACCCTTACGCCGTCGATCAGCACGTGGTTGTAGTCGGACTCGCCGCCGCGCGCGTAGACCGACGTGATCTCGCCCTCGCGGCCCGTCGACTCGACGTTCAGGCCGGGGACGTGGCGCAGGACGTCGGCCACCGAACGGCTGCCGAGGGCCGCGATGTCGGCGGCGGTGAAGACCGAGTGCGACTCGGTGACCGATGCCGCGGCCTCGGCGGTCCGGGAGGCGGTGACGACGACGGTGTCCCGCAGCGGGGCGATGTCGAGCCGGAAGTCGACGCTCGTGGTGGTGGCGGCGGCCGAGGTCACCTCGGCCGCGCCGGCGACGAAGCCGTCCCGGCGCGCGCTCAGGCGATGGGGGCCCTCGGAGGGCAGCGCGAGGCGGTACCGGCCGTCGGGCCCGGCGGTGGCGGTGGCGACCACGCGCAAGCCGCGGCGCGCCTCGATGGCGGATCCCGGCAGGACGCGGCCGGACGAGTCGGTGACGACGCCGGTCACCGTGACCGGGCCCTGCGCGGCGGCGGACACCGCGGCCAGCCAGCACGCGGCGACCGCGGACAACGTGAGACGACGGATCATGAAGAGACGACTCCTCTCGTCCGGGCGCGGGAAGGCGGGCGCACTCCGGGGAGGCGGGTGTACGCCAGCCTTCGCCGCGGCCCGGCAACGGCCAGGGCCAGCCGGGCGTACGGAATCCGCCCCCGGCTGATTGCCGAAGGCCTACTGCAGTGTTTCCGAAGATGGCGCGCCCATCGGGCGCCGTCGGTGGAGCACCGTTCCTCCCCGCCTCCCCGTCGGAGGCCGTGTGAGGCGCGGCTGGATCGGTCTCCTGGCTTGCAGGATCGGCCTACTCTCCGCGTCTTCCCGCCCGAAGCCGGGCAGTGACGTGGGTGCGGATTTCGTCCCTGCTCACAGTTGCGAGGGCAGCGCCGGCTTCACACCGGACTTCCCGTGCATCCAGCCGCAACCGCGTAGAGTTCCAGAACATAGACGGTGCCCGGCCCGGGTGTCAAGGAGCACTGCCGCCAGGGGTGCACGTCAGATTTGTGGGACCCGCCTCTGCCGCTGCGAGCACTTCGCCGAAAGCCACCCGCTAGCTAGCTAAGCTAGCACGCCAACCTGGCCCGGAAATGCTCGCAACCGCGAATCTCCAACTTTCCTGACGTGCACCCTGCCGCCAGCCCCGCATGCCGCATCTCCGCGCGGAC
>JAJEFC010000024.1 GCA_022820675.1 Vicinamibacteria bacterium | reverse complement strand
GACGACTGTTCCCGCTTCCGCCTTTTCAGGGTGTCACGACACGCGCGTCGACCACCAAAGAGTCGCGCTTCGGCAGGGCGCCAACCTGGTCGCGTTTCATGACCTCGGGGCGAGCGGCGCCCCGGTCATGACGGTTTGGAGAACTATCATTCCTTCGACAGCTTCCGGCGGTGGAATCGGAAGACGGCGCTCTACGCTGCGGTGGCTTACGGTGCCGGCAATGCCTTCCGGCAGGGCGCCGGCAACCTCGACGACGTGGTGGAGCGCATCGACGCCGAGGGGGCCGTGTACGTGGGTGATCTCGATCCCGCAGGGGTGGAGATACTCATCGGCGTCAACACGCGCCGGCAGGAGGAGGGACGGGAGGCGTTGCGCCCGCATCACGGCCTGTACAGATGGTTGCTCGAGCATGGCTGTCGGCGGCCGTTGGAAGCGGGGCCCGGGGAGGAGCTGATTCAGAGGCTGGGAGAGACCTTCCCGACCGACGTTGTGAGTGCTCTCGTCGAGCTCTGGTCGGGGCGAGAGCGCGTTCCGCAGGAGAGCTTCGGCCTGCAGCAACTGAGTGGAGGAGACGTGGCGGCTGCGAGTCCGGAGGCTGCCTGAAGTCTCTCGGCGGCGCAAGACGAGGCGGTTGGTGATGGCGATGAACACGGCGCGGACGCTCGACTCCGACGGGGTGCCGGGAACCTGCCGGCGCTCGCGCGGTAGCCAGTCTGGCGGCGAAGTTGGCCGGAGGCGTGAGCTCCCGCCGGTGCCGCGCTCAGGGCGCGGGCCGCGTCTGGGCGGCAAGGGCCGCCGCCGCGGCGAGCTTGTGCCGGGCCTGCCAGGGCGGCCCCATCGCGCGGCCCATCGCAGAGAGCGCCGAGTCGACGTCCTCGCGGCCGAGCGCCGCGGCCGCCTCCCGGAAAACACCCTCGCGGTCGTACCAGCGCACCGACCAGCCGCGCGCTTCGGCCTCGGTCGCGAGGGCCTCGCGATACATGACGGAGTCGGCGACGGCCTGCGCGCGGTTGTCGGCAATGCGTTCCTCGGTCGTCGGCGGAAGGGCGGGGCAGACCCGGATCGCGATGGCGGCAATCGGCACGGGCACCGTCGCGGCCAGCGCCTCGAGTCCCTCGCGGGCGCCGCGCGCCGCGGACTCCCGCACCCGCTCGACCAGCTCGACGGCCTCGGCGAGCGAGACCTCCCGCGCCCACGGGCTGTCCCGGTAGCGACCCACCGCCCACGACCCCTCGTGGTGATGCGGATGAGTCGGCAGTCCGGCTTCCGTCAGGTCGATGCGGCGGCGATCGAGGAGCTCGCGGTCGGGTCCAATGGTGACGAGCACCGCCGAGTTGCCGTGTTCGGCGACGCCGACCACCGCCTTCCCCTTCGCTCGTCCTGGCGCCACGAATTCCTCAAACGTCGGCTGCGCCGTCAGGCGTCCTGGAACTTCCGGCGGATCCAGTCCAGCGTCACACGGTCGAACTCGTCCGGCTTCTCCTGCTGCGTCCAGTGGCCGCAGTCGGCGATGACGTGGCGCTCGAGGTCGGCGATGAACGCCGGCATGCGGTCGGACGAGGACGGGCGCAGGATGGTGTCGTTCTCCGCCCCGACGTACAGGCACGGCACGTCGATGTCGCCCGTCGGCGCCGCACCGCCGCCGCCCATGTTGGCGCGGTAGTAGCTGAGGCCCCCGGTGAACCCCGTCGCCTCGAACGTCTCCACCCAGTAGTCGAGGACGTCGGGGGGCATGATGAGCTCGCCCTGGTAGTTGTCCTCCTCGATCATCCGCAGCATGTCCATCGTCTTCTCGGCCGAGTCGGGCGGGTAGCCGCGCATGTTCTCGACGTCCCAGTACCAGCCGCGCCGGAAGATCATCTCGAGCGCTCGCCGCACGTCGCGCGACATGACCGCCTCGGCGCGGCCCGGCTCGAGGAACGTCGCCGCGTAGTAGTTCTCGGTGAAGACGATCAGCGGCTCTTCGGGCGGCTCGCTCGGCGGCGGGCCGCCCGACGCGGGGGTGTTCACGCCGATGACGCCGACGACCCGGTCGGGGTAGAGGCGCGGCATCGCCCACACCGCCGCCCCGCCCCAGTCGTGGCCGCAGAAGACGGCGCGCTCGATGTCGAGGGCGTCGAGCAGCCCCACGAGGTCGTCGCAGAGGCTCGGAATGGCGTAGCCCGCGACGTCCGCCGGCCGGTCGGTCAGCCCGTAGCCGCGCATGTCGGGGGCGATGGCGCGCAGGCCCGCCGCCGGGTACGAGCGCATCTGGTTGCGCCACGAGTAGGCGAGCTCGGGGAAGCCGTGCACGAACACCACCGGCAGCCCCTCCCCCCGCTCGTACACCGCCATCCGGATGCCGTTGGTGTTCACGAACTGCGGCTCCGGCATGCCGGGGGCCGGCCGCACCGCGGGCTGGCCGAACAGGGCCGGGGGCCGGACGAACGGCGCGGCGGCGAGGGCGGCGGCGGTCCGGCCGATGAAGCGGCGGCGCGAGGGTGACAGGGGGCCGGCGGTCCGGTCGATGCGTGTGCGGCGGCTATCGGTCACTGCGATCTGCTCCTTCTCCGGTGTGGCGGGTGGTGGGTCACGGCCGTCGGGCGTTCTGGAACACAGCCCGGACAGCGTCACCTTCCCGGCGCCGCTGCCCGTCCATCCCATCCCGCGGGAGCACCCGGGCCCTTCCGCGGCGCACGCTCCGGCGCGTAGCATACTGCGGCCCCCCGCCGCGCGCGTACGTCCGATCCGGGAGGCCGGTCGGCCGGTTCCGGCCGGATGGCATCGTCGCCGCATGATATCCTGCCGCGCGAGGGATATCCAGGAGGCGGACATGCTGGTTGCGAAGTGGGGCAACAGCCTGGGCGTGCGGCTGCCGCGGGCGCTGGTCGACGACCTCGGCCTGAAGCCCGGCGACGATCTGCGGATTGTGGCGGCCACGTCGACGCGCATCGAGGTCATGAAGGACGCGCGCCGCGAGCAGGCGGTCGACCGCATGCGCGCCCGCGGGCTGCGTTTTCCGGCCGGCTATGCGTTCGACCGTGACGAGGCCAACGCCCGATGAGCGCGTTCATCGACACCAACGTGCTGGTCTACGCTCAGGGCGCCGGCCCCAAGAGCGACACGGCGCGGCAGGTCATCCTGGCCGGCGGCGTCGTCAGCGTGCAGGTCATGAACGAGTTCGCGGCCGTGCTGCGCCGCAAGTTCCGGTTGGAGTGGGACCTGATCGCCGACGCCCTCGCCGATGCTCGCGAGGCGCTCGGCCCCGTGCGTCCCATCGACGTCGACATCCACCGGCGCGCCGTTGACCTCGCCCGGTCGCACGACTTCAGCTTCCACGACTCGCTGATCGTGGCGTCGGCGCTCGCCGCCGGTTGCGACACCCTGCTGACGGAAGACCTCCAGGCCGGGCGCCGTATCGCCGGACTGACCATCGTCAATCCGTTCACCTGAAGGCGCTCAGCATCACCACGCGCAGGATCTCGCCGCGCCACCCCCGCGCTGCCCGTTCCCGTCGATTCGTGCCATCCAATCACCTCGCAACGCTCCCTCATCTTCGCGGCGGGCTCGGTTGTCCAAAAGATAGCTCGCGGTGCGAGCATAACGACAGCAATCCGAATCCCGAGACATCTCAGGAATGGGCACACTGACCATCCGAAATCTCGACGATCGTGTGATCGAGCGCCTCAAGGCGCAGGCCCGCGCAAACGAGCGCTCGCTGGAAGGCGAGGTTCGGCACATGCTGACCGAGCGGGCAGACCGTCGGCTCCGCGTCGCCGCGTTTCGGGAGCGAACGCGCGAGCTGGCATCCGCCACCGCCGGCACCCCGCAAACGGACAGCGCCATCCTCCTGCGTGCGGATCGCGACCGGTGACGCTGACCGTCGACGCCAGCGTCGTCACCAAGTGGTTCGTGAAGGAGCAGGGGTTCAAGACGCGCGCGGGTTGCTCGCGCATCGGATCCACTTGCTGTAGTTGACGTACATTCCCATGGGGATGACGATTACGTGACAGCGTTCGATCTTGGGCTTGGGGTAGATTGCCTCCCGCAGCGCCCGAGCCGTGGGCGCGTCGTGGATCGGGTCGTCCTTCGGCACCGAGTAGTCCCGCAGATTCAGTGACGCTTGGCCGAACGTCCGCCACGGGGAAGTCGGGCCGTTGCCGCAGCTCGGGGAGCTTTTCCTTCAGCCGCGCGAGGAAGTGCTCTCGGCGGGCGTCCTCTTGATCGAAGGTCATCCCAGGCACGCGACCTGCACGGAATCCTGGGCTCCGACGGACTTCCGGAACAGCTCGGGGTCGGGATCACCCGGCGTGGCCACCTTCGTCCTCCTGGCCCTTGCGAGTACGAGCGGCCCGAAGCGCGAGGCCGGCTGCGGTCAGCACGTATCGTTGGCCGGGCGCCCGCGGATTCTCCGGGTTCGTCATCGTCACGATGCCGGCCCGAATCAGCGGATCGAGATGCCGCTTCTTGAAGTGCCCGCGGTTGGTTGCGCCGAGCGCGTCCATGAGCTCGGCCAGACGACGGGGCACCTCGCAGCGTTCGACGATTCCACGGTGAGGCGCCGAAAGCTCGGTCAACGGCTCGGGCCGGTCCGCCGGCCTCTCCGCCAGCCGCTCGACATGTGCAGTGGACATGTCGCGTCGATCTTCGACATGTGCAGTGGACATGTCTCGGCGATGTGCAGTGGACATGCCGTTGTTCCCGGAGCGGACATGTGCAGTAGACATGTCGCCGGATCCAGCCGTCGGCTCGGTCGGGTCGGCGACCACGTGGGGCCGGTGGGGGCGGACATGGTCACCGACGACATCCGGCCAAACGCGGACTTGGTCACGGACTTGGTCATTCCTCGACCGGCGTTTGCGCGGGTGCTCGGCGAGGACGTAGCGGTCGGGGCCGGCGCGCTCGATCAATTTGCGATCCACCAGGCGATCTGCGAGAACGGAGGACTCGGGACCGGAGAGACCGGTCACGGCCTTGATCTGCCACAGCCCGACGTCCGGCTCTCGACAAGCGAGGGCCAACGCGCGCGCTTCCTCGTCCACGAGGCCGACGCCGAGACCCCGCTGCCAGGCGAGCTGCGAGTCGGAGAGCAACGCCTCCTTCGTCAGGACGAGCTCGAAGCTCTTGCGGCGCCTGTCGCTCACGATACGGGGCGGTACGTACCCCAACTGCTGCCAGTTCCGGAACACGTCGCGCAGTCCCCACCCCGCGTGCTCGCTGAGACCGATGCGGCGGAACGCCAGCACGATTCGCGGATTGCGCACCTCCCGCTCGCCCGGCTCGAGAAGATGCGGGTCGGCGGCGAACGCGTCGCCGGAGTTCCAGAAGACGGTCTGGTCCCTGTAGTGCCGGATGACCGCCGTCCGGGAATGGTCGGCGTAGTCCTGGTGCATGAGCAGGTTGATCATCGATTCTCGAAAGGCGCGATAGTCCGGCGGCGTGTCGTCCCGCCGCATCGTGGCGGGGTCGAGGCGGAAAGGATGCTCGGCGAGCTTCTCGTACCAGTCCTCGATGAGGGACCGCCACGTACGAACGAGGTTCTCCTCCAGAACCACACGGTCGAACCAGCGGTCTTCGGTGTCCGCGGTCTCTCGGGTCGCCATGAATCGCTGACAGTCGACCACGGGCCGCGGCACGAGTTGCCGGAAGGCCGGATTGGCCCCGAAGAGCAGAACGGCGGCGCGGGTCGGACATCGCTGGCCGCCCTGCTCGACGAGCAGGCCCATCTCGGCCAGGAAGTCGGTGTCCGACAACGTGGCGCACGAGCGGTTGTCCAGCCGGGTCTCGTAGACCGCCCGGTACCACCGGCGTCGGGGTCGAAAGCCGTGCGCAGGTCGAGATCGATCGCGTGACCGTCGGGACGCTCGACGGCGGCGTCGAGAAGGAACCGGTTCCGTTCCCGGTCCGAACAACGAACGTCGCTGCCGCCGCTCCGGACGAACGACCGGCTGACGTTGCCGTTCAGGAAGACGGGCTTCTGCGAACGATGGGCTTCCGGCACGTGGAAGATGAGCAGGTCGGAATCGCCGTGCCGGTGCAGCTCTTCCTCGACGTCGACCACGACGCTCAACTTGTCGGGTTGGCGCAACGTCGACAGGAACTCGCTCTGCACCTTGTCCACGTCCAGCACGCCGACGATCTCCATCTCCTGGCCGCTCTTGCGCACGCCGAAGACCAGATGCCCACCCTGGGTGTTGGCGAATGCGGAGACCGTCTCGTAGGCGTCGCGGGGCACGCTGCGTCGGGCTTCCTTGAACTCGACGTCTCGCCATTCGTGCCGGCGAAGCAGTTCGATCAGCTCGTTCTGCGTCATGCCGTCGCTCGGTGTTCGGCGCTCGCCGGCGGGCCGGAAACGCCCGGTTCCATTCTACGCCGCCGACAATCCGGCCCCGTGCCGCCAGAGGCTCGATCAGTGCGAGCGGACCGGCAGGTCACCGGACGCCCGGGCGCGAACCAGGATGACATGTACGCTGCAAATCGCATACCGCCCTGCGCCGGCACGTGCGCCGACCCCGTGGCAGTCCGCATCGCCCCGGTCACTCGATCACGATCCGCACCTGCGCCTCGTCCAGCCCCTTCGCCTTTTCGTCGACGTAGTCGGCGAAGCGCTGCTTCAACTCGCCGGGGGTCGCCGGAGATCCGCCGGGGAAGAGCGCATGGCGCAGGTCGTCGTCGGTGACGACCACCTTGGAGAGGCCGGACAGCACCTGCGCGACGGCGTCGATGAAGTCGCGGCCAAGCTGGGCCGGGAGCAGACGGGAGGCCATGAACGCCTGCACCGGCGCCCGCTGGTCGTGTCGCAGCAGACCGAGCTTCCCGCGCGTGGTCGGGTCGTCGAGGTTGGACAGGAGGATGTCGGTCCACGTCGAGAGCAGTGCGTCCAACTCATCCTCCAGGCCCGCTAGGCGGCTGCCGGCCGGGGCCTCGACACGCTCGGCGGATGGCCGGAAGGCGCAGTGCGGACACTCGGCGGCGGCGTCGAGGTCGTGCTCGGTCAACGTCGAGCAGGTCTTCAGGGCCTTCACGCGCTCCTGAAAGTCATCGAGTTGCCGGCGGGGCAGGAGGGCGATCGTCGCCAGCGCCTTGAGCTGCTGCAGCCGGCCGTCGGCGAGGAGCCGGCCCTTGCGTCTTTCTTCGTCGACGCCGAGTCTGGCCCGCGTGTGCAATGCCAGGTACGTCTCGATGTACGCGCGCTTCAGCTCAGCGAGCTTGGCCTGCGCCCGCCGGCGGAAGCCCGCGGCGGCCCGCGCTGCGGGATCGACGACTTGGGCGAGGAGTTCTTCCCGAACCGCTCTCAGCCTGTCGCGCCACGGGTGGTTCGGGGGCAGCGCCGCCTCGGCGGCCGGGAAATACGATGCGGCGTTCGTGAAGTTACCGACCAGCGCCCGGAGGGCCTCGACCTCGCGCAGGGCGTCGAGGCCGGCGCGTTGCGCCTCGACTTGCGGCCGGCCGTGCCTGAAGTTCTTCAACGCGCCCGGGGACGAGAACGGCCGCAGGGCTTCGAGGAAATCCTTGGCCGCGTCCAGCTTGCCCCGCAGGTCCTCGGTGGCCGGCTCGTCGAGGAGCCTGCGGCCCCAGAAGTGCAGCCCTTCCCCGAGGGCCTGCCGGGCCGTCACGAGCCGGTTCACCCATGACTCGACGGCCTTCTGCTGCTCGCGGACCGGCTCGTCCTTGCCCTGGGCCACGAGCTGCGCCATGCCCGGCGTCAGCTCCAGCAGCTCGAAGAGCGCGGTCAGGGCCGGGACATCCCACTCTTTCGGCCGTTCGAGGTGCCTGAAGTCGACGAGGTCGGCGAGCGGGGCCGCCGCCAGCGCGGCGACGTCGGTCGCGTCGAACTTGCGGCCGGGCACCGCCAGCACGACGTGGCCCGAGTAGACGAGGCTCGCCAGCACGACGACCACCCATTCGGGCTCCAGGCGATATGTCGTCGGCGCCATGTACTCGACGTCGTGCACGGCCTGGATGATCTCGCCGCGGTCGGCCACCTGCCCCTGCCCCTTCCGTTCCAGCAGTTCGACGACGTGACGCGCGTAGGGCGACCGCGTGGGGTCGAGCCGGTCTCCGTCTAGCAGCTCCAGCGCGTCGAGCACCCGGCCGCCCTGCTGCGTCCTGCGGCCGGCGATCCACCGCAGCGCGTCCTGCGCGGCCAGGGGGCGGCTCTTGCTGGTCCAGTAGACGGGGAAGGCGGGGTAATCCGGTGCCTCGTCCTCGAAGTGCGTGGCCAGCGCGGCCGAGCCGACCGCGTTCACGACGTCCCGCACGTTGACCTGCGCGCCATCGCCCGGCGGTCTTCCCGTTACCCACCCGGCGAGCGGCTTCTTCCGGCCCTGGTGCGTCACCTCGATCGCAGTGGTCATGTGCTTCTGGAGCCACGCCGTCAGGTTGCGCAGGAAGCCGTCGGCCTTGCCCTGGTAGACGGTCTTGGCGTGCCCCGACGCGCGCGAGGCGAGGTCGAGCGCCGCCGCGCAGCCCTTGAGAGCCTCGCGGAAGGCGTCGTCCTGGCCCGTGAGCCGGAAGAACACCTCGTCGGCCTTTTTCTCGTCGCGGAAGCGGGGCGGCTCGTACGGCTGGATGAAGTAGAGGTAGAAGTCGCGCGGCGGCACCGCCGTCGAGCGCTCGTTGGGGGCGCCGAAGAAGAGGTAGCCCAGCCGCGACGCGTGACGCTCGCGCCACTCGATCTCGTGCTCCCAGATGCGGTAGCCGGTGACGTAGGTGGTCTCGGCGCACTCCAGGACGCGGGTCAGCGCCTCGTAGTAGTAGCGGTCGAGCTGCGCGTCGTCGAGCGACTCGGCCCGCTTCTCGATGTGCGCGTCGTAGTCCTCGGTCTTCTTCAGGTCCAGGTAGACCTGGCGGTTGTCGCGGTTCGACGAGATGAACTGGCCGTTGACGGTCCTGTGGATCTCGCGCAGGACGGTCTCGACCTGCGAGAGCAGGTCGTCGGCCGGCTCGCCGCCGAGGTCCTCGATGCCCGGCTGGTTGATGCAGAGGGTGTCGCGCAGCTCGTCCGGGGTGGCGCCGAGCGGGGCGTGGATGTCGTTGTGGGTGAGGCGGTGGACCGACAGCGCGTGCACGATGCGCAGGGCCATCGGCTTGTACGCCGGCCGCGTGAAGGCCCGGTCGATGCGCGACTCCAGCACCTGGCTGCAGTCGATGACCGCCCTGATATCCTCGACCGCGCGGAACGACGGGTTGTCGCGCAGGGTGCGCCAGTACGAGTCGTAGGCGACGAGGCCGGGACTGTCCCCCGGAGGCTCGTGGTCGACGATGCGGTTCATGGCGAGCGAGATGGTCTTCAGCACTTCGCGCTTCTCGACCACCGCGATGCGCTCGAACGTGTCGATGAAGTCCGGATGCACCGGGAAGAGCCGGACGAACTCGTCGATCCGCTCGTTCATGTTCCCGTAGAACCGGGTGAACGGTGTCAGGTACTCGCGGATGCGCGTCTGCTGCTCGCCGGTCTTCCTGAACAGCCGCTCGGCCACGACGTGCTTGACGTCGGTTCGCGCGATGCGGATCTGCTCGAAGCGGTCCTTCACCCGCCGCAGGCTGTCGGCCACGTGATGGAAGCGGGGGCTGTCGAATATCGCTTCCTGCACGCCGGCGACGAAACGGAAGCGCAGGTCCTTCGAGACCTCGCCGACCTCGCGCAGAAAGTTCAGGTCGAGAACCAGCTCCTGGTCCTTCCGGCTCTTGAGGTAGTCGAGCAGCTCGTCGACGACGAGCAGCAGCCCTTGGTCGGCGTAGCGGGCGTGGAACGCCGCCATCATGTCCTCGAACGCCTGCTTGTGGTTCGGGATGGTGTCCCGGGCCGGGAAGCGGTAGTCGACGCCCCACTGCGCCAGCGCCTCCTCGATCTGCGAGCAGACGAACGCGCGGAAGTCCATGGTCGTGGCGCCGAGCTCGGTGCGCGCGACCTGGAACCGGCCGGCGATGCGTTGTGCGGGGCCGGCGATGCGCGGGTCGACCGCGCCGGCGAGCTCCGCCCGCTCGGCGACGGCCGAGAGGACCGACATCAGATGGGACTTGCCCGTGCCGTAGTTTCCGACGACGAGGAAGCCCTTGTTGTCGGCGGGCTCGTCGATCTGGATCTGCGGGATGACGATGTCCGCAAGCCGCTCCGCCATCTCGGGGCTCACGACGTAGGTCGACACGAGCTGCCGTGCCTCGGACTCGCGGTCGGCGTCCCGGAGCTGCACCACGGTGTCGATCGGCTCGAACTGAATCAGGTCGCCGTATCTCATCAGCCCACCTTGTCGACCCTGCCCGTCTGCGGGTTGAGGATCCAACCGAAGTGGGTGAGCTTGACATACTCATGCTGGAAGTCGCCTTCGTCCTCCCGGACGGTCGTTACCAAGCCCTTCGCTTCGAGTTCGGCCACGACGCGGCGAGTCGTGCTGATTTGGATGTCATGGTGAGTGCAGAGGAGCGAGTAACCGCGGTCGCCCTGGCCCGTTGCGTCGATGAAGACTCCGTTATCCGTCGGATCGTTCTGCATCGTCCCGAGTACCACTTTGGCGTCCTCGGAAAGGGCAAGTGCATCCGTCCGGGCATCCCTCCAGAAATCGTAGGTGAGTTTCACTGCACGGAGTACGAGCGAGCCAGCTGCGATATCCACCCTCCGCCCTTCCCTCCGCCTGCGGGTTACCCGTCTAGATCTCCCAGACCCTCAAGCGCCTCGGCCAGGGGCGTCGGGGCAGACGACGACCACGTCGCCGCGTGCCGTCCGGGAGTACCGCCGGAACTCCGGGTGGTCCGGCATGGCGTAGCTCAGGTAGCCGTTTGCCAGCGTCCCGTTCCAGGTGGCGACGATGGTACGGTTTCGCGACACGCCCTGCAGGAGGCGGAGCGGATCGTGCTGGAACGCGACGTCGAACAGGAGCTCGATGTTGTCGAGCAACACGAGCGGCGCGTCCCTGCCCACCACCTCGTCAAGCAGATCGGGCAACCGGAGCGACCGCTCGCGACCGGTGAGGTCGAGCATGCGGCGCGACAACTCCAGGTTGAGGTTGACCAGCCGCGCCCCCGTGCTCGCCGCGACCTTCCGCAGCGCCTCGGTCTTGCCCGCTCCGTTCGGCGCGGCCACGAGAATCAGCCGGTGGTACAGCGCCTCGGCGCCGGCGATGCGGGCCAGCACCTTCTCCGACAGGGCGTCCGGCATGGCTTCTTGCAGGCCGCGGGCTGCCGCCGCCCTACGCAATTGACCGGCTACTCTCGGCCGGGCTCGACGGTCCCGCCGTCGTCCACCGTGGCCTCGGGCTCGACGTTCCCCCGGCCTCACTGCCCGTCCGTCGAGCCGGCGCCGGTGCCGAGGAAGCGGATCAGCTCGGCGTTGACGACGTCGGGCACCTCCTCGTGGGGGTTGTGACCCACGTTGGGGATGAGGAACGCCTCGCCGTTGGGCAGAATCTCGGCCGCCCGCCTGACGTTGTCGGGGAAGCCGGGCCCGTCGATCTCGCCGCCGAGGATCAGGGTCGGGGTCTGGATGTGGGGCCAGTCGTCGACCACCGTGTCCATCGAGCGCAGGTTGCCGCCGAGCCGGCGCACGTAGGCGAGGCGCGGCCAGTCGCCGCTCAGCCGCTGGCCGTGGCGGATGCGGAGGTGCTCGATGAGCTCGGGCTTCCACTCGACGTAGCGGTTCGTGTCGGTCCGCACGTCCCGCTCGTAGGCGGCCTGCAGGTCGGGGTCGGCGTCGATCTCTCCGTCGAACGGGGTGTAGCCGCGCCCCGCGCGCCGGTCGGTCAGGCCGACCTGGTTGACGGTGACGAGGTGCGTGGTCCGCTCCGGGTAGAGGAAGGCGAAGCGGGTCGCCATCTGCCCGCCGATGGAGTGGCCGACGATGGCCGCCCTCTCGATGCCGAGGTGGTCCAGGAGCCGGGCCGTGTTCGAGGCGTGCAGGCTCATGCTGTAGGGCAGGATGGGCTTCGACGACTTGCCCCAGCCCAGGCGGTCCTTCACGACGACGCGGTAGCCGGCGGCGGCGAGGGCCTCGATCTGGCTCTCCCAGTACCAGCCGTAGTAGCTGCCCCCGTGCTTGAAGAGGACGGTGCGCCCGTTCGCGGGCCCCGTCGGCTCCACGTCCATGTACGCGATGCGCACGTCCTGGTCGAAGACGCGGAAGTTCATGAACTCGACGGGGTGGGGGTACTCGTATCCCTCGAGGTTGATCGAGATCGGCCCCCAGTCGGCCGGCGGCTCGGGCGGCGGCTGGTGCGACTGGGCCGAGGCGGCGGCCGGCAGCACGAGGGCCAGCCCGGCGGCGAGGGTCAGCGCGATGACGGCGCGGGAAATGCGTTCGATGGTCATGGGTGCTCTCCTGTCACTGCGTGGTTCGCCGATCCTAGCACCTCGGTTGCCCTGAGGCGCGGCCGCGCCGCCTCCGTGCCGGCGGGTGGCGGAAGGGTGGGCGGCCGTGCGGCCTGCGCGCCGGCCAGCGGCGGACGGCCGGGAGCCATTCGGGCGGCTGCGCCATGCGGTCAGGGCCGCTATGCTGCCAGGAGTTGGGCTCGCCACGCGGCTCCGTTACAGTCGGAGGGTGCGGCGCACCCGACAGGCGCCCCGCCGCTCTCGCTGCGCGGGGACCGGGGGTGCACGTCAGAATTGTTGGGGACCAGATGGGAGACGGCGCCTGGAACTCCAGCGCGCCGGGCATGCGCTGGACGAGCGCCGAGGCCGACGCCACCATCTCCCTGCGCTACTGCAAGCTCAGCGACTGCTTCGGGACTTCCGGGAACGACGAGCGGCCAGGGGGGCCTGACAGTCATCCCACGAATCTGACGTGCACCCGGGGACCGGCAAGGGCTTGCGAACGGCGGGCGCCTGAGCGATCATGGCCCTTTCCGGACCACAACGACGGAAGCCTCCCAGGGAGGGTTGAGATGCATCTTCGTCTCCGAACCATCGTCTTGCTCGCGGTCGCCGTGATGGCGTCCGCGCCGGCCTTCGCCCAGAGCCAGTCGCAGAGCGCCCCCGAGGCGGACGCGAGCTGGGAGATGCCCCGGCTGCCGGACGGCCAGCCCGACCTGCAGGGCTACTGGACCACCCAGACCTTCACGCCGATGGAGCGCCCCGAGTACCTGGGCGACCAGGCGTTCTACAGCGAGGAGGAGTTCGCGCTGCTCCAGTCGCAGCTCACCGTCGACGGGGCCGACCCCCTGGCCCGCTTCGTCATCGAGATCGACGACCCCGAGGAGCGCGCGCGGGTGCTCGACCAGACCCACCGCGACGAGGAATACGTCCACTACGACAACGCCATCTGGCTCGCCACCCCGGTGCCGAAGGGGCTCTCGACCCGGCGCATCTCGCTCATCGTCGACCCCCCGAACGGCCGCATCCCCCCGCGCAACGAGCAGGCCGAGGCGCGGGCGGCGGCGGCGCGGGCGGCGCGCGGCGACCGGGGGGCCTTCGACGGCTACGAGCTGCGGCCGCACAGCGAGCGCTGCCTCAACTACCGCTACAACGCGCCCCCGCTGCAGCCGCCCTCGTACAACGACATCCACCACATCCTGCAGACGCCGACCCACGTCGTCATCTTCACCGAGCAGAGCACCAACGGGCCGCGCATCGTCCCCATCGACGGGACGCCGCCCATGTCCGACAAGATCCGCCAGTGGCCGGGCGACGGGCGCGGGCGCTGGGAGGGCGACACCCTCGTCGTCGAGAGCAGCCACTTCAACGACAAGGGCGCGTGGCAGGGCTCGAGCCGGAATCTCAAGGTGGTGGAGCGGTTCACCCGCGTGGCCGACGACCGGATCCACTTCACGTTCACGGTCGAGGACCCCGCGACCTGGGACCGGCCGTGGAGCGCCGAGGTTCCGCTGATGGCCACCGAGGGGCCGATGTACGAGTACGCCTGCCACGAGGGCAACCACGACATCCGGCACATCCAGGAGGTCTACCGCAACATCGAGCGGCAGGAGGCGGAAGCGGCGCGCCCCTGACGGGGCGCGTTGGGAGTTCGCTGGCGCGAAACTCCTGCGCGCGACTGAGCGCCCGTCGGCAGGTCTCCCTGGCGCGGAACGCCTTGGGCGGCAGGGGCTGACGGGCGCGTTCGGTTCTCGCTGGCCCGTGGCTGCGTGGCGAGCTTCCGGTCGGGTCGGCGCGATCGGCTGCGTGCCCTACCGGGGCGTCCAGTAGAACACTTCCCACGTGTGGACCGGCTCGTTCACGCTCGGGATGACCTCGCCCTCGAAGTCGTACCCCATGCTCATCCCGTTCTTCGCGGCGTAGCTCTCGAGGTAGGGGATGCGCTCGTCGCCGACGATCTCGGTCGCCCTGAGCGCGTAGGTCGCGTCGCCGAGCCGGATCCACCCGTCGCGCCGCCCGCCCCGCACCCGCGCCGCCCAGTAGCCGCCGTCGGGCCGGGTGGCGGTGATCACCCCGCCCTCGTCGGTCGAGTACACGATGCGGATGACGAACGGGGGGAACCCCGCGAGCTTCATCAGCACCTCTCCGTGGTCGTTGACGGTGTTCCAGTCCGCGGGCGGCGGCGTCGCCTCGCCGCCGATCACCACGCCGGGGAACCGCTCGTAGGGCGCGGTGGCCGCGTACGCCGCGGCCGCAATGCCGACCAGCGCGCCGACGATGGAATACAGCGTGTTCTTCGACATGCAGCCCTCGCAGGGTCGAGTACCAGACCGAGAATGCACCGGGCGTCCGCCGGATTCGGGAATCCGGGACTCGGTGCCGACGTGCGGGATCATACGCGACCGGCGTGACGTTCGCTCTCGGGCAGGGGCCGCGGCCTCCCGTGGTCCGAGGACGGTGCGGAGACCGCGGTCCCGCTGCCGGATCACGACGGGACCGAACAGCGTGCGCGAGGCGAACACGCAGGCCATCCGTTTCCTGGCCGCATCGCAGCACATCTGTTGCATGTATTCACCCGTGTTGTTAGCCTGTGGCCGTCGTGCCGATGACGCCTCGCCAGTTCAAGCGGTGGTTGGGCCGGCACGGATGCACGTTCGAGCCGGGTGACGGCGGCCATCTCGTCGTGCTGCGGGGCGACAGGAAGTCCACGCTGCCCATGCATGGGAAGCGGGACATGCCGCGCGGTACGATGGAGGCGATCAAGCGGGACCTCGGCCTGAAGGGGCGGACGTAGGGACGGCTTCGATGTTGCGCTATCCCGTGTCGTTGACGACAGAGGGCGGCCATGTGCTCGTGGACTTCCTCGATCTCCCGGCGCACACGTACGCCGACGACGAGGATGAAGCCCTCGCACGCGCGGTCGATGCGCTGACCACCATGATCGGGGCGTACATGCGACAACGGCAGCCGATTCCGGCGCCGTCCGCCCCCGGGCGCGGCGCCCGCACGGTGCCGCTGCCGCCGTTGCTGGTCGCGAAGGTCGAGCTGTACAACACGATGCTGGCGCAGCGGGTCAACAAGGCCGAGCTCGGGCGTCGGCTGCGCTGGCACCTGCCGCAGATCGACCGGGTGCTCGACGTGCGTCACGCATCGCGCCTCGATCAGTTGGAGCAGGCGCTCGCGGCCGTCGGCAAGCGCCTCGAGCTGCATGTCGTCGAGGAAGCGGCGCGCGGGCGCTGAAAGGACCATGGCGACCGCCGACGACTTCCGCCGGCTCGCGCTCGGCCTCGACGGGGCGGAGGAGCGCTCGCACGTGGGCGCGCCCGACTTCCGCGTCGGCGGCCGCATCTTCGCCACCCTCGCCCACGAGGCCCGGGGCTACGGCAACCTCATGCTCACGCCCGAGGTCCAGGCGATGTTCGTCGGCGATGCGCCCGATGTCTTCGTGCCCATCGCCGGCGGCTGGGGGCGCATGGGCATGACGCACGTCCGCCTGGAAGCGGCCGACGAGGAGATCCTGGCCGGCGCGCTCCGCACCGCGTGGAAGCTCCGCGTCGAGAAGAACGCGAAGGTCCGGCAGCCCCGGCCGGGCCGGCGGAAGTGACCGCGGTCAAGGGCCCAGGGTCGATTCCCGCTGCCGGACGAGGACGAGACCGGACGGCGCGGCACGAACACGGCGGTGACGCGTTCCAGACCAGCCCGAAGAACGGCGTCGTCGCGAAGCCCTGAATCGGCCCCGACGCGAGCTGGTGGAGGAAGGCGGCCGCGATCAACGAGGCGACGTGCGTGTCGAGAATCGTCAGGATCCGGTCGAAGCCGGCGGCGGCGCGCGGCCCCCTGGCGGTGGCGGATCCTCCTTGATACGCTCGGAAGATCACCACGGCCCCCGTCACGGCGGGCAGAATCTGCTGGAGCGTCTTCTGCGTGCGAAGGCAAAGGGGAAGGCGCGTCCGCCGTGACCTCGAACCGCGGCAGGCGTGTTTGTGGGGGCGCGCTCGCGGAACGGGGTGCGACCGGGGCCGCCATGGGGCGGCCCCGGGGAGAGGGTCTCGAGCCGGCCATGTTGGCGCGTGGCCGGCGTCGGGTCGGCGGTCGCCGATCAGTTGGTCATCTGCGCCGCCGGCCAGCGGTCGTCGATGTGCTTGGACGGATCGGCCGTGATCCTCAGGTCGGCGCAGTGATGATAGGAATAGCCGCCCGGCACGTTGTACACGTGATCGGCCATGAACTGGATGACCTGCAGCGTGCACTTCTCGCAGTTGATGTTCGGAATCGGGATGTCGGCCTCCCACGGATCCATCGGGGTCTCGGGCCGGAACGACGCGCGCTGGTCCCCCACGGGATAGTGCGGGAACAGGCCGTCGGCGAGGACCGGGATCTGCGGCGGGCTCTGAATCACGCCCCAGACCGAGTAGAGGCCCCGGTCCGTCCACTTCTCGACCGCGGTCGGATCCGCCGGCAGCTCGTTGCGCGAGTTCACCGAGAGCGCGACCCGGTAGTGGCCCGAGTGGAAGACCGTCTCCTGGATCTTCAGGTGCAGGTTGGAGCCGCCGGTGACCTCGGTGACGATGCCGGACAGAATCTCGGCGTTGTCGCCGTTCGGGTTGCCGCCGCACGGTCCGACCTTCTGGGGGTTGCCGAGGCGGTCCAGGTTGATCCAGGGCGCCGGTTCCAGCAACTGGAAGTGCGCGTGTGCGGCGATCGGCAGCATCACGAGTGCGGCAGCGAAAGTGAACAGAGCTGGCAGGCGGTACTTCATGTCGTCGTTCCTCCTCGACAGGCCGGTGAGCCGGTTGGCGGACCGGCCGAGAGCACGAAGGCGGCCGGGCGAATGCCCTGCGCCCGTCGTGCGATTCGTCGCTCCACTGTGCCCGGTAACAATCGAGCGCCCTCCGGCGGGCGCCCGGGGCAAACGGTAGCACGAGTTCGCCGGAACCCACAATCCCGCCCGGGCGGCGGGGTGCACGCCAGATTTGTGGGACCCGCCTCTGCCGCGGCGAGCACTTCGCCGAAAGCCACCCGCTAGCTAGCTAAGCTAGCACGCCAACCTGGCCCGGAAATGCTCGCAACCGCGAATCTCCAACTTTCCTGACGTGCACCCTGCCGCCAGCCCCGCATGCCGCATCTCCGCGCGGAC
>JAJEFC010000354.1 GCA_022820675.1 Vicinamibacteria bacterium | reverse complement strand
CCGCGACCCCAAACCCTTCCGCTGGACCAAGTCAGCCGACGACATCCTCGCCACCGTCGAGCGCTTCTGCCAACGAACTCTCAACGTCCATGCCAAAGTTGGATAGAAACTTCAGAATCAGGACACTAGCGCGGAGATTAGGTGAAAGCAGCCGCAATTCTCCTTAAATTCTCATAAGATATACTTATTATTATCCTACGTTTCACACAAAAATTCGTATACTCGCAACCTCCTGACGTGCCGACTCGAACGGTCGGCGCGTGCGTCGTGGCAGGTCTCGGTTTGCCCGCTACGCGACGCGCACGCAGGCCGTCGCGGTTCGTCAGCCGCAATCCGGCGCCGAGACCTTGGATTACGGAGTACACGATGAACGGTTCGCACGAGTTCCCCGCCGCCACGAAGCAAAGCCTACCCCGGAGCGCAACTCCGCTCGACGATCGCGCGTCGAGGCACGGAGGCGACCGGACGGGCCTGAACCCCGCTCGGGAGCGCCCGGACAGCGGAGGGGCTGCGGGACATCGCCGGGCGAGCGATTCCGGGTCATCCGCGTCCGGGGGCGTCGCGCCCGGCGCCGCGGCGCGCCCCCGCTCCCGGCGGAAGCCTCCGCGCGCCCTGGCACGCGGGCTGTGCGGCCTCGCCGCACTGCTCCTGCTCGCCGTCGCCGCGCTGGGCGCCACACCGCACGAGGCGCAGGCGCAAGAGACGCTGGTGTCGAACACTGGGCAAAGCACGAACCCACTCGCGCGATCAATCGGGGCGACGGGCACCTTCAACTTCTGGGCAGCGCAGGCATTCAGGACGGGCAGCCATAGCCGAGGCTACACGCTGAACGAAGTCAGGGCGGCATTCGGGGCCATCTTCGGCACCGGCGTGCGCGTACAGATCTACAGCACCACATCAGGCGGGGCACCCGACAGCAGCCTCTTCACGCTGAGCAATCCGGCAACCATCAACTCGGATGCGAGCAACACCTTCAGCGTAAGCGGAACGCAAACGCTGAGCCCGAACACGACCTACGCGGTCGTGTTCTCGAAGCAGAGCGCAGGAACAGCCGCGCTAAAGACAACCAGCAGCAATGCGCAGGACGCGGGAGCAGCCAGCGGATGGTCGATCGGCGACCAACTCCATTGGAGAAACCAGAGCACCGCCGTCTGGTCCACCGACGCTACTTCGCTGCAAATCGCCATCGTCGGCTCGCCGGTCAACACCCGCCCCACGGCCTCGCCAGTGGACGTATGGTTGGACGAGGACACCACGTACACGTTCACGGCGACGGACATCGGCTTCATGGACGACGACCCCGGCGACACGCTCCACAGCGTGCGATTCAGTCTCCCGCCGTCGAGGGGGAGCCTGAAGCTCGACGGCGCCGCCGTGATCACCAATCAAGTCGTCGCGAAGGCGGACATCGATGGCGGCAAGCTGACCTTCGCGCCCGACCCGGACGGGAACGGGAATCCGTACGCAATTGTGGCGTTTCATGTAAGCGACGGCATCGACGAGAGTCCGTCGGCCTACGGCATGCGCATCTTCGTACGCGCCGTGAACGACGCGCCCACGGTCTCGCTCGCCCCGAGAGTAACGGTGGGCCAGAACACGACGCACACGTTCTCGGTCTCGGACTTCAACTTCATGGACGTCGACGGCGACACGCTGGCCAGCGTGAGGATCACGCTCCTGGAGACCCTCGGCGACCTGGAGCTCGACGGCATGGACGTGGCAGAGAACCAGGTGATCGCCGGGGCGGACATCGAAGCGGGCAAGCTGACGTTCACCCCGGCGCCCGGCGCCAGCGGGTTTCGTTATGACTACTTCGGCTTCAAGGTGAACGACGGCACGGTCGAGAGCGCCTTGGCCTACGCCATGACCATCGACGTGACGTCGACGCCGGCGCAGGGCGCGGTACCCGGGGCCCTCGTCAGCAACACGGGGCAGGCTGACACCGGAACGCGCCTGGTGGGTGACGATGGCATTAACCCTCCCGTTCGTAGGGCCCAGCAGTTCACCACGGGTCCCGGCGGCTACCTGCTCAGGTCGGTCGTCGCCGCGCTCGCCCCCGTGCGCGGCGGCGCCGTCCCGAGGGTGAGCATCTACACCGATGCGTCGGGGGCGCCCGGAGCCAGCCTCTACGTTCTGACCAACCCGTCGTCGTTCACAGACTACGGGAACAACACCTTCACGGCGCAGGGCAAGGCGATACTCCGGGCGAACACGAACTACTGGGTCGTGTTCGAGAACGCCTCGGCGGGAAGCGGCGATCCAACGCTGTACTTCGTCACGGTTACGAGGTCCAACAGCGAGGATCCGGGCGCGGCGCGCGGGTGGAGCATCGCAGTTATCGCCTCGGAGGCACAGCCCACCGACTGGGCCATTTCCACCAGCTCGCTGCGCATCGCCATCCAGGGCGAGGTACTCAGCAGCGACGCCAACCTGAGCGCTCTCGCGCTCTTCGACGCCTCGGACGGCGCGCTGATAGCGGACGGTTCGTCGAAACTGTTCGACGCCGTGCGCTTCAAGCCCAGCAGGACCGAATACTACGCGCTCGTGGACCGCCACCGCATCAGGAACGTGAACGGCCGCCTCGGGACCGAGATCACCATTCGTCCGACCCTGAGCGACAGCAGGGCGTCGTTCATCATCCGCGAGCGGGACGGGAGCCTGTCGGTGGACGCGAACCCGGTCAGGCCCGGCCACCAGGTGATGCTGACCGAGGACGGGTTCGGGAACGTGCAGAAGTACAGGGTCTGGGTGACGGCCGAGGACGGCGCGACCAGGAAGGCCTACGTCGTCACGCTCCACAGGGAGCTGAAGGCGTTGCGGGTCTCCATCCATCAGACGCCCAACTCCACGGTCGTGCAGGGCGACGACGCCGTGTTCCAGATACGCGTCACCGACCCCGACCCCGGCGACGACGTCAACCTCGCCGCCATCGGCGGGTCGGTGAAGTTCAGGGTCGCGATCGAGTGCGAGAAGAGGAACTACGGCGGCCACGACAACGACCACGGGATCAGGAACCGGCTCGCCGAATGCAGGGACCTGACCCTCCTCGGCACGCGGGGCGGCGACAGCTGGGGCTTCTCGCAGGTCCTCACCATCAGCGACAGCGAGCTTCAGAAACGGACCAACGCCAGGACGGGCGTCGAGACGGGGACCATGACGCTGCGGGTGGGGACCGAGCCCGACACCATCCAGGACGACGGGGGCAACGAGCATCAGAACTTCCAGGAGAACTTCTCGGTGAGGCTGGGCCTGCTGCACGAAAGGGATGGAGGCCCCCCCAGTTTCCTGAAATTCGACACCTCGCGGTATCACTGGTTCACCCTGGGCAGCATCCGCCTGGCAGGCCATCTGGGCGACGAATGCGAGCATCTTGCGACCGACATCAGGACCGGCTGCGCGGTCCCGCCCTCCAGGCTGACGGTGGCCGATGCGCAAGCGACCGAGGGCACGGACGATTCCCTCGACTTCGTGGTGACGCTGTCGCCGCCGGCAACCGAGACGGTGACGGTGGCGTACGCGACCTCCGACGGCACCGCGACGGCGCCCGAAGACTACGCCGAGACCAGGGGCACGCTCACCTTCGAGGTGGGCGAGACCCAGATGACGATCTCGGTGGACATCGAAGACGACGGGGTGGAGGACAGCGGCGAGACGATGACGCTCACGCTCGGCGGCGCCACGGGTGCTGCGATCGACGACGCGCAAGCGATCGGGACGATCTACAACACCGAGGCGGGGCCGGAGGCGCTGACGGCGTCGTTCAAGAACGTTCCGTCGGAGCATGACGGTGAGAGCGCGTTCACCGTGCGGGTGGCGTTCAGCGAGGCGCTGCCGCAGGGCTCGAAGCGCCAGCTCCGGCGGGCGATGTCGGTGACGGGCGGGTCGAAGAGCACGATCCGCCGGGTGGACGACCGGCTGGACCTGTGGGAGGTGACGGTCACGCCCTCGGGGGCGGACGAGGTGACGGTGTCGCTTGCCTCGACTGGGGCTTGCGGGGACGAGGCGGCGCTGTGCACGTCGGACGGCAGGGCGCTCACGAACCCGGCGCCGGCGACGGTGCCGGGTCCGGAGGCGGAGGCGGTGGTGCCGCTGACGGCGTCGTTCAGGAACGTCCCGTCGGAGCATGACGGTTCGAGCGCGTTCACGCTGCGGGCGGCGTTCAGCGAGGTGCTGCCGCAGGGCTCGAAGCGCCGGATGTGGCGTGGGGCGCTGGCGGTCGCGGGCGGGTCGAAGAGCAGGATCCTCCGGGTGAACGACCGGCTGGACCTGTGGGAGGTGACGATCACGCCCTCGGGGACCGGCGCGGTGACGGTGTCGCTGGCGTCGGTCGGGTCCTGCGGGGACGAGGCGGCGCTGTGCACGGCGGACGGGCGGGCGCTCGCCGGCACGGCGACGGCGACGGTGCAGGGCCCGCCGGGGCTGAACGTCGCGGACGCGGAGGTCGACGAAGGAGCGGAGAATGCGGCGCTCGCGTTCGAGGTGAAGCTGAGCCGGGCCGCGTCGGGCACGGTGACGGTCGCGTATGCGACCTCGGACGGCACGGCGGTGGCGCCCGGAGACTACACCTCGAAGAGTGGCACGCTCGACTTCACTACGGGCGAGACGGTGAAGACGGTGTCGGTGCCGGTGATCGCCGACGCGGAGAACGAGGCGAGCGAGACGATGACGCTCACGCTCTCGAACCCGACAGGGGCGTATCTGGAGGATGCAACGGCGACGGGCACCATCACCAACGACGGTCCGATCCCGCAGGCGTGGATGGCGCGCTTCGGGCGCACGGTCGCGGACCAGGTGCTCGAGGCGGTGGACGGACGGCTGCACTCGGCGCGCGCGCCTGGGTTCCAGGCGACGGTCGCCGGGCAGGCGCTGTCGTTCGGCTCATCGTCGGGGGACGCCGAGGCGCAGGCGGAGCGCCAAGAGGAGACCCGCACGGAAGCGCTCAGCGCATGGCTGCGCGGCGAGGACCCCGGATACCCGGAACAGGTCCGGGCACTGTCCGGGGCAGGCACGGAGGACCGGGCGGCGCTGTCGGGAACGCGGACCCTGTCGGAGCGCGACCTGTTCGCGGGGACCTCGTTCTCGCTGACCGGCGGGACCGCCGGGGGCGGGACGGTCTCGGCCTGGGGTCGGGGCACGGTGTCGCGCTTCGACGGGCGCGAGGGCGAACTCACCCTCGACGGCGAGGTCGGCAACCTGATGCTGGGCGCGGATTTTGTGCGCGGGCGCGCGACGGCGGGGCTGATGCTCTCGCATGCGCGGGGCAGCGGCGGCTACCGGGGCGAGAGCGCAGGCCACATCGAGGCGAGCCTGACCGGCCTCTACCCCTACGGGCGCTACGAGGCGAGCGACCGGCTCTCGGTCTGGGGGGTTGCGGGCTACGGCGAGGGCACGCTCAGGGTGGACCCCGAGGCGCAGGCGGCGCTGGAGACGGACATGGACCTCGCGATGGCCTCGGTCGGGGTGCGCAGCATCCTCATGAAGGCGCCGCCGGAGGGCGGCGCGGAGCTGGCCATCAAGTCCGACGCGATGGCGGTGCGCACGACCTCGGAGGCGGTGTCCACCGCGGGCGCGGGGAACCTTGCGGCGTCGGAGGCGGACGTGACGCGGATCAGGCTCGGGCTTGAGGGCTCGCGGGCGTTCCGCTTTGCGGGCAGTGCGAGCCTGACCCCAAGCGTGGAGCTCGGCGTGCGCCATGACGGGGGCGATGCGGAGACCGGGTTCGGCGCGGACATCGGGGCGGGTCTCGCCTGGAGCGACCCGACGCGGGGGCTGAGCGCGGACATGCGCGCGCGGGGGCTGCTAACCCATGAGGACGGCAGCTTCCGCGAGCGGGGCTTCGCGGGCACGCTCGCCTGGGACCCGGCGCCGGAGTCCAGCCGCGGCCCGTCGCTGTCGCTCACGCAGACGGTGGGCGCGCAGGCGGCGGGCGGAGTGGAGGCGCTGCTCGGTCCGCAGGCGGCGCGGGTGCTGGAGGCGGCGAACGAGAACGACGCGAACGAGCTGGAGCGGCGCACGCTGGAGGCGAGGCTCGGCTACGGGTTCGCGCTGTTCGACGGGCGCTACACGGGGACGCCGGAGATCGGGCTGGGCCTGACCGACGCAAGCCGCGAGACGGTGCTCGGCTGGCGGCTGGACGAGGAGACGCGGGGCGGTCTCGCGTTCGGGCTCGACGTCGAGGGCGCGCGGCAGGAGAGCGCTGGCGCGGAGGCCGCGCACCGCTTCGGCCTCGGCTTCGGCTGGCGTCTTGAGAGCGCGGGCGCGCAGGCGTTCGAGCTTCGCTTCGAGGGCTCGCGGATCGAGGCCGCCAACGACGACAGCGCAGCCGAGGACCGGGCCGGGGTTCGGATGACGACGCGCTGGTGAATTCAGGGCATGTCAAAGCCCGACAGCAGGGACGTCCGCACGTTCTGAGGGAGTGATCTGTCAGTCGGCATTCAATCCGGACCCCACTCCAAGAGACGGGAGTTCGCGCTATGCCAGTGACCATGGTGCGGTGCACGGCGCGGGGCCGTTGCGGCAGCATCGCGGCATGCAAAACGAGAACCGACCCATCAGAACCGGCGGGCGCTCTTCAGTCGACCGCCTGCCGGCCAAGCTGCGCGAGGCCGTCGATCGGGCCATCGCGGACGGCGCCACCATCGACGAGATCACAGCCCGCATCCGGGCCGAAGGCGAGACATGCTCGCGCTCGGCCGTCGGCCGCTACGCCAAGAACATGCGCGACATGATCCGCCAGCAGCAGGAGACCGACCGCACCATCAAGGCGTGGGTGGATGCGCTGGGCAAGCGCCCGGAGGGCCAGGCCGGGCTCGTCCTGATCGAGACCCTGCGGACCATGGTGCTCGCCACCATGGCCGATCTCAGCGGGCGGGACGAGCCCGTGTCGATGCAGGAGCTTGCCCGTATCTCCCTCATCCTCAAGCGCATCGAGGGCACCGAAAAGCTCCGCGCGGACCG
>JAJEFC010000288.1 GCA_022820675.1 Vicinamibacteria bacterium | reverse complement strand
GGGCTTGTCGAAGTCGTCGCCGAAGCCGAGCCGCTTCGCCAGCTCGGTCATGATCCAGCGGTCGGAGCGCGACTCGAACAGCGGTTCGATGGCCTGCTCCATGAGCTGGATGTAGCGGCTGCGGATGCCCGCCAGCAGGTTTCGGGTCTCGAAGAGGGTGGTCACGGGCAGGACGAAGTCGGCGTAGCGCGCCGTCGTCGTCATGAAGATGTCCTGCACCACCATCAGGTCGACGTTGTCGAGCCCGGCGATGATCTTGCGGGTGTTCGGGTACTGCGTGAGCACCCCGGTGCCCGCGACGTGGATGGCCCGGATGGGATGCGGCTTGCGCTCGACCAGGTACTCGCCGAGCTTGGTGGCGGGAATGCCGTCGATGCGCGGGTTGCGCTGCAGCGGCACCGGCGGGTTGACGGTCCCGCCCTCGCTCAGGTAGCCGCCGTTGTCGTTGACGCCGCCGCCGAGCAGCCCGACGTTGCCGGTGAGCGAGGCGAGGTAGAGGTGGCCGATGACGGTCAGGGTGCCGTGGTCGGTGCGCTGCGCGCCGGCCATGTTCTGGATGATGGCGGCGGGCTTGACGGCCGCGAACTCGCGCGTCAGCGCCGCGATCGAGTCGGGCGGGGCGCCGGTGATGCGGTGCACCACCTCGGGCGTGTAGCGCGCGGCGATGGCGCGCACCCACTCGAGGACGGGCTGGCAGCGGACGCCGTCGATGGTGAAGCTGCCGCGCAGGGCCGGCCGCGCGCCCGGCGTGTCGGCGGCGACGGGCCGCCCGGCGCGCTCGTCCCAGACCACGAAGCTCTCCGGGCCGCCGCCGCCGTCGGTCAGCAGCCGCAGGTCGCGCAGGTCGACGGGCAGCGTTTCGCCGCCGGCCGGCCAGGTGCGCGACGCGGCTTCGAGGTCGTAGCCGCCCTCGCCGAGCCGCACCAGGAACGGGGCGTTGGTGTATTGCCGGACGTACTCCTCGTCGAACAGCTCCTCGTCGAGCAGCACCCTGATCATGCCGAGGGCGTACGCCGCGTCGGTCCCCGGCCGGATCTGGATCCAGCGGTCGGAGAGGGCCGCCGTCTCGCTCAGCCGCGGGTCGATGGTCGTCAGCCGCGCCCCGTGTTCCTCGCGCGCCTGGAAGAGGTTCTTCACGTAGCCCTGGTTGGAGACCGCCGGGTTGTTGCCCCAGGCCAGGAAGTAGCGGCTGTGCACCCACTCGTCGCGGAACTCCGACCGCCCGCCCCCGAAGATCGCGTTGAACCCCGAGCTGACGGAGGCGCAGCAGAGCTGCGAGATGATCGGCGTCGCGCCCCCGAAGCGGTTCCACCAGGCCGAGTAGAGCCCCCGCACCCCCGTCGACAGCGTCGACCAGTTGCCGGTGCCTCCGAAGGCGAGGAACGCCCGGTTGCCGTCCTCCGCGAGGATGCGGCGGTAGCGCTCGGCGATGGTGTCGAGGGCTTCCTCCCAGCTCACTCGCTCCCACCGGTCCTCGCCCCGCCGGCCCGCCCGGCGCATGGGGTACTTCAGGCGGTGGGGGCTGTAGAGCTGGCGGATGCGGGAGATGCCGCGGGCGCAGGCGAGGACGTTGAAGTCGGGGTCGCCGGTCACCTTGACGAGGCGGCCGTCCTCGACGTGGGCGAGAAGCGCGCAGTGCAGGCACTCGGGGGTGTTGGCGGTGCGGAAGACGCGGGTCGCGGCCGCCGCGGCGCCGGCGGTGGAAACGCCGGCCGGCGCCCCGCCGGTCGGGTACCGGGACAGGAGCAGCCCGCCCCCGCCGAGCGCCGTCGCGCCCCCGACGAGGGCGCTCCACTTGAGAAAATCCCGTCGCGACGCCGAGAAGACGTCGTCCGTGCCGCCGGCGTCAGGCTTGGGCATCGGCATCCCCCGGGGCGGTCCGGGTCGCCGCGGTATCCGCTACTCGAGCAGCCGCAACAGGCCCACCACGGCGCCGGTGACTGCGACCCCGGTGCCGATGATCCACTCGATCAACCGCAACTCCAGCGCCGGCAGCCCGGCGGTGAACTGGTCGGCCGTCACGTGATCCCCGTGGTCGGCAGCTCGACGGACGGCATCCGCGATGGCGTCCGCGTGCTCGCGATCGATACCGGCGGCAGTCAACTGCCGGACGATGGCGAGGGAGTCGAACATCGGAACGCCTTCAAGGGCGACTCGCGGCGTGCCGCGAACATTCGGCTCCCATTATAGGGGTATCCGTCGGATGGGGGTATCCGAGCACTTGCGGTCGACGGGAAGCCTCATGCTGGCTGGCGCTCCCGGCCTCGCGACAATTGGCTCGCCCGGGGGCAGGATCCGACCGCATCCGGCTTCCGGATCGACTTGGTCGGGAATCCCCGACAGCACTATGATCGCCCCGTGAAGACGACGGCTGATACTCTGGACGACGAGCTTTCGGATGCCATGCGCTTCACCCGCGCGAAGACGAAGCGGGAGGCGGTGGTGACGGCCCTCGCCGATTTCAATCGCCGTCGGCGCATGGCCGAGCTCGTCGAGTACGCGGGCACGTGCCCCGGCATGATGACGGTGGAGGAGCTTCACGCGCAGCGTTGGGAACGGACGCGGGCCGGTGATCCTGATTGACGCGTCGTCGTGGATTCACCTGCTTCGCCCCGATGGCGAGCCGGCGGTTCGGGGCCGCGTCGAGGCCGCCCCGAGGGCCGGGGAAGCCTGCTGGTGCCCGATCGTGCAACTGGAGCTGTGAAACGGATGCGCATGCGAAGGATGCTTCTCGCCTGGCTCTTCCTGACGGCGCCGGTCCCGGCCCCGGGGCAAGCGGTCGACGCGCCGATCACGCCCTGGGGCGCGCCGGACCTGGGCGGCTACTGGGAGTACCGCAGCACGACGCCGCTCGAGCGACCGGCGGCGCTCGCGGGCCGGGAGGTGCTGACGCCCGAGGAGGAGGCGGCGTACCTGGTCGGTCGCCACGCCGCCATCGGGCGCGAACGCGACCTGCAGCTCAACGCCGACTGGTGGCAGCCGGGCGGCCTGACCGACGGCCGGACGTCCTTGATCGTCGACCCGCCCGACGGCCGGCTGCCGGCGCGCACCGCGGCCGGCCGCGAGCGGGCGCGCACCCTGGGCATCGCCATCCGCATGCGGTCGGCCGACGGCCCCGAGGACCGCGAGCGCTACGAGCGCTGCATCATGGGGCGCACGGTTCCCCTGCTGGCGGTGTCGCCCAACCGGCTCGCGCAGATCTTCCAGACGCCCGATTACGTCGCCATCCTGCACGAGCAGAACTCGGACCTGCGCATCATCCCCCTCGACGGGCGTCCGCCGCTGCCCGCGGGTATCCGCCAGTGGCAGGGCAGCTCCCGCGGTCGCTGGGAGGGCGACACCCTCGTCGTCGAGACCGTGGGCTTCAACGGGGCGTGGACAATCGCGGGTGCCGGGCCCAACGCGCGCTACGTCGAGCGCATCCGGCTCGCCGGCGCCGACCGGCTGCACTACGAGTTCACGGCCCACGATCCCGAGTCGTTCGCCGGCCCGTGGACGGTGACGTTCCCCATCACCCGCGCCGCCGGCCCGGTCTTCGAGAACGCCTGCCACGAGGGCAACTACAGCATGCCCCTCATCCTCGGCGGCGCCCGCGCCGAGGAACGCGGGCGGCGGTGACGGCTGTCGTACGACCCGCAGCCGCCCGGACGCAGACTGATCGGCGGGGTCCAAGGTTGCCCGCGGGGCCGGCTCGCCTCGTGGTGGCCGGCTTCGGCATGATCGGCTTCGAGCTCGTCGAGCGGCTCGCCGCGGCGTCGAGGGCGGCCGCCTCCATCTCGGTCCTGGGCGTCACGACGCGCATCCCGGCATCGCGGGCGACGACTTCGCGGTGGGTGACACCAGGGGCGGCGTCGGCATCCGCATCCCGGTGGGCTGAGGCGGGGGCCGTTCCGCCTGCCGGCCCCGCTGTCGCCGGCCCGGCAGCCTGCCGCCGGCCCGCCGATCCGTTTCACTCCGCACCGCGCCCGTTTCGCGCGGCCTGACGGCGCTCTCGTCGCCTGCGGGTTCCCCTGCTTGCCCGGCCCGGCTACCGTGATGCCATGTTCGGCATCGAGACCCGTGACAGGCGTCACGGCGGGCGTGTCGCCCTGTCGCTCGGGTGCGTCCGCATCGTCGCCGCGCTCGCCGGGGCTGTCCCGGCGCAGGCGCAGGAGGCGCCGCGCCCCGGCAGCATCCACGGCCAGGTCGTCGACGCCGCCACGCGCCAGCCGCTTGCCGCGGCCGCCGTCGTGGTCCTCGACCGCGGCCTCGCCACGGCCACGGGCGACGACGGCCGCTTCACGCTGGGCGGCGTGCCGGCGGGGCTGCACCGCGTGCAGATAGTGGTGACCGGCTACGAGTCGGCGATTCTCCACGACGTCGTCGTCCGGCCGAGCCGCGTCACGCCGCTGGCGGTGGTGCTCGATGCGGCCGGCCCCACCGTGCGCGAGGTCGTCGAGGTCACCCCCGACTACTTCTCCGCGGAAGAGGAGGCGGCGGTCGGCTCCGTGAGCTTCAGCGTCGAGGAGATCCGGCGGGCGCCGGGGTCGGCCGGCGACGTCAGCCGGATGCTGCAGGTGCTGCCGGGCGTGGGCATGGCCACCGATCAGCGCAACGACCTGATCGTCCGGGGCGGCAGCCCGGGCGAGCACCTCACCGTCGTCGACAACATCGAGATTCCGAACATCAACCACTTTCCGACCCAGGGTGCGTCGGGCGGCGTGATCGGCTTGTTGAACACCGACCTCATCGCCGACGTCAGCTTCTCGGCCGGCGGCTTCGGGGTCGAGCACGGCGACCGCCTCTCGTCGGTGATGGTCGTCACCCAGCGCGAGGGCAACCGCGACGAGGTCGACGCGGAGATCTCCACGAGCATGGCCGGCGCCGGCGTCCTGCTGGAGGGGCCGCTGGCCCGCGGCCGTGGGTCGTGGGCGCTGTCGGCGAGGCGCAGCTATCTCGAGCTCATCGCCGGCATCGTCGGCGCCATCGGCACCGGCGGGGCGGTGCCCCGGTACGGTGACTTCCAGGGCATGGCGACGGTCGACGTCACCCCGGCTCATCGCTTGCAGGTGCTCGGCCTGGGCGGCGTGGACGCCATCGACCTCTCGCTGGACGACCGGGAGGACGGCGCGGTCGCTTCGCGCGCCAGGCAGACCGTCGGCGGGCTCAACTGGCGCTGGCTGTGGAGCGGCAACGGGTATGCCGAGACCTCGGTCGCCCGTACCCGCGCGGATTACGCGGTGCACGTCACGGAAGCGGGGGAGAACGGGACGCGGACCCTGTTCGACAACGAGTCCAGCGAGCAGGAGGTGGTGCTGCGCAGCCACTGGCGCTACCGGCCCCGCGCCGGCGCCGCGCTGAGGTGGGGCGTGACGGCGCGCCGGCTGTCGGGCGACTTCGACGTGTTCGCGCGGTCCGACCGCACGCGACTCGGCACGCGCGACGAGCAGCTCGACGTCCGGGCGGCGCTGAAGGGGCACAAGGCCGGCGTCTTCGCCTCGGTGGAGCAATCCCTCGGCCCGCGCCTCACCGCGACGCTCGGCGGCCGCTTCGACCACTTCACGATCAACCGGCGGGGCGCCTGGTCGCCGCGCCTGCGGCTGGCCTACCACGTCGACCCGCGCACGACGCTCACCGCGGCGGCCGGCGTCTACCGTCAGACGCTGCCCGCATGGCTCCTCGTCCAGCACCCCGACAACCGCCGGCTCGACGACCAGCGCGCCAACCACTACGTGGCCGGCGTGCGGCGGCGGCTGACGCCGAGCACGCTGCTGAGCGTCGAGGCGTACCGCAAGGACTACCGCGGGCTGCCGATCGACCCGGACGATCCGACCGCGCTCGTCGTCGACCGGTTCGCCGACTTCAGGACGCCCACGCCGGGGCGCCTGGTCGGCGGCGGCCGGGCGCGGTCGCACGGGGTCGAGGGTCTGGTCCGGAAGAAGCTGGCGACGGACGTCTACGGCCTGGTGAGCTACGCCTACGCGGTGTCCCGCTATACGGACGCGATGGGAGTCGAGCGCGACCGGTCGTTCGACCACCGGCACGTCGCGTCGGTGATGGTCGGCTACCGCCCCAACGACCGCTTCGAGTTCAGCGGGCGGTGGCGGTACGCCGGCGGGCGGCCCTACTCGCCCTTCGACCCGGTGCTGTCGGCGCAGGCGGGGGCCGGCGTCGTGCGGCGCGACCGGATCAACGTCGAGCGCCACGCCGACTACCATCGGCTCGATCTGCGCTTCGACCCCCGCCGGCACTATCGCAGCGTCACCCTCGTCAGCTTCTTCAGCGTGCTCAACGTCTACGACCGCGACAACGTCTTCCATTACTACTGGGACCGGGACGACAATCGTCCGGACCGCGCCACGCAGTGGGGGCTTCTCCCGGTGGGCGGCTTCGAGCTCGAGTTCTGACCATGACGGCGTGGCTGAAGGCGTCGATCCGCGAGCATCCCGCGCGCTGGGGGTGGGCGCTCAACGCGGCGTTCTGCACGCTGGTCGCCGCGGTGCTGAGCCTGGCGATGCGCGCGGGGCTCGATCCGGCGTACTTCGCGACCAGCTACGGCATCGGGTTCTCCATCCATGCCTTCAACCTGTTCGCGCACCGGCACGGGCCGGCATGGCTGCCGCGCTGGGCGGCGGAGACCGTCGCCACGGCATGCGGGATGGTCCTCGGTCTCGCCCTCGGCGGCGTCCTCCTGGATGGCGACCCCCTGTTCCTGCTGGGCAGCAACGCGTTCCTCGTGATCGGCGTCCTGCTGAGCGGCGCGGGCCTCGCCGGCTCCATCGCGGTCGAGCGTCTGTGGGAGGTGCGCAACCGCCTCGAGCGGGCGAGGCGGGACGCCCTGGCCCGCGACAAGGCGTTGGCGGAGGCCGAGCTGCGCGTGCTGCAGGCGCAGGTCGAGCCGCACTTCCTGTTCAACACGCTGGCCAACGTCATCTCGCTCATCCGCACGCATCCCGACCGGGCCGCGCGGCTCCTGGAGCGGCTGACGTCGCTGCTGCGGGCCTCGCTGTCGCGCACGCGCCGTGCCGACGGGACGCTGGGCGACGAGCTCGCGGTGGTGCGTTCGTACCTCGACATCCAGTCGCTGCGCATGGCGGGACGGATGACCTTCGAGGTGGACGTCGATCCCGGCCTCGAGACGGTGCCGATGCCGCCGCTCCTGCTGCAGCCGCTGGTCGAGAACGCGGTGCTCCACGGCATCGAGCCGTCGCCGGCCGGCGGGCGCGTGGTGGTGCGCGCGGAACGGTCCCACGGGATGGTGCGGGTCCTGGTGACCGACGACGGCATCGGGCTCGATCCGGACACCGCCGGGCAGGGCCTCGGCATCGCCAACGTCCGCGAGCGTCTGCAGGTCGCGTTCGGCGAGGGCGGCCGGCTGGCCCTCTCGGAGACGCCGGGCGGGGGCGTCAGCGCGGAGCTGCGGTTCCCCGCTGCTCCCGCTGCGGCCGCGGAGGTGCTCTGAAGGTGGCCGATGCCGCGCGGGCGCTGATCGCCGACGACGAGCCGGCGCTGCGGGCCGAGCTCCGGCGCCTGCTCGCGGACGCGTGGCCGGAGCTGGAGATCATCGCTTCGGTCGGGGACGGAACGGCGGCGCTCGAGGCCCTCGAACGTCTGCGGCCGGACGTTGCCTTCCTGGACATCCGCATGCCGCCGCCCTCGGGTCTCGACGTCGCGCGGCGCGCCGGCCCGCACACCGCCGTCGTGTTCGTGACGGCGTACGACACCCATGCGGTGGAGGCGTTCGAGCGGGCGGCGGTGGACTATCTCCTCAAGCCCGTGCTCGGGTCGCGCCTCGAGGAGACCGTGGACCGCCTGAAGCGGCGGCTGGCCGGCGGGGACCGCAACGAGCCGGATCCGAAGGTTCTCGAATCGCTGATCCGGCGCCTGGCCGACACGCCCGAGTACCTGCACTGGCTGCGGGTAGGACAGGGGGAGCGGGTCGAGCTCGTCGCCGTCGACGACGTCTGCTTCTTTCAATCCGACCGCAAGTACACGGCGGCGGTGACGCGCGACCGGGAGCACCTGGTGCGCACGCCCATCTCGGAGCTGGCGGCGCGCCTCGATCCCGGGCGGTTCTGGCGTATCCGCCGCGGGGGCATCGTCAACGTCGCCGCGATCAGGGCGGCCCGCCGCGACCTGCGGGGCCGATATCGCCTGACGCTGAAGGAGCGCCCGGAGGTGCTGCGGGTGAGCGCCGCCTACGGGCACCTGTTCCGGCGCATGTAGGTTTGGCGGGGCGATTGCCGGATGGACGGCCGTTCAGGACCGGCATCGGGCGGCAGGGGCTTCGAGATGCTCGACACGCGGGGCATTTCGGCAGGCGAGGCGACGCACTGCGGGCGCTGGGCCTCGACGACGCCCTGGCCCCTACGTTGGCGCGGGTCGCTCCGAGGGCGAGCCTGATGCCGATGTCGCGCCGCCGGCGCGCGGCCGCGTAGGCGACGACGCCGTAGACCCCGACCATCCCGAGGACGATGCCCAGGACCGCGAACCCCAGCACCAGGGACACGTGAAGCGCGGACGGCTGACGGCCTGCGCCACGACGTCGTCCACCGTCCGGATACCACTGACCGGCGTCTCGGCATCGAGCGAGGCGACCATCGCCCGGAGGTTGCCGGTGACCAGCGACGGGTCGGCGCCGGCATGGAGGATCACGGACATCGCATCGATGGCCCCCACGTGCTGCGCCAGGGGCAGATACAGCGTCGCGCTCTCCTCGCTCGCGGGCCCCTGCCAGCGGACGTTCTCGACGACGCCCACGACCGTCCGCCAGGGGTCGGCGTCCTGCTCGCTGCCCGGGATCGGCCAGGCGCCGGCTGAGCGGCCGGGCACCGGCGCCACACCGGGGTTGCGCACTCGGCACGCCTCCGCGGGGACCCTGCGGAATCTCGCCGCCGCGGATGGGTTCGGCCGCCGAAAGCGGCACGCGTGAACTCCTCTCCACCGGAAACCCGGGAGTCGCCCGGAGCGTGTCGCTCGCTTGCCGGGAAGAGGTCTTGCCGGAAGTTGACCTCCCCGCTACATCGTTGAAACGAATTCCGGCATAGACTAACGGCATCCCGAGGTGCCGGGCAGCGACGGCAGCCGCGCCATGTTCCCGAACCCGGCGCGACGGCACCCTCGGCGACAGAGGACAGGCGATGACCGATTCCCTCCACGTCGATTCGTTGCTCCAGCGTCGGCTGGACCGTCGCGATCTGCTGACCGGCGGCCTGGCCCTGCTCGGGCTCGCGGCCGCCCGCCCCACCTCGGGCGGATCTCTCTTCCAGCCCTCGGCGTTCCCGCTCGGCGTCGCGTCGGGCGACCCGACGCCGGACGGCGTCGTCCTCTGGACGCGCCTCGCCCTCGATCCGCTGAACGGCGGCGGCATGCCCCCGGAGGACGTCGAGGTCGTCTGGGAGGTGGCGCGTGACGAGGGGATGGCCGACGTGGTGCGGCGCGGCACGAGCGTCGCCCGCGAGGTGCTCGGCCACAGCGTGCATGTCGAGGTGGACGGGCTCGAGCCGGGGCGCTGGTACTGGTACCGGTTCCGCGCCGGCGCCGACGAGAGCGCCGTCGGCCGCACCCGCACCCTGCCGGCCCCCGGGGCGCCGGTGGACCGGCTGCGGTTCGCGTTCGCCTCGTGCCAGCACTACGAGCAGGGGTACTACACGGCGTACCGGCACATGGCGGAGGACGACCTCGACCTCGTCTTCCACCTCGGCGACTACATCTACGAGTACGAGGGACGCGACGGGCGGGTGCGCCGGCACACCGGCGACGAGATCGAGCTGGTCGACGACTACCGCAACCGGTACGCCCTCTATCGTAGCGACCCCGACCTGCAGGCCGCACACGCCGCGTTCCCGTGGGTGGTCACGTGGGACGACCACGAGGTCGACAACAACTACGCGAACCTCGTGTCCGAGGAGGAGGGGCTGCCGGCCGAGCTCTTTCGGCGCCGCCGCGCCGCCGCGTACCAGGCGTACTACGAGCACATGCCGCTGCGCCGGTCGTCCCTGCCGAACGGTCCCGACCTGCAGCTCTACCGGGCCTTCGCGTGGGGCGACCTCGCCTCGTTCCACGTGCTCGACACGCGCCAGTACCGCACCGATCAGCCGTGCGGCGACGGGCGCGGCGTCTGCGACGGCGTCTACGACCCCGCCGCAACCCCCCTCGGCGAGACGCAGGAGCGCTGGCTGATGGACGGGCTCGACGGCTCGACCGCGCGCTGGAGCGTCATCCCGCAGCAGATCATGATGGCGCGCGTCGACTACACGCCGGGCGACGACGAGTCCTACGCGCTCGACATGTGGGGGGGCTACGAGGTCGCGCGGCGGCGGCTGATGGAGTTCCTCGCCACCCGGCGGCCCGCGAACCCGGTGGTCCTGACCGGCGACATCCACAGCAACTGGGTCAACGACCTCAAGGTCGACTATCGCGACCCCGCCGGGCCCGTGGTCGGCACCGAGCTCGTCGTCACCTCCATCAGCTCGGGCGGCGACGGCGTCGACACCCGCGACACCACCGCGGCGCTCCTCGCGGAGAACCCGCAGGTCCGTTTCTTCAACGCCCAGCGCGGCTACGCGCGCTGCGACGTGACGCCGGAGCGGTGCCGGGCCGACTACCAGGTCGTGGAGTACGTCACCCGGCCCGGAAGCCCGATCTCGACGCGGGCCTCGTTCCTCGTCGAGGACGGGCGGCCCGGCGCGCAGCGGCTCTGAATCGGCTTCGGTGGCGCGGCGCCGCCAGCGAGCGCGCCCGTTTCTCTTGCCGCGACCACGTGGTCGCCGTCCGGCAGCCGGTCCGGCGACTCGTGGTCGTCGGCCGGCGTGTCGGTCATTCCACCGGGCTCCAGACCCGATCGAAGCCAAGGCGGCTGAAGTCCTTGACGTTGGCGGTGGCGAACTCGGTGACGCCCTGTCTCCGCAACGACAGGGCCAGGCGCGCGTCGTAGATCCGGCGCCGGGCGAAGCGGGCGTTGGCGGCCAGTCGCCACAGCTCGTCGTGCAGCGTCGTGCTGTCGGTGTCGAACCCGACGAGCATCCAACGTGGATGGCGACGGTAGCTCTGCACGACCTCGACTGCCGCGGCGGCCGAGAGGGGTCGGAGGAGCACCGCTGGATTCCTCAGCAGCGTATAGAGCTCCACCAGCACCAACTCGGAGACTGCGACGTCGTCGTGGGGGGTGAGGTCTTCCAGGAAGACGCGGGCGCGGTCGTGACAGGGGCTGGCCCGGCTGAAGGCGTAGAGCAGGATGTTGGTGTCGAACGACGTCACCGTCGACGCCTCCCCTGCTGTTCGGCCTTTCGATTCGCCTCGACGGTCCGCGTCTCGAGGTCGTCGAGCGCGGCTTCGCGAACCGCCTCGTGGCTCAGCCCGCGCCAGCCGACCTTGTCCGACACCGGCGGCCGCCAAGGCGACGAGGGTGGCGTTGCGACGGGATGCCGGGCCAGGAACTGCTCGGCCGCCCGCCGCATGGTCTCCGCCAGCGACCATTCCCGGGAGGCGGCCAGCCGCTTGATGTCACGATACAACGCGTCCGGGAGCTGAATCTGGGTCTTGACCACGCCATCGTTTATACATCGCCATCGAAACGATGGCAAGGCGCCGGTGTCATTGCGGCCGGCCGCGCCGGAACAGGCGCGACGGCGACCGTCCGTCCCGCACGTCGTCCGCCGCTGCGAGCAGGCGGTCCCGTTCCGCGAGGTTGCGTTCGGCCATCGCTTCCAGGAAGTCGACGACGGCGGTCCGCTCGCCGGCGTCCACGAGGTCGAGCAGGATGCGCCAGGCGGCCACCCCATGACCGTAGGTCAGCCCCTCGGCCGGAGGCGCTACGGAGGCCCTGCGGAGCGCGTCGACGGCCGCGCCGACGTCGCCTTCGAGCATGGCCGCCGACGCGAGCGTCATGTGGGCCTGGTAGACGAACAGGCCGGCATCCCGGACGCCCGCGAAGCGCGGCGCGAGGGCGAGCACGTCGCGCGCGAAGCGTCTCGCGTTGTCCGTCTTCGTCTCGATGTACCCCGCCATGTTGCGGTCGTTGTGCCGTGCGGCCCCGCGGACGCTCTGCAACGCGTCGACCGCGGCCTGGGCCATCGCCTCGAAGCGCTCGGCCGGGGGCAGGGTGGCCAAGGCGGCGTACTGCTCGGCCGGGGCCACGTTGCGGTCGCGCAGCCATGCGGTGCGGCTTCGCTCGCTCGCAACCAGGTCCGCCAGCATCGTCCGGGTCCGCACCGACTCCGGATCGAGCCGCGCGGCGCGTTCGAGGCAGTCCCTGGCCAGCCGGACATCCTGCGGGAAGCTGTTCGGGTTGTAGCGCGGCGCGTTGAGCACGTACTCGGCGGCGGCCGTCAGCAGGACCGGATCGTTCGACGCGGCCAGGCGGGCGCGCGCATGCGCGGCGAACGCGCTGTCCGGGTCGAAGTCGGTCACCTCGACGAGCGGGCCGTCGTCGGTGATGCGCACCCGGTAGCCGGTGGCGCCGGCGGCGTAGAACCGGCCCAGTCGGGTCGACCAGGGGCCGGTCGGGTCTTCCGACCGGCGCTCGAGCAGGATCTCTTGGGCGCGGGGCCGGTCGCCTTGCGCCACCGCGACCTCGGTGTCGGGGAAGTCGTCGATGAGCCGTTCGACGGGCCAGCTCGCGACGGTGGCGGTGTCGATCTGCCGTTGGATGTCGAGGAGCGGATTCCCCGTCCCGTCCCCGGCGGGGCGGCAAGCGGCGACCGCGACCGCGATCAGGCAGCAGCCGGCGCCCAGGGCGGCCCGCGAGAACGGTGACGCGGCGCGCCGGGGCGCCTGCCGTCGGATGTGCGCGATTCGCCGAGTCAGCGACGGGCTTCCATGCATGCCGACACCCTCCCAGGAAAAGCGGCCGCCGCGCGCGCGGACGGCGGCGGCCATCGACCTCAGCACCTCGACGTAGGCCTGCGGCGCGCGCACCGTGCGCACGGCCGCCTCGTCGCACGCCTGCTCGGCGGTCAGCGCGAGCCTGCGCCGCAGCCACCAGGCGAGGGGGTGGAACCAGAACAGGCAGCGGTTCAGCGAGGCGAGGGCGGCGACGAGGGGGTCGCGCCTCGCGACGTGCGCGCGTTCGTGCGCGACCACCGCGCGGAGCGTGGCCTCGGGCCACCGTTCCCAGCCGAGCGGCAGCACCACGATCGGCCGGAAGAGGCCCACCGTGACCGGCACCGCGACGCGGTCCGACTCGCGAACTCGGACGGGGAGGGCGGCGAGCCGTCGGCGGGCCGTCATGTTCACGGCGCCCGCCGCCGGCTCGGGCGACCCCTCGATCGGGCGCGCGCCGCGCGCGCGCCGCCGCGAGCCCCACAACCCGAGCACGAGTCGCAGCAGCATCGCCGCCATGCCGGCGACGTAGACGGCGAGGGCGGTCGTCGTCCACGACCACCCACTTGCCTTCGACGGCCCCCCGCCTGCCTCCAACGGCCCCCGGCTTGCCTCCGACGGCCCCCGGCTTGCCTCCGACGGCCCCCGGCCTGCAGCCGACGGCCCCCGGCCTGCAGCCGACGGCCACCCGCTTGCCTCCGAGGGCCACCCGTCTGGGGAAGGCGCGGCCGGCGCCGAGTCGCGCGAGGCGCCGCGTTCCCGACGAGGCGGCGTCAGCGGCGCGGGGGCC
>JAJEFC010000202.1 GCA_022820675.1 Vicinamibacteria bacterium | reverse complement strand
ACGGCGAGGCGCGCCCGGCCGCCGTGCTGTGGACGGACCCGCGAGAGGAGTGGCGGCCCCTGGTCGACGTACTGCTGCAGAACGTCGACGAGTGCGTGGTGCTCGGCGACTACGCCCCGGCGCGCCGCACCGGTCCCGCCGTCTGGGTGCGCTGCGTCGTGGACCGCACGCTCAACGAGCCTGCGCTGCCCGACGGCCGCCCGCCCATCGTCTACCTGCCGGGCGTGGCGCGGCAGGATCTCCGGGCGGGCGGGGAGTGTCCCGACAGGCTGAGGCCGTTGGTGGAGCTGCTGTTCCGGGGCGCGCTGTGGCGCCAGCCGAACGGCAGCGACTGGACCGTGAACGCCTTCCTGACGTCGCGCAGGGCGCTCGGCCTGGACGTCGCCGGCGACCGCGCCACCGCGGAGGCCCTGCTGCGGGCGCTGCCCGAGGTCGCGCTGGCGCCGGTGGCGCAACTGGAGGGACGCCGCCTCGAGGCGGAAGACTTCGACCGCATGCTGGCCGGCGACGTCATCCGGGATCTGCTGCGGTGGATGGGCGACCCGCGGACGACGCGCGCGCGTCTGGGCGAGAACGGCTGGCACGCGTTCTGCAGTCGTTGTCAGGACGAGCTGGGGTTCAGCCCGGCGCAGGAGGCGGACGTCGTGGCCGGCGAGCGCATGGCCAGGGGCGAGGAGGGGTGGGCGGCGGTATGGGAGCGGTTCGCCGAGGCGCCGGGCAGCTACGGGGACGTTGCCGGTCTCCTGCGGCGCAGCGCGCCGGCGGGCGCCCTGCGGTTCGAGGAACGGGAGCGGTGGCCGGACCTGAACGACGACGACGAGCAAGCGGTGCGCGGCGCGCTCGAGAAGCTCCCGGAGCTCGCGCACCACCAGGCGTGCGAGACGGTGACCGCTCTCGAGCGGAGTCATGGCGAACGGCGCGCGTGGGTGTGGGCGCGCCTGGGGCAGGCCCCGATGGCCGAGCTGCTGAAGCCGCTCGCGGGTCTGGCGACGGCGGCGCGGCAGGTCCTGGGGGGAACCGAGCCCGCCGACGTGGCGGCCGCCTACGTGGAGCGCGGCTGGCAGGCCGACCTCGGCGCGTGGCAGGCGGTGGCCGCGGCGCCGGTCTCCGACGAGGCGTGGGTGGCGGCGGCGGTGCGCCACCTGCTGCAACCGTGGCTGGACGAGTCGGCGCGAGCGTTTCAGGCGGCGGTCGAGCGCAAGCCCCTGCCGGGCGCCGGCGAGCAACCGCCGGTGAACGCGGAGGACGACGGTTGCCTGGTCTTCGTCGACGGCCTGCGCTTCGACCTCGCGCAACGTCTGGCGGAACGGCTCGAAGGCCGCGGGTTCCGCGTGGACCTGGGCCGGCGGTGGGCCGCGCTGCCGACGGTGACGGGCACCGGGAAACCCGCGGTGACGCCCGTGGCCGGAGAGGTCGGGGGCGATGCCCTCGGCCGGGCGTTCGGCGCGCGGCTGAAGGCCGCCGGCAGGGCGGTCGATGCGCAGCCGCCGGTGGCCGGAGAGATAGAGGGCGATGCCCTCGGCCGGGCGTTCGGCGCGCGGCTGAAGGCTGCCGGCAAGCCGGCCGATGCGCCGGCGCTGCGCGACGCGATGGCGGCCCGTGGCTACCAGATCCTCGCCGGCGGCGCCGACGCTCCCGGCGCGCATCCCGCGCACGGGTGGCTGGAGACCGGCGAGTTCGACACGCTCGGTCACCAGCGCGGCGCCCAGCTCGTGCGTCATCTCGAGGGGGAGCTGGAGCGCGTGGCGGAACGGATAGAGCGCGTGCTCGAGGCCGGCTGGGCGTCGGTGCGCGTGGTGACCGACCACGGGTGGCTGCTGCTGCCCGGGGGGCTGCCGAAGGTGAACCTGCCGAAGCACCTGACGGAGAGCCGCTGGGCGCGTTGCGCGGCGATCGCCGGAGAGTCGACGCCCGACGTCGTCAGGGCTCCCTGGCACTGGAACGGTGCGCAGTGGTTCGCGACGCCGCCCGGCATCGCCTGCTTCAACCGGTCGGAGGAGTACGCGCACGGCGGACTGAGCATCCAGGAGTGTCTGATCCCCGATCTCGTCGTGACGCGCGCCGAAGGAGCCGAGACGGTCGGCCGCATCACGTCGGTCACGTGGCGCGGCCTGCGCTGCTTTGTCGTGGCCGAGGTCCGCGGCGGTTCGGTGACGGCCGACCTGCGGCTGGCGCGGCCCACCGGCGAGTCGGTGGTCGCGGCCGCGAAGACGGTCGACGCCGGGGGGGCCGTCAGTCTGGTGCTGGCCGACGACGAGCACGAGACGGCGGCGCTGGTGCTCGTCCTGCTGGACGAGGCGGGCCGGGTGCTGGCCCAGCGGCCGGTTCGTGTGGTGGAGGACGCATGACCTCGGTGTTCGCGGCGGTGCAGCAAGCCAGGCGCCGCGGCCAATCCGCGTGGGGGAGGACGCATGAGCGACGTCGTCGAGATGGATGAACCGGGCGCCCTTGCCGCGGGTGCCTTGGGGCTCGTCCTGCTGGACGAAGCGGGCCGGGTGCTGGCCCGGCGGCCGGTTCGTGTGGGGGAGGACGCATGACGCTGTTCGGTGTTCGCGGGGGTGCGGCAAGCCAGGCGCCGCGGCCAATCCGCGTGGGAGTGGACGCATGAGCGAGCCCGTCGAGATGGATGAGCTGGACGCGCTTGCCGCGGGTGCCTTTCCGGGCTAACTCGTACGCAAGGACCTGGTGCGGCGCTACGCGCGCCAGTACCCGGTGCCGACCTACGTGGTCGAGTTCCTGCTGGGGCGCTACTGCGCGAGCGTCGACGAAGGCGAGATAGCCGAGGGGCTGGCCATCGTCGAGCGGCAGCTCCAGGGCCGGACGGTGCGGACCAGCGAACGGGAGGTCTTCAAGTCACGCGCCCGCGAGAACGGCTCGGTCAAGCTGATCGACGTCGTTCGCGCCAGGCTGGACGCGAAGAACGACTGCTACGTGGCCGAGCTGCCCAGCCTGAACCTGAACGATGTGCAGGTGTCGGACGACATTGTCAAGGACAACGAGCGCATGCTCGGCGACGGGTTCTACGCCGAGGTGACCCTCGGCTACGACCCGGTGGAGTCGCAGGACGCCTCGGGCCGCCCGTTCCGCCTCGTGCAGTTGCGCCCCATCCAGATGTCGAAGCCGGACGTGCTCGACGTGCTGGCGAGGGGCCGGCGGGCGTTCACGACCGAGCGTTGGCGCGACTTCCTCGTCCGGTCCGCCGGCCTGGAGCCGACGCGCCTGGACGACGCGGCCAAGCGGGTCTTCCTGCTCCGCATGGCGCCGTTCGTCGAGCGCAACTACAACCTCGTCGAGCTCGGTCCGCGCGGCACCGGCAAGAGCCACATCTACCAGCAGCTCTCGCCCTACTCGCACCTGCTGTCGGGCGGCAAGGCCACCGTCGCCAAGATGTTCGTCAACATGGCCAACGGGCAGCGCGGGCTCGTCTGCCAGTACGACGTCGTCTGCTTCGACGAGGTCGCCGGCATCTCCTTCGACCAGAAGGACGGCGTGAACATCATGAAGGGCTACATGGCCTCGGGCGAGTTCAGCCGAGGCAAGGAGAGCATCCGCGCCGAGGGCGGCATCGTCATGGTCGGCAACTTCGAGGTGGACGTCGAGCAGCAGCAGCGCATCGGCCACCTCCTCAGTCCGCTGCCGAGGGAGATGCGGGACGACACCGCCTTCCACGACCGCATCCACGGCTATGCGCCGGGCTGGAACTTTCCGAAGCTCAACCCCGCCGATTACCTCACGAACCACTTCGGGCTGGTCAGCGACTTCCTGAGCGAGGGCTGGACCCGCCTGCGGCGGACGAGCCGGGTCTCGGCACTGCAGAACCGCGTGTTCTTGGGCGGGGCGCTGAGCGGCCGCGACGTGGAGGCCGTGCACAAGACCTGCTCGGGTCTCGTGAAGCTGCTCTTCCCCGATCCGGACGCGCCGGTGTCGGACGACGACCTCGAGTGGGTCGTGCGGCTGGCCCTGGAGTCGCGCCGGCGCGTGAAGGAGCAGCAGAAGCGGTGCCTGAAGAGCGAGTTCCGCAACACGCACTTCTCCTTCACCCTCGGCGTCGACGGCGTCGAGCAGTTCGTCTCGACCCCCGAGCTGCACAGCGACGAGGCCATCGACGGCGATCCGCTGCCGCCCGGACAGGTGTGGGCGGTCGGCCCCGGCCAGGGCGAGACCGGCGCGGGGCTCTATCGCATCGAGATCGCGGCAGGCCCCGGCAGCGGCGCCAAGGTCCTGAACCACCCCGTGCCGCCCGCGTTCCGCGAGAGCGTCAAGGTGGGCGAGCAGAACCTCTACGCGCGCGCCAAGGAGCTGATCGGCGATCGGGACGCGCGGGCCCACGAGTACACCATCCAGCTCCGGCCGTTCGACGCCGACACCTCGGGCGCGGGCCTCGGGCTGCCCGTCCTCGTGGCCTGCGTCGGCGGGCTGCTCGAGCGCAGCACCCGCGGCGGCACCATCATCGTCGGACCCCTGAACCTCAACGGGTCGATAGAGAGGATCCCCAACCCGGTCGCGGTCGCGGAGCTCGCGGTGGACAAGCAGGCTGCCACGCTGCTGATGCCGGTCTCGGCCCGGCGGGCGCTGAACGACCTGCCGGACGACCTGTGGACGAAGATCAACGTCGAGTTCTACAGCGACCCGGCGGACGGCGTGTTCAAGGCGCTGCTGGATTAGGCGTGCCGGCGACACGGGAACGACGACGAGTTCTGCTGCGACCCGTCGGACGGGGTGTTCGAGGCGCGCTGCCGGAACAGGGACGCATGCCGGCGACACGGGAACAACGACCTGCCGGACCGCCCGTGGACGACGATCGACGTCGAGTCTGCCGCGACCCGGGTGGACGGCGTTCTCGAGGCGCTGCAAGACCAGGAGGCGACACGCCGGTGAGGGCAGCTTCGGCCAGCCGTATCGGCCGGCGTTACCATGGGTGAGGGAGAGCAGGAGACGATGGGAGAGACGATGGGCATCATGCACGTCAACGTCACCGTCCGGAACCCGGCCGATCCCGCGAGAAGCTGGGAGGGACCGTTCCTCGTCGATACGGGCTCGATAGACTCGCTCGTCCCGAGACCGCACCTGGAGGCGATAGGTCTCGTTCCCAGGGCCCGGCGCGTGTACGAAACGGCGGACGGCCGCGAGATCACTCTGGAGGTCACGACCGGGGAGATCGAGGTCATGGGCGAGCTCACGGCGGGACTCATCATCTTCGGGGAAGCCGATGCCGAGCCGCTGCTCGGCGTCACCGCGCTGGAATCGGCCGGCATCGAGATCGATCCGCAGAACCAGCGGCTGAAGAAGCTCCCCACGGTGCGGCTCAAGGGGGTGCGATGAGTGCCGTCAGGCGACAGGCCGGTGCGGAACCGGCGGTCGAAGAAGGTGCCGGTGGCGTGCCTCGGGGCACTTCGACGAGTGGGGGGATGCGACTACCTGGGGCAACGTCGGCGGTTGAAGAAGCTGCCCGCGGCGCAGCTTGGGGGACTTCGGCGGGTCGTGGCGTGCGGCGATTCGCAGCATTCGCCCTCGCTGCGCTGGCCGCCGGCGGCCTGTCGGCGGCGGACGCCGCGGCCCAGACCGGTGGCGCGGCGTCGGGCGGGTGGACCTACTTCGGCGGCACACGCGCCTTCACCCGATACGCCCCGCTCGATCAGATCGATCGGACGAACGTCGCCGGCCTGGGGGTCGCGTGGCGGCGCCCGGCCGTCGACGCGTCGATCATCGGCCCGTTTCCCGAGCTCGAGCCGTCCGGCTACCTGCGGTCCACCCCGATCCTCGTCGACGGCGTCCTCTACGCGTCGAACGCGGTCGGGCTCGTCGAGGCGTTCGATCCCGGCACCGGCGAGACCCGCTGGCTGCAGCCGCCGCCGCTGCCGACCCTGGAGGGCGTCGCGGGCCGCGGCGCCCACGGCGTAGCGTTCTGGTCGGACGGCACGGACCGCCGCATCTTCGCGTTCCGCAACCGGTTCCTGTACGCCCTCGACGCCGCGACCGGAGAGCCGATCGCGGGGTTCGGCGACGGCGGCCGCGTCGACCTGACGCCCGAGGGCGCCCGCAGCGCGCACGGGGGGGCGAGCCCCATCGTGGTCGGCGACGTGGTCGTGGCGGCGGGCACGGTGGACGGGGCCGGCGACAGCGGGGCGCGATGGCGGGGCAGCGACCCGGAGAACGTGCGGGGCTACGACGCGCGGACCGGCGCGCTGCGGTGGACCTTCCACGTGGTGCCGCGGCCGGGCGAGTTCGGCGCCGACACCTGGGGCGCCGGATCGCTCGAGGCGTCGGGCGACCTCGGCGCGTGGTGCTGCCTGAGCGCCGATCCGGAGCTGGGCTACGTCTACGTGCCCCTCACCGCCCCCACCGCCGCCTACTACGGCGGCCACCGGCCGGGCGACAACCTCTTCTCGAACAGCCTCGTCGCGCTGGACGCGGCCACCGGCGAGCGGGTCTGGCACTTCCAGATGGTGCACCACGACCTGTGGGAGTACGACACCGTGGGGCCGCCGACGCTGGGGGAGATCACCGTGGATGGGCGGCGGATCCGCGCCGTGATGCAGCCGAGCAAGACCGGGTTCCTGTACGTCTTCGACCGCGTCACCGGCGAGCCGGTGTGGCCGATCGAGGAGCGGCCGGTGCCGCCGTCGACGGTGCCGGGCGAGCAGGCGTCGCCGACCCAGCCGTTCCCGACGCGGCCGCCGCCGTTCGCGCACCAGGGCGTGAGCGAGGACGACCTCGTCGACTTCACGGCCGAGCTCGAGGAGCGGGCCCGCGAAGTCGCCGGCCGCTTCGTCCTCGGGCCGCTGTTCACCCCGCCGTCGCTCGTCGGCGACGAGCCGGGCGGCACCGACGGCACCCTCGCCCTCCCCGGCTCGTGGGGGTCGGGCAACTGGAACACCGGCGCGTTCGACCCCGAGACGGGGCTCTACTACGCCTTCTCCCACGTCGTGCCGCGCGTCTACCGCCTCGCCGACGCCTCGGGCGAGGAGAACGCGGAGATGACGTACTACAGCCCCAACCGCGACGCGCCGTACCTGGACGGCATCCCCCTCGTCAAGCCGCCGTGGGGCCGCATCACCGCCATCGACCTCAACCGCGGGGCGCTGGCGTGGCGGGTCGCCAACGGCCGGGGGCTGCGAGACCATCCCGCCCTGCGCGGGCTCGACCTTCCGCGCCTCGGCATCGCCAGCCGCCCGGTCGCGCTGGTGACAGCGACGCTGCTGTTCATCGGCGAGGGCGGCAACGTCTTCGGCGGCATCCAGGACAACATGTGGGGGACGGCGTTCCGCGCCTACGACAAGGCGACGGGCGCGGTGGTGTGGGAGACGGAGCTGCCGGCGGGGACGACCGGCGGGCCGATGACGTACCTGCACGAGGGCCGGCAGTACATCGTCGTCCCCGTCGGGGGCCGCGACCGGCCGGCGGAGTGGGTGGCCCTGGCCTTGCCCTGACTTGGCCGAGGCTGGCGGCGTCAGGCCGGGTCGGGCGCCGATGCTTGACAACCCGGCGCCGTAGCGGCATGGTTGCGGGCAGCGTCCGCGACGGACCAGCGTTGCGACCGGGCTCGGGGCGCCGGGGCCGGTGAAGACGACGGGAGGAGCGATGACTGCCGCCGGCATGCGTCGTCGAAGGCCCCTTCGGAAGAAGCTGACCGCCGGGCTCGCCGCCGTTGCGGTGGCTGCGGTCCTGGTCGGCGTCCCCACCGCCGCGCCGGCCGAGACCCGCGGCTACGTGATCTCGATGGTCCACACCGCGACCTGGGGGAACACGGACACCTGCCCGCGGGGCGACAACGGCGGACTCTCCGACCTCAAGGTGCGGCGTCTCGTCGGCCGGGGCTTCAGCGAATCGGAGGCCCGGGCCATTCTTGCCAGTGGCGGCGTCGACGCGGATGGCAACCGGGTGCCAATCAGGGAGCTGCCGCGCCTGAACGGCCGGGCGGTCGACCCCGGCAACGTGCCGGTCCTCGTCGCCGACCCGCAGGTCCGCACCGCGGAGGGGCGTTTCGCCCACGGCTTCGACCTGAATGGCGTGGTGGAGCCCGACGCCTTCGAAGATCCGGTGAGCGGCGAGCTCGGCGTCGACAACCAGATGTGGCGCGCCCTGGGCTGCTTCGAGGTCTACCAGGTGCGCCGGCCGGTGCGGCCGTACAACGAGGACATCGCCTGGGACACCGCCCTCGACGCCATGCCGGCGTGGCTGATGTCGGTCACCGGGGACGATCTGGACGCCGACGGGGACGTCACCGTCACCTTCGACCGGTCGCTGAACGTGGCCATGCGCGACGCCCGCGTCGGGGTGCTGTCGGGCGCCACCTACGTCGTCGACCCCGACCCGCGCTCGCACAGCGTGTTCGCGGGGCGCATCGAGGACGGGGTCCTCACCGTCGAGCCCGGCGACTTCTCGATGCAGGGCGAGTCGCAGTTCTACGCGATACTGCGGTTCACCGGAACCCGCCTGCGGCTGGAGATGGCCGACCACGGCGGCGCGTCGGGCATCATCGGCGGCTACCAGCCCTGGCGCGACTACTTCCACTACCTGGCCATCCGCGGCGAGGAGAACGCCCAGGTCGACCTGCCCGGCGTGTACTACGCGATGAAGCGCCTCGCAGACGCCGTGCCCGACCCCGAGACGGGGGAGAACACCGCGATCTCGGCCGCCTACTTCCTGGAGGCGGTCCCCGCGTTCCACGCGACGCTGGCCGGCGAGGTCGTGGCCCGGGCGGTCGGCCCCGGCCCGGCGCTGAGCGGACCGGCGGTGCACGAGAACGTGACGCTGGACCCGGAATGAGGACATGAGCGGGACCATGGCACCAGGACGCGACCCGAGGAGCCCGCGGCGCGACCGCGGGGCTTCGCCACGGGCTCCCCGGCCCCGGAGTGACGACATGGGCGGGGCATGGCACCAGGACGTGACCCTGAGGAGCCGGCGGTGCACCGCGGGGCTTCGCTACGCCTCCCCGGACCCGGAGTGACGACATGGGCGGGGCATGGCACCAGGACGTGACCCCTGAGCCCGCGGGCTTCGCCACGGGCTTCCCGGACCGGAGTGACGACATGAGCGGGAGGATTCCCATGCGGCGCATCGTCCGCCTGCCGGCCCTGCTGGCGGCCCTCGTCGTCGGCGTGTCGGCGGCGCCGGGTGCGGCCGAGGAGCTGACGTTCGTTCGGCTTACGCCGGCCCAGTACCAGCGCGCCGTCCACGACGTCTTCGGCCCGAGCATCCGGGTCGACGAGGGCGGCGCCGTGCTCGGGGTGCGCGACCGCGGGCTGCTCGCGGTCGGGGCCCGCCGAAGCACGCTGACCGCCGCGGAGGTGGAGCGCTACGAGGCCCTCGCGCAGCAGATTGCCGCGCAGGTGACCGAGCCGGCGCGGCGGGCCACCCTCATCGGGTGCCGACCGGCGGCGGACGACGCCCCCGACGACGCGTGCACGGCCCGGTTCGTCGAGCGGGCGGGGCGCTTCCTGTTCCGCCGCCCGCTGACCGGGGGCGAGACCGACCTGTACGTGGCGGTGGCGCGCAATGCGGCCGAGACCCTCGGCGACTACTACGCGGGGCTGCGCGCGGCGCTGGCGGGGATGCTGGTGGCGCCGGAGTTCCTGTTCCGCGTCGAGCGCAGCGAGCCGGACCCCGCCGACCCGGGGCGGCTGCGCCTCGACGCGTGGTCGCGGGCGTCGCGCCTCAGCTTCTTCCTCTGGGACAGCGCGCCCGACCACCTGCTCCTCGACGCGGCCGAGTCCGGCGAGCTGCTCACCCCGGAGGGGCTGGAGCGGCAGGTCGAGCGGCTGCTGGCCTCGCCGCGGGCCGAGCAGGGCGTCCGCGCGTTCTTCTCGGACATGCTCGAGCTCGACCGCTTCGCGACGCTCTCCATCGACTCGAGCCTCTTCCCGCGGTTCACGAAGAACGTCGAGGACGACGCGCGCGAGCAGACCCTGCGGACCGTCGCCGACCACCTGCTCGACGGGAACCGCGACTACCGCGACCTGTTCGTCACCCGCGACACCTTCCTGACCCCGCCGCTGGCCGCCATCTACGGCGTGCCGCTGCCGCGCTCGCAGGAGCTGGGCGGGGCGGTGCCGTGGGTGCCGTACCGGTTCCCCGAGGGCAGCAGCCACGTGGGGCTGCTCGGGCAGGTGAGCTTTCTCGCCCTGCACTCGCATCCCGGGCGGTCGTCACCGACGCTGCGGGGCCAGGCGGTGCAGCAGATCTTCCTGTGCCGGACCGTGCCGCCGCCGCCCCCGGACGTCGACTTCAGCCTGCTGCAGGACACCTACAACCCCGACTACCGGACGACGCGCGACCGCTTGGCCGAGCACCGGCGGAACCCCGCGTGCGCGAGCTGCCACAACCTGACGGATCCCATCGGGCTCACGCTGGAGGTGTTCGACGCGGCCGGCGGGTATCGGACGATGGAGAACGGCGCGCCCATCGACGCCAGCGGCGAGCTGAACGGCCGGACCTATGCCGGACCGGCGGGGCTGGCGGAGGCGCTGCGGGACGACCCGCGGGCGACCTCCTGCTTCATCGAGCGGGCGTTCTCCTACGGGGCGGCGCGCCCGCCGACGGACCGTGAGCAGGCGTGGCTCGCCGACGTCGAGGCGGAGCTCACGGACACCGGCTTGAAGTGGCGAGCGCTGATGCGCCGCATCGCGCGGAGTCCGGACTTCTACACGGTGGTGCCGGGAGCGTGATGACGATCGAGATGGCGCGCGCCGGGTCGCGGTGGGCGCGGGGGGTGGCGCGAGTGGTGCTTCCTCGGCGTGGTCGCCTCGGCGGCGTTCGCAGCGCTCGCGGCCGGCGTTCACTTCTTCGACGTCGTCTTGGTGGTCTTCTGTGTCTGCCTGGCGGCCGCGAAGATCCAGAGCGACCACCGGTGGCGGCGCGGGTGGCGCGTCGGTTACTCCGTCGCATGAGCTTCGTCCTGGTGTGGTCCGCGGCCGACCTTCCCGGTTGCGTGTTCGCTCTCGTCGCCGCACCGGCGGGCATGACGCGCGCGGCGGTCGAGAGATGGGAGGAGAAGCGGATCGAGGGTCGACTCCGTCCGAAAGGCCAACCGACATGAGTGCAAAGAACGAGATCGGCCGCCGCACGGTGCTGCGGGGCATGCTGAGGGGCGGCGCCGCGGTCACCGTGGGGCTGCCGGTGCTGGAATCGTTCCTGAACGCCAACGGGACGGCGTACGCGGCCACCGGCGCGCCGCTGCCGCCCTGCTTCGGCACGTGGTTCTGGGGCCTCGGGCTCATCCCCAACCACTGGGAGCCCGCCGTCGCCGGGCCCGACTACGAGCTGCCCGAGCACCTCGCGGGGCTGCAGCCCATCCGGTCGAAGATGAACCTGTTCAGCGGCATGCAGGTGTTCCTGGACGGCAAGGTCAACCAGAACCACTACTCGGGCGCCCAGGGCCAGGCCACCGGCATGGTGTCGCGCAACGGCGGCTACTACTCGACGAGCATCGACACCCTCGTCGGCGACCACATCGGCCGGGGCACGCGGTTCCGCTCGCTCGAGGTGACCTGCGACGGCGACGCCAGCGCGAGCTGGAGCGCGCGCGGGTCGAGCGGCCTGAACCCGTCCGAGACGTCGCCCCTCGCCCTCTACGCGCGCATCTTCGGCGACGGCTTCCGCGACCCGAACCTCGCCGAGTTCCAGCCCGACCCGGCGGTGATGGTGCGGCACAGCGTGCTCTCGGCGGTGTCCGAGCAGCGCCGGAAGCTGATGTCGTCGGTGTCGGCGACGGACCGCGCGCGGCTCGACGAGTACTTCTCGTCGGTGCGCGACCTCGAGCAGAAGCTGGCGTTCGAGCTCGACCGGCCGGCGCCGCTCCCCGCGTGCCGGGTGCCGGAGGCGGGGACGGAGGAGATCGGCGCCCTCGTCGAGCAGGTCGAGCGCACCCACCGGCAGTTCGCGCGGCTTCTCGCCCACGCGATGGCGTGCGGCCAGACGCGCATCTTCAACCTGACGATGGGCTCGGCGTTCTCCCGGCTGCGCCTGCCCGGCGAGGTGAACGCCTACCACGCGTTGACCCACGAGGAGCCGATTCATCCCGAGCTCGGCTACCAGCCCGGCTGCAAATGGCTGGCCGAGCGGATGATGGACTTCTTCCGCGAGTTCGTCCAGACCCTCGACGGCATCCGGGAGGGCGAGGGCACCCTGCTCGACCGCACCGTGGTCTTCGCGTTCACCGACCACGGCGAGGCGCGCATGCACTCGATGAAGCGCTACCCCATCCTGACCGCCGGCAGCGGCGGCGGCCGCATGAAGACGGGGCTGCACGTCGCGGCGGAGGGCGACGCTGCCACCCGCGTCGGGTTCACCATCCAGCAGGCGCTGGGGCTGGTGAACGGCAGTTGGGGCACCGAGTCGAACCAGGTGTCGCGGCCGTTCACCGAGGTGCTGGCCTGAGTTGCGCCGGCGGTCGGGGCGATGGCCGCGGCGCTCGGCGCGCCGAAGAGGGCGGGCAGGGACCGGGCTCCCGGGGCTCGTGATGGACCACACCATCGCACCGCGGGGAGGTGTGATGGGCAAGACGGGCCGCCGGGAGAAAATGCGGCGGGTTGCCGAAGGCTCCGTCACGGATTGCGCTCGCGCGGCTCGTGATGGGACCACACCGTCGCACCTGGGGGGAGCGGTGATGGGCAAGACGGGTCGCCGGGGAGATGCGGCGGGGCCGGTTGTCGAGGGCTCCCGGGCTGGAGAGTTGTCATGATGCGTCTGCGATGCGGTGGGTCGGCGGTTCGGTTCGCGGCCTTGGCCGTGGCCGCGTTCGCCCTGGGTGGGCCGTTCCCGGCCCTCGCGGAAGAGAGCGAGGCGCCGCCGACGGTGCCCGCCGGGGTGACCCTGGTGGAGGTGGTGCGCGAGCTGCAGGCGTCGGCCGCCCAGATGCTCTGGACGCGGCTGGGGGATGAGGAAGGCCGTACCCTCCTGTTCGCGGAGGACTATCGGACCGGCGGCGCGGCCTGCGTGGCCGCCTGCGCGGCCGAGTTCCCGCCGCTGCCGGCGCCCGCCGACGCCGAGCCCTTCGCGGGCTGGTCGCTGGTGCGCCGCCCGGACGGGCGCCTGCAGTGGGCCTACCAGTTGCGCCCGCTGCACACCTGGTCGCGGGAAGAGGAGCCGGGCGAGGTCGCGACCAACGTCGGCCTCGCCGAGACCGCGAACCTGAAGCTCGCCGAGCGGCCGGAGGCGGCGGGGGCGCTGCTGCCGCCCCCGGGCTGGCGCGTCGCCCGCTTCGAGCCGCACCGGTCCATCGCGGCGCCCGACGGCATCGAGGCGCGGCTGGTGCTGTCGGCGCAGGCCGTGGTCCTGACCGACTTCGCCGGGTTCACCCTCTACGCGTTCGACGGCGACGCGGCCGACGACGACCAGGGCGGCTGCTCCGGCGGAGGCTGCGAGGCGCGCTGGCGGCCGGTCGCGGCGCCCGCCCTCGCCCTCGACGTGGGCGACTTCTCGGTGGTGAGCCGGGCGGACGGCTCCCGGCAGTGGGCGTACCGGGGACGGCCCCTCTATCGGTACCGCGGAGACCTGCTGCCCGGCGACGCGCACGGCCGGGACGCCGACCCGCGCTGGCGCATGGCGGTGCTGACCGAGGGCTTCCGGCCGCCGCGGGTGGCGGTGACCGCCCTCGAGGGCTACGGCGACGCGCTGTCGCACGGGGGCATGACCCTGTACTCGGGCTCCGCGTTCCAGAAGTACTGGGGCGGGCGCAACCTGCGCGACAGCTTCAAGAACGCCTGGCGCCGGGGCAAGCGCCTGGGCGGCGACGCCTGCGCGGACGAGGACTGCCTCGCGCTCTGGCGTCCGTTCCCGGCCCCCGCCGACGCCCGGTCGACGGGCTTCTGGGAGGTCGTCGAGCGCGGTGACGGGACCCGCCAGTGGGCCTACAAGGGCTATGCCCTCTACACCTACGCCGACGACGAGGCGCCGGGCCAGAACCGGGGGCAGGCCACCTACAGCTTCGCGAAGCCGGACGGCGGCCCCGACGACATCGAGCGCGCCGTCTGGCTGGCCGAGCTCGGCGACACCTACGGCGGGGCGGGCGTGTACTGGAACGTCGCCAAGCCGTAAGGCGCGGTCGGACTCGACCGGCTCGCGGCCGGCGGTTGGCCGAGCTCGGCGACACCTGCGGCGGGGCGGGCGTGTACTGGAACGTCGCCAAGCCGTGAGGCGCGGTCGGACTCGACCGGCCCGAGGCCGGCGGTTGACCGAGCTCGGCGACACCTGCGGCGGGGCGGGCGTGTGCCGGCACGTCGCCAGGCCGTGATCGAACCTCGCGTCGTTCTCCCGCGTCTACCTGACAAGTGACGTGCAGCGTCTGCCGAGGACACGGTGTCCCGGCCGGCGAGGCAGAGCTCACCGGAACGAGGGCGGCGGGCCCTCGACGACCGGTCAGGGAGCGGCGATGAGGAACTTCAACACCCGGCGCTGGTCGACCCCGCTCACGATGGGCGCGGGCCTCTTCGTCGTGATGACCGGCCTGCTCATGTTCTTCGTGGCGGAGCGGCCCTTCAAGTTCGCGCACGAGCTGGTCGGCATCGGGTTCTCCGCCGCCGTCGCCCTCCACGTGCTGAGCCACTGGCGGTCGTTCGCCAACTACTTCTCCCAGCGCGGCGCCTTCCGCGTCCTCGCGTTCGCGTGGTCGACGGGCGTCGGCCTCGTCGCGGCGTCGATGCTCCTGGGCACGGGAGACGCCGAGGAGCTGATCGTCGAGAGAATGGACGCCGTGTCCCTCGAGGTGCTCGCGCCGGTCGCCGGCCTCGCCGTGAGCGAGCTCGTCGATCGCCTCGGCGCCGAGGGCCTCGTCGTCGACGACCCCGGGATGTCGGTCCGGCAACTGGCCGAGCGCAACGACGCCGAGGCGGACGACATTCTCGTCTCGGTGTTCCGCTAGTCCGGAAACGCTTCGAGAAAGTGCACCTCGCCGTCGAGGGCGCCGGCCTCGACGCCCACCGCCGCCGCCTCCGGCGACGCCATGTACGCCTCGGCTCTCTCCCGGTCCTCGACGTCCAGCAGGAAGTAGACCTGATCGGGCGCGTCGACCGAGCGCCACACGTGAAGTACGGTCAGGCCCGCCGCCGTTCCCGCGGCGGCCTGGGCGTCGAAGACGCGCTTCCACCGGTCGGCGTCCTTCACGCGATTGCGAACCAGCAACACCATCGTCCATCTCCATTCATGAGCAGCCGGTCGTCGCCGTGAAGCCCGACCCCTCTCCCATTCAGGAGTAGCCGCTCGTCGCTGTGAAGCCCGACTCCCGAAAGCGGGAGGACTCCGCCTGGCCCCTCACTCGGCGGCCGGCGGCGGGGCCGGCAACTCGAAAGCGTGCCCCGGCAGCCGCACCGTGAGCACGGGGCAGGGCGCCTTGCGGACCACCTTCTCGGCCACGCTGCCGAGCAGCAGGTGCCGGACCGGGCCGCGCCCGTGCGTGCCCATCACGATCAGGTCGACGGCGTTGTCGGTGGCGTAGCGGACGATCTCGACGAACGCGTGGCCGATGCGAAGCGCCCGCACCGTCTCGACGTCTCCCAGCGAGACCTGCTCCAGATGCCGTTCGGCGTCGGCCTGCCACTTCTCGAGCAGGTCGGAGACGATGGGGGCAGCCGCCCCCACCGCCCAGTCCTGCGGCGTCGGGTCGGGCACGACGTACAGCACGTGCACCTCGGCCCCGAACCGTTCCGCCATCTCGCGGGCGTAGCCAAGGGCGTGCCGGGCGGTGTCGCTGAAGTCGGTCGGGAGCAGGATTCGCTTCAAGATCATGTCGGTGGCTCCGTGGCCGTAAACGCGATCGCACCAAGGTCTGGACCCCGGCGGCTGGCGCGAGGCCTGAGTCCCGGTCGCGGTCCGCCGTGCCGGTTGGTGTCGGGTGAGACGCCGGGCATTCCGGCGGCCGGTCCAGGCAGCGGACGACAGTCGCCTGACGCCGCCGCCGCGAAAGGATGGCCGGGGGCGCGCAAGGGCAGCAGGCCGGGCAGCTCCACAGCGACAGCGTCACTCCCGAAAGCAATGACCGCGACGCGGTCGCCGGTCTTCCACGGGCCTGTCGCTCTCGGCGCCGCGGGTCGGCATCACCCGGCTCGTCACCGCGAGGGATTGACGAGCTCGGTCAGCAGGGCGGCCACGCGTTCCCGCGCCGTGGCCAGCCGCTCCTCGAGCTGGTCGAAGACGAAGCGGTGGCCGGCCTGCCGCGCCTCTATCAGCGGCACCTCGGTCTGCTGGTACGCCGCCTCGAGGGCGCGCCGGCGCTCGCCGTCGCGCACCCGGTCGATCAGGTGCCGGGCCGCGTCGAGCGACTCCCGCACCTCGCCGATGCCCTCGAGCAGGAGCCGCGCGTCGGCCGCGCGCCCGGGACGGGGCTCGATGCCGTCGGGGCCGTGGCACGCCGCGCACCGTCGCTCGAGCCCGTCGGGCGACAGCAGCCGCCCGGTGACGCTGCCGTGGCAGGTCGAGCAGGTCGGACCGCGGCGGTCGCCCTGGGCGAGCAGCTCGTAGTGACGGCTCGACTGGAAGTTGGCGTAGGGGCCGATGTGACAGGCGCCGCACGTCGACGGCAGCCGCGTGCGGTGGACGGGGCTCGACGGGTTCTGGCTGCCCAGTATGCCCTGGTGCGCCTGCAGCGACTCGAACGTGTCGGGGTTGCCGCCGTGACAGCGGTCGCATCCCACGTTGGCCCGGCGGTGGGGCGACAGGCTCCACTCGTGCAGGTGGCTCTGCGCCGGCTCGGTGTAGGGGTTGGCGAAGTGGCAGTCGGCGCACCGGCTCTGGTTGAGCTGGGCCAGGGCCGCCGGCGTGCCGACGGTTCCAAGGATGGCCGCCGCGGCTGCCAAAGACAGCAGGTATCTCATCGTGGTCGTCTTGGTTGAAGCCATGTCTCTGTCCTCGACCGGATCTGCGGCGGAACCGTCGACCCCCCGGCGCCGCGAGGCAGCCCCTCCGGGGGCCGCGAGGCAGTCCCTCCGGGGGCCGCGAGCCAGTACCAGCAGGATACTACGTCCGCCGCCGTCGGCCCATCGAGCCCGACCCGGATACCGTCGAGTCGTCGCGGGGCTCGCGCCGGCGCGCAGCTCACGGGCAGCAGGTCGCGGACCCGTCGTCGATGGCGGCGCGGGACGGATTGGCGCCGACGACCCTCTTGTCGAGCTGGCCGGCGTCTCCCGACTTGACGTACCACTCCCAGCGGGCGCCGTCGGGATCGGCGAGCCAGGTCTCCGTCTTCTCGGCGTAGCAGCAGACGGTGTCCTCGACGCCGGTCGTCTCGAGCCCGGCCCCGCTCAGGCGCCGTTCCGCCGACGCGACCTCCTCCGCCGTCTCGACCTCGACGCCCAGGTGGTTGAGGGTCGCGCCCTCCGGACCCTCGAAGAGAACCAGCTTCAGCGGCGGATCGGCGATGGCGAAGTTCGCGTAGCCGGGCTTCACCTTCGCGGGCGGCGTGTCGAACAGCCGGGAGTAGAAGGCTATCGCCTTGTCGAGGTCGGTCACGTTGATGGCGAGCTGTACACGGGACATGAGGGTGCTCCTGAGGTCGTGCGGCCGACCATGCCGGCACGGTGGGCCAGTGCGCCGAGTGATCCGGTGACGACGGCGGGGCCGATGCAGCGAGCGCCGATTGACGTTGCGACGACGTGCCGAGCCTGTCGCTCCGGCCATCGGCTACCCATTGTACCAACGCCCGCGGCGGGAGCGGGACGCCGCTGGTCACGGCCTCGTGACCCGTGTTCCTGTAGCATGAACGAGTCGCGGCTGCCGTTGCGGCGTCAACGGTGCGGCGCGACCCTCGGTGGCATCGCCTGCGGCTTGGATGCGTTCAGGCGCCGGCGGCGGACTCGTGCTCATGCGAGCGGGAGAGACCGTCGGGAGAATCACGGCATGGAGTGGCGGGACGTTCGCGGGCGGATCGAGGCCGGCGAAGATCGGCATACGGAGTTCAAGCGGGGGCTCGGTGACCTGTCCGCCGTCGGCGAAGAGCGTGCGGTGCTCGACGCAACGCCGGGACACATCGATCTCGACGCGTTCCGCTCGTACCTGAAGCGCCTGGGCTTCGATACGGCGGAAGATCCGCAGCCCGACGGCGTGGACGACCTGCGCAACCGGGACGTCCTCGTGGAGATCGGGGGCGAGCTGCGGGCGACCCTCTACGGGGTGCTCGCCTTCGGGCGGGATCCGCAGCGCTACACCCGAACCCGGGACTTCCGCATCGAGTGCGTCGCCTACGCGGGGGACGACCGGGCCGGCGAGGTGCTGCAGGTGGCGAACGCGGCGGGGCGGCTGGACGAACAGGTCGAGCGGGCGACGGGCTGGTTTCTCGGTCTCGGCCGTTTCGAGACCTACGAGGGTCTGGTGCGCCGCGATCGGTACCTGCTGCCCCGCCGGGCCATCCGGGAGGCCCTGGCCAACGCGGTGACCCACCGCGACTACGCCATCACCGGCTCGAAGGTGCTGCTGGAAGTGTTCGACCGCCGGGTGGACGTGACCAGCCCGGGGGCGCTGCCGAACCACATGACGGTCGAGCGCGTCCGGGCGGGCGCCAACCCCCGATCGAGGAACGAGTCCCTGGCGCACTTCATGGCCGGCATGGGCTTCATGGAGAACCGCGGCCGGGGGTGGCTGATCATGCGGCGGGAGATGCAGGCGTTCAACGGCACGGAGCCGGACCTGCTCAACGATGAACGGAACAGGTTCGTTCGGGTGACCTTCCGCATCGATTCGCGGGAGAGCGCCGGCGCGATCTCGTGACCGCGCCCTGGGCGGGCATCGAGCGCGCCTCACGAGGATGGTTGTCTTCGGAGCCGCCGCGGCGACGGATTCCCCGCACACGCGGGGATGTACCGTGGACGCCTCCGGCCGGGGTGCGTCGTGAGGGGATTCCCCGCACACGCGGGGATGGACCCCGGGATGGACCCGGGGCGGTGCACGCGGCCTGGATGCCCACCGTGGATTTCCCGCGCACGGGGATGGACCTCGGGATGGACCCCGCACGCTGCCGCCGGCATCTATCTGCGGGAGGCCGCCTCGTTCCCCGTGATGATGGCGTCGCGCAACTGCGAGGAGATGTCCCCCACGTGGCCCGGCGAGTGGGGCAGCAGGATGGTGTTGGCCTTCGACGACTGGCCGATGTCCTTGAGCATGTCGAAGTACTGCGTCATCAGGATCAGGTTCATGACGTCCTGCGCCGACGTGCCGGGGACGGTCCGCTGGAACTCGTCCACCGACTCGCGCAGCCCCTCGACGATGGCCTGGCGCTGATCGGCGACGCCCTTTCCCGACAGGGCCTTGGCCTCGGCGTCGGCCTCGGCCGCCTTCACCTGCATGATCTTCTCGGCCTCGCCCTTCTCGGTGGCCGCCGCGCGCATGCGCTGGGCGGCGTTGATCTCGTTCATGGCCTCCTTGACCTTGGCGTCGGGGTCGATGTCGGTGACCAGGGTCTTGACGATGCCGTAGCCGAAGTCGTCCATCACCTGCGACAGCTCGGCCTTGACGGCGCCGGCGATTTCGTCCTTCTTCTCGAAGACGTCGTCGAGCTTGATCTTGGGCACCCGCGCCCGCACGACGTCGAAGACGAACGCCTTGATCTGGTTGACGGGGTCGTCGAGCTTGTAGAACGCGTCGTACACCTTGTCGGCGAGCACGTAGTACTGCACGGAGACGATGACGCGTACGAAGACGTTGTCGCGGGTCTTCGTCTCGACCTCGACGTCGAGCTGCTGCACCCGCAGGTTGACGGTGCCGGCGACCTTCTCGATGAACGGGATCCTGACGTGGAGGCCCGCCTCGGCGAGGCGGTCGAACTTGCCGAGCCGCTGCACGACGGAGACGGTCTGCTGCTGGACGATGAAGAAGAACGGGCCGACGGTGGCGGCGAAGTGGTCGCGCCTCGGCATCAGGCTGGGCATTCGCGGGTCTCCCTGCTGCGGCGGTTTCCGGCGGGCCGGCCCGGCGCGGATCGGCGTCGCGCGTCGGGGCCGGTCGGTCGCGTGTGAGAGGGATACGCCAGCCGTGCCGGGTTTGTTCGTGGCCGGCCGTTCGCCGCCCGTCTCTGCGGCGGCCCCGCGGTTGGCAGGTCCGTCCGCCCGCGGCGGGGCGGACCTCGGACGGACCCCTGCCATGGGTTATCGGGTTGCCGGACGTCTTCCGGGCGGCCGCCGGCCCCGCCGGCGGGGTCGACCGGATTGCGTCTGGGCCGGCGCGGGTGTACCCTGCGGACTACACGCATGGTTCGTTCGGGACGGCAGGAGGTCTGGCATGAGGATGCTGTCTGTCGGCGTCGCGGCTCTCGGGGTGCTCCTGGCGGGAGCGGGGGTGTCGGCGCACCACTCGTTCTCGGCCGAGTTCGACATCGACCAGCCGGTCACGCTGAAGGGCACGCTGACCGAGCTGGAGTGGGTGAACCCGCACGGGTGGATCCACATGGACGTCGCCGGCGCCGACGGAGAGGTGGTGAACTGGGCGGTCGAGCTGGGCAATCCGACCGCGCTGCTGCGGCGCGGCCTGCGGCGGAGCGACTTCCCGCCGGGCCTGGAGATCGTGGTCGAAGGCTACAAGGCCAAGGACGCGACGCCCACGGCCAACGGCATCACCATCATGTTCCCCGACGGCCGCAACCTGTTCGCGGGTTCGTCGGGAACGGGCGCGCCGGAGCCGAACCGGAGGTAGAGTCTGCGCCGCGGAACGGGTGCAGACTCCTGGCAGGGTTGGCTGGAGCGGCAATCGGAGCCGCACGCGGCGATTATGGGCGAGGAGTCTGCGCCGTGGCGCGGCGCGGACTCCAGGAGGGTCGGTGGGCGCTCAGCGGAGCCGCAGGCGGCGATTATGGGCGAGGAGTCTGCGCCGTAGCGCGGCAAGGACTCCAGGAGGGTCGGTGGGCGCCCAGCGGATCCGTCAGGCGACGACGGGGGGGCGGGAGCCCCTGCCGCGCGCAAGCGCGCAAGTATCGCGCAGACGCAGAGATGGCGAGGGCCCCCGTCGGCAGCGCATGGGGCCGGGAACGCAGGTGACGGGCACCGTGCCGACGCGTGCGCCGGCCCTCGCGTCTTGCGCGTAGCCGCCCTCTCGCGGCCCCGGCGCGGGAGTCTGCGGAATACAGGCGGCGTGTCCGAAGCGCGCCGGGCAGTCGGGGCGGAGTTGCTGATGACTACTGTCGGCCGTTTCGTGCGAGGGTGCGGTGAGTCGCTTCTGGTGCTGAGCCTGCTCGTTCTGACGGCGGGCGCCGGCCAGGCCCAGCCGGCGGAGCCCGGGGCCGAGGCCTACGTCCCGCCGCGGACCAGCGATGGCCACCCCGACCTGCAGGGAATCTGGCAGGCGTTGAACACCGCCGCGTGGGACCTTGAGGACCATTCGGGCAGCTTGGGCGTCCCGGCCGGCCAGGGCGTCGTCGTGGGCGGCGAGATCCCGTATCAGCCGTGGGCCCTGGAGCAGAAGCAGCGGAACTTCGAGAACCGCGCGACGGCCGACCCCGAGACCCGGTGCACGATGCCGGGGGTGCCGCGCATCACCTACATGCCCTACCCGTTTCAGATCCTGCAGTTCTCCGACCGGGTGCTCATCCTCTACGAGTACGTCCACGCCACCCGGACGGTGTACATGGACGGGACGCCGCACCCCGAGGGGCACATCGACTTCTGGATGGGCGACTCGCGGGGCCGCTGGGAGGGCGACACGCTGGTGGTCGACGTGATCCACTTCAACGACGAGACGTGGTTCGACCGGGCCGGCAACTTCCACAGCTCGGCCCTGCACGTGGTGGAGCGCTACACCCCGACCGGTCCCGACCACCTGCTGTACGAGGCCACCATCGAGGACCCGGAGGTGTTCACGCGGCCGTGGACCATCCGCATGCCGCTCTACCGGCGGCAGGAGGCCGACGTCCAGCTTCTCGAGTACGAGTGCTACGCCTACGCGGAGGAGGACCTGGCGGTCGGGGCGCGGCCGCAGTGAGGCCCGGGGGGCAGCCGTGCACCCCGCTTCGCATCGCAGAGGCGCGATGCTGCTCGAGGGTAACCAGCGCGTAGTTGGCCGACCTCGTGTCGATCACTGTCGTGAGTTCCGGGAGGGATCCGGGGAGAGGCGCCGACGATGAAGAGCAGATACACGGTCTGGAGTGTCGTGGCTGCCGCGGGCCTGATCGCGGGCGGCCTGCTGCCGTCCCCCGCCCTCGGGCAGTCGGCGTCCGCGGCGGGCGCCGGGGCGGAAGCCGCGTCCGGGGGCGAGGCGGTCCAGGAGGGGGCGTCGGCATGGTCGCCGCGGCGCACCGCCGACGGCCGTCCCGACTTGCAGGGGTACTGGGACGGGGGCCCGGCCAACGCCTCGCACAGCATCGAGGACGGATGCTGCGATCCCATCCACGCGCGCATGCAGAGCCGCGGCCCCGAGCGCCTCGGTCTGCCCTTCCAGTTGATCGTCGATCCGCCCGACGGGCGCATCCCCTATCAGGCGTGGGCGGCGGAGCGCCGCACCGAGATGCTCTACGACATGGAGACGCCCACCGAGCTGGCCCACATCGATCCCGAGGACCGGTGCCTGCTCCTCGGCGCGCCGCGCAGCAACTACCGCGGCGACCTGGAGATCCGCCAGAACGACGGCTACGTGGTGATTCAGTACGAATGGGCCCACGCCTACCGGATCATCCCGCTCGACGGCCGTCCGCACGTGGGCGGCGGCATCAGGATGTACAACGGCGACTCGCGCGGCCGGTGGGAGGGCGACACGCTGGTCGTCGAGGT
>JAJEFC010000439.1 GCA_022820675.1 Vicinamibacteria bacterium | reverse complement strand
CGTCGGCGCCGCCCCCGGCGGCGAGCACGCGGCGGCGGCCCGGGAGCGGCTGCGCGCCCTCCGGAGCTGATGGAACTCGAAGCCGCCGTCTCGGCCAACCTCGCCGCCGTCCGCGCCCGGCTCGACCGCGCCGCCGACGCGGCCGGACGCAGCCCCGACGAGATCCGCCTCGTCGCCGTCTCGAAGACGTTCGGGGTCGCCCACGTCGAGGCCGCGGCCGCGGCCGGGTTGCGCGACCTGGGCGAGAACCGTGTCCAGGAAGCCCTCGACAAGCAGGCCGCGACCCCGGCCCTGCCCCTCCGCTGGCACCTCGTCGGGCACCTGCAGTCGAACAAGGCGCGCAAGGCCGTCGCGTTCGACTGGATCCACTCGGTGGACAGCCCCGCCCTCCTCGGGCGGCTCGACCGCGCCGCGGCCGAAGCCGGGCGGTCGCCGCAGCTCCTCGTTCAGGTCGATCTCGCCGGGGAGGCGACCAGGCACGGGGCGCGGGAGGACGAGGCGCGCCGCATCGTCGAGGCCGCGGCCGAGTGCCGGGCGGTCCGCCTGCGCGGGCTCATGATCCTGCCGCCCTGGTCGGACGACCCGGAAGCGGCGCGGCCGTGGTTCGGCCGCCTGCGCGCGCTCCGCGACGAGCTGCAGGCCGGCGCGCCCGAATCGGTCCGCCTCGACGAGCTCTCGATGGGCATGAGCCACGACTTCGAGACCGCGATCGAGGAGGGCGCCACCATGATTCGGGTCGGCACCGCCATCTTCGGCCGGCGCACTCGCCCCGGCGGCGCGTGACGGCGGGGACCGCGGGCGGATAACGTTTGCTACAATCGGAACAATGGAAGCGTTCATTCCGTGGCTGACGCCTGCCCTCATCGTCGCCCTCGCCGCTTGGCTCCGCTCCGACCTGCGCGACATACGCCAGGAGATCCGGGATCTGCGCCGCGACTTCAGCAACCTCGCGGAACGGGTCGCCGGCCTCGCCGAGAGGGTCGCCCATCTCGAAGGCGCCCTGTTCCGACCCACATCCGGCAACAGCGACTGAGGGCCGGGCGCCGCAGCCGGCCGTCGCTCCCGCGATTGCGGAGGGGCCCGCGGGTGGCGCGGAACGCCTACGGCACCGCCATGAACAGACGGTCCCAGCGGGTGCGGGTGAAGAAGTTGGCGGCGCCCGAGCCGAGGCGGCGCAGGGTGGCGCCGACGCCGGTCTCGGCGTAGAAGTCGGCCCCGGACTCGTACGACCAGTAGAGCATGAACGCCCGGCCCTTGACGTACTCCGCCGGCAGCGGCCCCCAGTAGCGGCTGTCCTCGGAGTCGCCGCGGTTGTCGCCCATCATGAACAGGTGGCCGTCGGGGACGGCGGTGGGCCCGAACGTGCCCCGGATGTCGAGCGGCAGCCGGCCGTCGGGGCGCATGAGGTCGAGCCAGGGCTCGTCGATGGCCTCGCCGTCGATGAACACCCGCCCCTGCCGCCCTTCGATGGTCTCGCCGGGGAGGCCGACGACCCGCTTGATGAAGTCGCGCTCGGGTTCCTCGGGGTACTTGAAGACGAGGACGTCGCCGCGCTCGACGTCGCCCATGGGCAGGAGCGCCCGCTCGAGCCCGGTCGCGGACGGCGCGTAGACGAACTTGTTCACCAGGAGATGGTCGCCGATGAGCAGGTTCTCCTCCATCGACCCGGTGGGGATCTTGAAGGCCTGCACGACCCACGTGCGCACGAACAGGGCGAGGATGACGGCGATGACGATCGACTCGAAGTACTCGCGCGCGGTCGACTTCCTGAACGTGTCTCCAGACATGCTGCCGTCCCCGTCCTGTCATCGCCGTGCGGCGGCCCGCCGACCGCGACGGCAACGCCCCGACCGTCCGCCCCGTTTCGGCGGCCCGCGGCCAGCCCCCCGAGGCGTCGCCGGCGGCTCCGCCCGGCGCCCGACCCACCCCCCGGAAGCCCGCGCCGTTCCCCGGCGCGAACGCCCTACTCCGTGTCCACCGTCAGCACCGCGAGGAACGCCTCCTGCGGAATCTCCACCCGGCCCACCCGCTTCATGCGGCGCTTGCCTTCCTTCTGCTTCTCGAGGAGCTTGCGCTTCCGCGTGATGTCGCCGCCGTAGCACTTCGCCAGCACGTTCTTGCGGAGCGCCTTGACGGACTCTCGGGCAATGATACGCCCCCCGACCGTCGCCTGTATCGCCACCTCGAACATCTGCCGCGGGATGAGCTTGCGCAGCTTGACGGCGAGGGCCCGGCCCCGGGCGTACGCCGACTCCTTGTGCACGATGACCGACAGGGCGTCGACGGGGTCGCCGTTCACCATGAGGTCGAGCTTGACGAGGGGCGACGTCCAGTAGCCGGTGACGTGGTAGTCGAGCGACGCGTAGCCCCGCGACAGGGTCTTCAGCCGGTCGTAGAAGTCGAGCACGACCTCGTTGAACGGCAGCTCGTAGGTGATCATGACCCGGTTCGAGGCGATGTACTCGAGCCCCTTCTGCACTCCGCGCTTCTCCTGGCAGAGCTGCAGGATGCCCCCGACGTGATCCGAAGGGGTCAGGATCATCGCGGTGATGACGGGCTCCTCGAGGGCCGCGATGTTCCCGGGGTCGGGCAGCTTGGCGGGGCTGTCGACCTCGAGCGTCTCGCCGGCGGTGGTGGTGACCCGGTAGAGGACCCCGGGGGCGGTGGTCACCAGGTCCATGTCGAACTCGCGCTCCAGCCGCTCCTGGATGATCTCGAGGTGCAGCAGGCCGAGGAAGCCGCAGCGGAACCCGAAGCCGAGCGCGTTCGAGGTCTCGGGCTCGAAGAAGAACGAGGCGTCGTTCAGGCGCAGCTTCTCGAGGGCCTCGCGCAGGTCGGCGTACTGGTGCCCCTCGACGGGGTAGAGCCCCGCGAACACCATCGGCTTCATCTCGGTGAAGCCGGCGCAGGGCTCGGCGGCGGGGCGCGCCGCCTCGGTCAGGGTGTCGCCGATCTGGGCGTCGCCGACCGTCTTGATGCCCGCGATGACGAAGCCGACCTCCCCGGCCCCGAGCTGAGGGACGACCTCGGGCTTGGGCGAGAACACCCCGACCTGCTCGACCTCGTAGCCCTGCCCCCGCGCCATCAGGCGGACCTTCGTCCTGGGCCGGATCACCCCGTCGACCATGCGGATCAGCACGACGACCCCGCGGTAGGCGTCGTACCAGGAATCGAAGATGAGCGCCTTGAGGGGGGCGTCCGGGTCCCCGCCCGGCGGCGGCACGCGGGCCACCACCGCGTCGAGCACGGCCCGGGCCCCCGCGCCCTCCTTGGCGCTGGCGAGGATGGCGTCGGCGGCGTCGAGGCCGACGATGTCCTCGATCTGCCGCGTCGTCTCCTCGGGCTGCGCCCCCGGCAGGTCTATCTTGTTCACCACCGGCACGATCTCGAGGTCCTGGTCGACGGCGAGATAGGCGTTGGCGACGGTCTGGGCCTCGACCCCCTGGGAGGCGTCGACGAGCAGCACCGCCCCCTCGCACGCGGTCAGGGCCCGCGTCACCTCGTACGAGAAGTCGACGTGCCCCGGCGTGTCGATGAGGTTGAGGACGTGCGGCTCCCCCCCGTCGGGCGTGTAGCTCAGCCGGACCGAGTGGGCCTTGATGGTGATGCCGCGCTCGCGCTCGAGGTCCATCGAGTCGAGCACCTGGGCCTCCATCTCGCGCGGGCGCAGGGCGCCGGTGAGCTCGAGGAACCGGTCCGCGAGCGTCGACTTGCCGTGATCGATGTGCGCAATGATGGAGAAATTGCGGATGCGGCGCTGGTCCATGGACGGACCGTCATTATATCCGGCGCGGGGCGGCAAGCGCGGCGCGACCCGCGGCGCCCCCGCGATGCTACGGATCGACGGCCCGCCGGTCGGCCAGCGGCACGAACGGCTGAGGGTGCTCGGGCCCCACGTACTCCGCGCGGGGCCGGATGAGCCGGTTGTTCTCGTACTGCTCGAGGACGTGGGCGGTCCAGCCCGCCACCCGGCTCGCGACGAAGATGGGCGTGAACAGCTCGGCGGGGATGCCGAGCACGTGGTAGGTCGATGCGGAGTAGAAGTCGACGTTGGCGTCTATCCCCGTCTCTTGCTTCATCACCCTCTCGATGACCTCGGACATCGCGAACCAGCGGGGCCGGCCCGCCTGCTCGCCGAGGTCTCGCGACAGCCGGCGCAGGTGGGTGGCGCGGGGGTCCTCGGTGCGGTAGACCCGGTGGCCGAAGCCGGGCACCCGGCGCTTGCCGGCGAGCATGCCGCGGACCGCGTCCTCGACCCGCCGGTCGTCCGCGTCGTCGCCGATGGCGAGCAGCATCCGCATGACGGCGGCGTTGGCCCCGCCGTGCAGGGGACCCTTCAGCGCCGCGACCCCCGCCACCACGGCGGAGTGGAGGTCGGTGAGGGTGGCCGCCGCCACCCGCGCCGCGAACGTCGACGCGTTCAGCTCGTGGTCGGCGTGGAGGATGAGCCCCACGTCGAAGGCGCGGGCGGCGAGGGCGTTCGGGCGCTCTCCGGTCAGCAGGTAGAGGAAGTTGGCGGCGTGGCCCGGCACCGGGTCGGGGGCGAGCGGCGCGCCCCCCGCGGCGAGCCGGCCCAGGGTCGCCACCAGGGTGCCGGTCTGCGCGGTCAGCCGCACCGCCTTGCGCCGCGAGGCGGCGGCCGAGTCGTCGCCCGCGTCGGGATCGTGGTGGGCGAGGACCGACACCCCGGTGCGCACCGCGTCCATGAGGTCGCCGGGCGGCAGCGACCGCAGCAGCCGGACGACGGGCTCCGGGAGGGCGCGGTAGCGGGCCAGCTCGGTCTGCAGGTCGCCGAGCTCGGGCCGCGTCGGCAGCCGGCCGCGCCACAGCAGGTGGCAGACCTCCTCGAAGGTGGCGTGCCGCGCCAGGTCGTGGATGTCGTGCCCGCGGTACGCGAGCACGCCGCGCCGCCCGTCGATGTGGCAGATGCGCGACGTCGCCGCCACCACCTCGTCGAGACCCGCCGTCGAACGTGTGCTCATCGGTCCCGAAGAATAGTGGTCCGGGCGGCCGACCGCAACCGCCCCGCCGGCCGCGGACGGCGCGGTGACCGGGCCGCCGCGGCGCCCGAGGGCCGGAGCGGAGAAGCGCGGACGGCGGAGCGGGGGCGCGGACGGCGTTC
>JAJEFC010000110.1 GCA_022820675.1 Vicinamibacteria bacterium | reverse complement strand
CGATGGTCCGATCGATCGACTCGGCCAGGACTATCGGGCTGATCGCGTCGTAGAAATAGAGATGGCCCCGGCCCACGAGGGCGGCGACCGCGGCGGACAGGTCCGGCGAGGTCAGCGGGCCGGTGGCCACGATGACCGGCTCGCGGGGGTCGCCCGCATGGGAGAGGTCCCGAACCTCCTCGCGCCGGATGGTCACCAGCGGCTCCCGCTCGAGCGCGGCGGTGATCCCCTGCGCGAACCGCGCCCGGTCCACGGCGAGGGCCCCGCCCGCGGGCACCCGGGTCTCGTCGGCCACCCGCATCACCAGCGAGCCGAGCCGCCGCATCTCCTCCTTCAGCAGCCCGACCGCGTTCTCGATCTGGTCGGCGCGGAACGAGTTGCTGCAGACGAGCTCGGCGAGCCGATCGGTCTGATGGACGGCGGTCGGCCGCACCGGCCGCATCTCGTGGAGGGTGACGGGGACGCCCTGCCGTGACGCCTGCCACGCCGCCTCGCTGCCTGCGAGCCCGCCCCCGATGATGTGGATCAAGCGCGACTCCAGGAATCCGGTCGATTCCGTCCGGGGCGGTCCCCCGACCTCCCTACCGGACCGGACGCACCAATGCCGAAACGAGCTCTCGATGGCCTTCGGACAGCTCGTTCACGTGCCCTGACAAGACCGCCACGTCATGCCGCGTCCACCAGATACCGCTCAGGGTTCCGGCCATCGAGAGTACCGACACCCATCGGTACGTTTTCTCGCTCATGTTGCCGTCGTGGGAGCTCCGAACCACGGCATCGGCGGTAACCCATGTCCGTGTCTGAAGACATGGTGTGACGGACCACCGGCTAGGCCACCCGCCGGCGCGTGCCGCCGCCCGGCCGCTTCGGGCGGCCCTTGGCGGCCGGCTTGGCCGTCGGCTCCTCCTCGACCCAGCGGCCGTCGCGGTAGACGGCGCGCCACCGGGTGGGCCGTCCCCCCTCCTCCGAGGTCACGTACTGCGCGCCCGCCTTCCGCGAGAACCGGATGACGGCGGGCCGCCCCTCCGGGTCCTCGACGGGCGCGTCGAGCAGGTAGCGGAACTTGGGATCGAGCTCGTCGGCGTGCGGCTTCAGCTCCGACACCTTCGGGGCGCGCGTCTCGCGGTGCCGGGGGAAGCCGCTCGCGGCGAGGAACAGACCGGCCGCCCCGTCGCGCAGCACGTAGTGGTCGTCCACCGTCTCGCACCGCAGCTCGGGCATCGGCACCGGGTCGGCCTTGGGCGGCGCGGGCTCGCCGTTCCGGAGCAGCTTGCGCGTGTTCTTGCACTCGGGGTTCGAGCACCCGAAGAACTTGCCGAACCGTCCCGACCGCAAGGGCATGTCGGAGCCGCACCGGTCGCACGCGATGGCCCGCTCGGGCGCCGCGCCGGTGGCGAACGTCCCCTCCTCGATCTCGTGCCCCGCGCAGTACGGGTTCTTGCCGCAGACGTGCAGCTTCCGGCGGGCGTCGACGACGTAGCTGTCCATGGCCGTGCCGCACGTCGGACAGCGGTGCTTGGCCCGCAACAGCCGGCTCTCGCCCTCGTCGTCGCGCTCCGCGTCGGCCGCCTCGTCGGCCGGGGTGAGGTCCATGGTCTCCTTGCAGCGCTCCTTCGGCGGCAGCCCGTATCCCGAGCAACCCAGGAACACGCCGGTGCCGGCCGAGCGGATCTGCATCTTCCGGCCGCAGGCGGGGCAGGGAATCGCCGTCTCCGTCGGTGTGTTCTTCCGCATGCCGTCCGGCCGGGCCGCCGCCTCGAGCTTGCCGGAGAAATCGCGGTAGAACGTGTCGAGCACCTTGAGCCACTCGCGGTCGCCGGACGCGATCTGGTCGAGGTCCTGCTCCATGCCCGCGGTGAACGAGTAGTCGAGGAGGTCGGCGAAGCTCTCGACGAGGCGGTCGGTCACGAGCTCGCCGATCTTCTCCGCGTAGAAGCGGCGCTTCTTCAGCGACACGTAGCCGCGTTCCTGGATGGTGGAGATGATCGAGGCGTAGGTCGACGGCCGCCCGATGCCGCGCTTCTCCAGCTCGCGGACGAGGCTGGCCTCGCTGTACCGCGGCGGCGGCTTGGTGAAGTGCTGCGCGGGCTCCAGCTTCGTGCAGTCGAGCCGCTCGCCCGTCTCGTAGCCGGGCACCTCGGCGAGGTCGCCCTTGCGGGACGCCGGGGGCAGGACCCTCGTGTAGCCGTCGAACCGGAGCACCCGGCCGCGGACCCGCAGCTCGAACGGGCCCGCCTCGACCGTCACCGTGGTGCTCAGGTACCGGGCCGGGGGCATCTGGCAGGCGATGAACTGGCGCCGGATCAGGTCGTAGAGACGGCGGCCGTCGGCGTCGGGACCGGACAACGCCTCCGGCGGCGCCGCGACGTCGGTGGGCCGGATCGCCTCGTGCGCCTCCTGGGCCCCCGCCTTGCTGGCGTACACGTTGGGCCGCGGCGGCAGATACTCCGACCCGTAGGCGGCGCCGATGTACTCGCGCACGCCGGTCACCGCCTCGCGGGACAGGGTCGTCGCGTCGGTGCGCATGTAGGTGATGTGGCCCGCTTCGTACAGCCGCTGGGCCAGGGTCATCGTCTTCCGCACCCCGAACCCGAGGCGGGCCGAGGCGGCCTGCTGCAGGGTCGAGGTGATGAACGGCGCCCCCGGCCGGGCCGACGTCGGCTTGTTCTCGACCCCCGCGACGGTGAACGCGACCCCGCGGAGGCGCGCGAGGGCGTCGTCCGTCTCCCGCTCGTTGCGGGGCCGGAAGGCGCCGCCGTCGGCCTTGACGACCTGGAAGCGGCAGCGGTCGCGGCCGCCGGCGCGCGTCAGGTCGGCGAAGACCTCCCAGTACTCCTCCGGCTCGAAGGCGCGGATCTCCCGCTCGCGCTCGACCACGAGCCGGACCGCCACCGACTGCACCCGGCCCGCCGACAGGCCGCGGGCGACCTTGGCCCATAGCAGGGGGGAGACCTCGAAGCCGACCACGCGGTCGAGGAAGCGCCGCGCCTGCTGCGCGTTCACCCGGTTCTCGTCGATGGCCTTGGGGTGCTCGAACGCTTCGCGGATGGCGTTGCGGGTGATCTCGTTGAACACCACCCGGCGGAAGCGGGCGGGGTCGCCGCCCATCTCCTGCTGGAGGTGCCAGGCGATCGCCTCGCCCTCCCGGTCGAGGTCGGTGGCGAGATAGACGGGGGCGGTCTTGCCGGCCAGCCGCTTGAGCTCGCCGACGACCTTCTCCTTGCCCGGCAGCACCTCGTAGGTGGCGCGCCAACCGTGGTCCGGATCGACGCCCATCCGGCGGACGAGCTGGCGCCGCGCCTGCCGCTCGCGCTCGGCCGGGCTCGTCCGCGTCCCCGGCTTCCGCCCGCCCGGCGCGGGTCGCCGCTCGCGGGCGCCGCCCTTGCCGCCGACGGGGAGGTCCCTGATGTGCCCCACGCTCGACTTGACGAGGTACTCGGGGCCCAGATAGCGGTTGATGGTGCGGGCCTTGGCCGGCGACTCGACGATGACCAGGGATCGTGCCATGGCTCTACTGTAACGCGACTGCAGCGCGGACTGTCCAGGGCGGCGCAGCCGCCGCCCCACCCGCCCCCCTTCCCGCCGGCGCCGCCCCTTCGCCGAATTCCCGGAAGCCGACCTCTCGCTCAA
>JAJEFC010000145.1 GCA_022820675.1 Vicinamibacteria bacterium | reverse complement strand
GCCGCCCTGGCGGGCCCGGCGGGCGCCGCGTTCGCCCTGCCGGCCGGCGCGCTCGGCGCCGCCCAGGCGTGGCTCGGCGCGGCGTGCTTCGGGCTGCAGGTCTACTTCAGCCTGTCCGGCTACGCCGACATGGCCGTCGGCTTCGCGCGCATGTTCGGGTTCCGGCTCGCCGAGAACTTCCGCTGGCCGTACGGGGCCGACTCGGTGACGGCGTTCTGGCGCCGCTGGTTCGTCACCCTCTTCGACTGGTTCCGCGACTATCCCGGCCTGTCGCTCGACCCCTCCGGCGGCCGGCCGCTCGCCCGCGCCGGGCGCATCCTGCTGCTGTTCCTGGGGGTCGGCCTCTGGCACGGTCCGGGATGGACCGTCGTGACGTGGGCGCTGCTGCACGGCGGGTTGGTGGCGCTCGAGCATGCCGGCCTCGCCGCCTGGCTCGCCCGCTGGCCGCGCCCGTTGCGGCACGGCTACGTGCTGCTGGCGGTGCTGTGCCTGTGGGTCGTGTTCCGGGCCGAGACGCTGCCCGACGCCGGCGTCATGTTCGCGGCGATGTTCGGGCTGGGCGCCGCGGCGGACCCCGCGCCGCTGGTCCTGACTCGTGTCGAGTGGGCGGGATTCGTCATCGGGGCGCTGTCGGTGGTCCCGCTCTGGTCCGGGTTCAGCCGCTGGCTCGTCACCGTCGACGCTCTCACCACCTCCATCCTGTTCCTGGCCTCGACGAGCGTCCTGTTCGTGTGGCGTAGCCTGGTGGATGCGGTCCTTTTCGTTGCGGGGCGCCGCTGGCGTTAGCAGGCTGTGCTCCGGCTCTGCCGCAGGCTTCCTGCAACCGCGGGTGACCGCCTCGATGCGCCCGGAACGAAGGGGGCCCTCGACCCTACTCGCGGTCGCGCAGCTCGGAAAGGACGCTGGCCATCGGCGTGGTCCGGCCCTCGTTGCACTGGGCGACTGCCCGGCGGAGCATCTGTTCCGTGTCCGGGTCAGCTTCGAACGTCCCTTCACTCGTCCATCCAGTCGGAGCGAGCTTCCGGGCCGACGCCGTCCGAGGCCGTGTTCGCCTGGCGATCAGGGCGCGATGTTCGCGGGTCATGGTGTCGATGCGGTGGAGCGGGCTCATCTCGTACGGAGCTCGGGGTCGCGGCACGTGGGTCGCACCGCCCTGTATTCCTCGACCAGCATCACGTCCTCGGTGGTCGGGCGCCGCGAGTCCCTCTGCCTGACCGACACTGGAGGGTTGAACGGGCTCAGCCCCCGAGGGGGGGGCGGCCTCCGGGGCGGCCTTCCGGCGCCCGGGAAGTTGCCGCCGCCCGGTGGCCGAAAGATGGGTGGCGCGGCGATCGCCCCGGGCAGGTCCGGGTTGATGCGGCCGGTCACCTGGATTTCCTGACCCTCGCGGCGGGCGATCTCCTCCAGCAGCTCATTGTCGCCCACCAGCAGGAAACGCTCGCCCTCGTTCACGAGGTTGTAGCTGTCGAAGGTCTGGCGGGCGCCCCCGCTCGCCCGCAGGAGCACCCCCTCCGGCCCTCGACGACGCACCCCCGAACCGTGTTGGACTGGGCGAACGAGAGGGACGGTGCGAGCAGGGCGCCGAGGAGAGCGAGGGTGAGACGCATCGTCACCTTCGTTGAACCGCTTGGGCTTCCATTCTGCCATATGCCGCGTGCCCGGCCCGCAGCCTGAGATGGGGGATAATCGGCTGGAGTCAGCGCGTCCGGTTCGGTGCGGCGGCGACGTTTCGCCGGAAGTCGCGGTCGAGCGGCACGGCCGTTCGGCGGGGACCAACGCAATATACGGTCGCGGCGAGACGGAACTCGGAATCGGTTGGGCGCCGAGCGTGGCCGCAGGCGACGTTGTCGGCGTCGATGTCGAAAACCCGGATCTCGATTGCAGGAGCGACGCCATGCGACTTGCAGGCACCCTCTCGGTCCTTGTGCTCGGTTTCGGTCTCGCGGCGGTCCCCGCGGCGGCCCAGGACGGGGCGGACGACACGCTGGAGATCTACGTCGTCGACGTGGAGGGGGGCGAGGCGACGCTCTTCGTCGCCCCGTCGGGCGAGTCGATGCTCTTCGACACCGGGTGGCCGGGCTTCGACGGTCGCGACGCAAACCGCATCGCCGCGGCCGCCGCGGATGCCGGTGCCGACGCGATCGACCACCTGATCGTCACCCACTTCCACGGCGACCACATGGGCGGTGCCCACCAGCTCGCGGAGCGGCTGCCCGTCGGGAGCTTCATCGACCACGGGACCACCGTCGACGAGGGCGAGCGCCAACTGGACGCCTTCGCGCGGTACGTGGACCTGCGTGAAACCGCCCGGCACGTCGTGGCCGCGCCGGGCGACCGGGTGCCGATAGAGGGGCTCGACGTCCGCATCCTCGCCTCGGCCGGCGACGTGCTCGACGTGCCGCTGCCGGGGGCGGGGGGCGCCAACCCGTTCTGCGAGGGCTTCACCTTCCACGGCGAGGACATCACGAGCCGCTACGGCAACGCGGAGGACGACCAGTCGATCAGCACCTTCGTCGGCTTCGGCCGGTTCCGCACCGTCATCATGGGCGACCTGAACTGGAACCGCGAGCACGACCTGATGTGCCCCGAAGACCGCATCGGCACCGTCGATCTCTACCTGGTGTCGCACCACGGCTCGGAGACCTCCGGCTCGGAGGCCCTGGCCCACGCCATCGCGCCGCGGGCCGCGGTGATGAACAACGGCCCCCGCAAGGGGGGCGCCGCCCAGACGTTCGAGATCCTGCGGGCGGCGCCGTCGCCGCCGGACATCTGGCAGAACCACTACTCCATCCCCGCCGGCGACGGCAACGCGCCCGAGGCGTTCATCGCCAACCTCGACGAGGGCGTCGAGATGCCCGACGGCCGGACCGTCCACATGGGCGACGCGCACTGGATTCACATCTCGGCGCGGCGCGACGGGTCGTTCACCGTGACCAACAGCCGCAATGGGTTCAGCCGGGACTACCCGGCGCGGCAGTAGGCGTCTGCGCTGCAGGCTGGGGCGTGTCGGCCGGCCGCGATCCTGGCTGCAGACGATTCCCGGCTCGAAACGCCGGGCTTCGCCCGGCCCGTGTACCGCGAGCGCCCTTACGGCGGAGCGCGACGACCGTCTGCGCTGTAGGCCGGCGTTCGGCTGGCTGCGATCCAGGCTGCAGCGACTCCCGGCTCGAGACGCTGGGCTTCGCCGGCCCGGTCCCTGGGGCACCTGTACAGCGGAGCATGACGACCGGGGGCACCTTGCGGCTTGCGAGCCGCGCCGCGCCCGTCCGCCTATCCGCGCGGCCCTCGCTCCAGCCGCTCCTGCAGGCGGGCCAGCGCGTCCCGCGTTCGCGACAGCTCGGCCAGCAGCTCGCCGTGGGTCGGAGGCGCCGCGAGATCCCGCAGCCGGTCCTGCTTCGCCTCGTCGAGGCTGTTGATCACCACCGCGATGAACAGGTTGATGACCACGAACGTCCCCACCACCACGAAGCTCACGAAGTACGCCCACGCCCACCAGTGGTGGTCGAGGGCGGCGTACATGATGTCGGTCCAGTCCTCGAGGGTGACGATGCGGAAGAGAGACAGCAACGAGATGCCGAGGGTGCGCCAGTGGGTCGGGTCGATGTCGCGGAACAGGTGGTAGCCGGCCACGCCGTAGACGTAGAAGACGATGGACATCAGCGCGAGCACGTTGAACATCCCCGGCACCGAGCGGATCAGGGTCGCGACGATGAGCCGCAGCTCGGGCAGCGCCGACACGAGCCGCAGCACCCGGAACAGGCGGGCGAGCCGGGCGAGGGTCGCCAGCTCGCCGGTGGCCGGCAGCAGGCTGACCGCGATGACCGTGAAGTCGAAGAGGTTCCAGCCGTCCGCGAAGTAGTCCCGGAGCCGCGGCCACACCGCCGCCATCTTGATTAGCGCCTCGACGACGAAGATGGCGAGGAACGCCTGGCTGGCCAGCGCGAACGCCCCGCCGAAGCGCGCGGCGAGGGCGACCGACGTGTCGAGGCCGATGACCACGGCGTTGGCGACGATGACGGCGGTGACGCCGTGCCGGAACCACCCGGCGCGGGTCGTCCGGCGAGCCCGGGCCACGAGCGGGCCGGCCCCGCGGGGCGGCGGCCCGGCCGGGCTCATGGGCTGAGAGTCTTCGCGATGGGCGTCAGTGGTCGACATGGGTCCCCAAATCCTATACGTGCGGCGTGATCGCCGAACGACTCCAGGGACGGCGGCAGATCGCGTCTGCTCGTCGTGCGGCCGTGGGGGTAGAGTAGAGAGAGCGGGCGCGATTCGTCGCACCCGTCCAAGGGGAACTTCGGATGCTGTCCAGGCGGCGTGACCACCACCGCCGTGAACGACGGCGTGGTGCCGTCGAGCGTGCCCGATATCTGGGCGCCGGGCGTGGCGGCGTGCGTGTCCCGTCGTCGAGCGCCTGGGGCCTGCAGACGCAGGAAACCGCCTTCGTTACCGGAGTGGTCGGTAGCCCGGAAGCGGCAGCGCGCGCTCGACCGCTTCGTCGCCGCCACCGACGGACCAGGGTCGGTGTACCGGTTCCCTTCAGCCGCCCGCCCGGCCGTCGCCGCGGACGCGGGCGAGCAGGTCGGCCCCCGTCTCGCACTCGATGATCCAGTCGCCGACCTGCGCGAGGCGGTCCGGGTCGGCCACGCCGGTCAGCGCCGCCGCCAGCCCCTCGCCTGCGGCGGCGTCGAACTTGCGCGCCGCCAGACGGCACAGCAGGGCCCGGCCCTGCTCGATGCCTTGCTCCAGTCCTTCCTGCCGCCACTGCCGCGGCCACTGGCTCACCCGCTCTTCAAGCGTCATCCTCGCCTCCTCCACCGTGGAGACCATCGTCGGCGGCGCGTCGCGCGGCGCGAGGCGACGCATCAACCGCTCCAGCCATTTCGCGAACACCAGGTCGAGGCGTTCCTCGCCCGGCACCCACCGCCGGCGCTCGAGCGCCGTCGCCACCCGATGCAGGTCCTCCATCGACCGGCTCTGCTCCAGCGCCGCCACCGCCGCCATCAGGTTGCCCTCGGGGGCATCGTCGCTCCGTACGCGCCGCTCGTCAACAACGACATAGCGTTGCGCCGGCTGATACCGGGCCAGTGACGGCGGGGCCGGCGCGATCAGCTCGCCCACCTCGCGCGGTGCCCGCCACGGCGCCGTCCCGTTGTAGAGCACCACCGGCAGCACCGGGGGCCGGTGGCCGTCGGGCTCCAGCGCCCCGTTGCGAGCCAGCTCCTGGTAGAGCAGGGCGGTGTACTCCAGGATGCGGAGGGCCATGTCGGGGTCGTCCCGCGACTCGAACTCGAACATCACCAGCACGTGCAGCCAGGCGCCCCGGCGCCGGACGCGCCAGACGGTGTCGCCGCGGCGTGCGCGCCCCTCGTCGCTGACGAACTCGGCGGAGCGCTTGTCGAGGGTGGAGAAGTCGACGTCGTCGAGCCAGTCGCCGCCGACGAAGCCGCGGAGCAGGTCTTCGACGAGGCGGGGGAAGGCGAAGAGGCGTTTGTATTGGTCGTCGTGCATTCGGAACCAGCCCTGTCCCGGGTTCCCTCTCGGGCGGGGACCCGCATCGCTCGTCAGGCCGCCTCAGCCGGCCCGCCGGTCTCGCGGGTTGCGAGCGCGCGGCGGCTGCGGCAGCCGGTCGACGGAGTGCTTCAGGAGCAAGAACGGGGCCAACCTCGGAACGGCCGGCGTGCACGGGGGCGGAAGGATGGGCGGGTGGCCGACGGCGCAGGAACTGCGACGCCGGGGCGGTGCGGGGGTGGCGCGCACGTCAACGGCACCGGGGGACGTGGGTGGTGGGCCGCCGACGAAACGGACGGCGCGCGTGCTGCTGTGCATCTACCACCAGCACTTGGTGCTGGCCCGCCTGGAAGCGAGATGGCGTCAAGGCGATGCATGACCGCGATCGCGTACCAAACGCCGCCTCCACTCCTTCCCCGCGCGTAGTTCGCTCCGACGCCCGCGGCCCGAACGCTGCCGACGCGGTGGTTGACGGCGATGGAGGCGATTACCGCTTCCCGGTGGGCGTCGTTCAGGCCGTCCGTCATGTCTTCCGCCCGAGGGCTCCAGGTCGTCGTACCGCTCGCGCCGTCAGCAGGCATGGAAGCGGGTCGGTGTTTCGCCTCCACACCTCGGGGAGACGTCGAGCGCGAGGTAAGTGACTGACCAGTAAGCGGTTCCCCTTCCCCGTCGGCGTTTCGATAGGCGCCGGCGTCGACGGTCGATAGAAGCTCCACAGGGTTCCGTGCGCGGCACTGAAAGAGCTACTTGACTCGGAAGCGAGCCTGGATGGCCATGAGCGCGACCGTGAACGGAGGCTCCGCTCGCCGACCCGGCGGCGGCTACTGATAGCGGAACGTCCGCGCCGCGGCGGCGGAGGCGGCGAGCGCGCAGGCGGCCAGCGCGGCCGCGTGGGGCAGGGCGGCGGCGGGGCCGTAGCCGAAGCTCACCAGCTTGTGCAGCGCGTCCATGGTCCAGCCGGTGGGCAGGAAGCCGGCGAACGCCTGCATCCATGCGGGGGTGATCTCGATGGGCCACCAGCAGCCGCCGAGGGCGGCCAGCGCCATCGTGCCCAGCACGCCGATGCCCGCCATCTGTCCCTCGCTGCGCGCGAGGTTGCCGAGGAGGAGGGCGAGCGAGGCGTTGAGCCCGGCCCACGCGAGGAGGACGAGGCCCACCATGCCGACCGCGGCGCCCCAGTCCATCCCGAACAGGACGCGGCCGAGGAGCATGGCGAAGCCGATCTGCACCACGCCCAGGGCCATGCGCGCCGCCCACTTGCCGGCCACGACGGAGGCGGGCCGGACCGGGGTCGACGCGAGCCGGCGCAGCAGCCCCTGCTTCCGCTCGATCACGAGGGTGATGCCGCCCGTGGTCATCAGCACGAGCATCGTGAACATGACCATGGTGCCGGGAATGGCCTGGGCGTAGCCGGTCGGCGGATCCTCCCGCCGGCCCGCGGAGCTGACCTCGAGGGTCACCGTGCGCGGCGCCGCCTCGAGGGCCGCGAACGTCTCCGGCGACGCGCCGCCGTCGAGGACCGAGGCGGCCGCGAGGTCGGCCAGCACCGTGTAGACGGCGCGCCCCACGCGAAGCTGGTCGTACTGCCGGTTGAGATCGTCACCGCGGCGGTCGAAGGTCAGCGTGGCCTGGTTCCCGTCGAGGACCGAGGCGGTCAGGTCGTCGTGGCCGGCCGCCGGTTCGGGCAGCGTCAGCCGCCGCGCGTACCCGTCCGCCTCTGCCTCCGAGGCCGGCGTCGCCACCGCGAAGTTCTGCTCCTGGAGCCGGCGGGTCAGCTCGTCCACGAGGAAGCCGCCGCCGTCCGCGCCCCGCAGCGCGATGGGGTCGGGCCGGTCGGGGTCCGTGGTCGCGAACCCGCCGGTCACGGTGCCGAGGAAGTAGAAGAAGATCACCGGCATCGCGAAGGTCCACAGGAGGGTCTCGCGGGCCAGGAGCATGCGGCGCAGGTCGTGCCGCGCGATGAGCAGGGCGTCGCGCCACAGGGTCAATTCACCACCTCGATTACCACGTTGGCGGCCTGCCGGGCCGCGATGAGCCGGGCGTTCCCCCACATGGTCAGCTCACCAGGAAGCCGCCGCGCAGCCGCCGCACCGAGAGCGCGAACGCGGCGGCGGCGGGAAGGCCGATGGCGAGGGCCGCCGCGAGCAGGCCCCCGGGGTCCGGCTGCCCCGCGACGATCTCCTTCAGGCGCACCAGGGCGAGGCCGTTCGGCGTCCGCCGGCCGACGGCGGCCATCCACTCGGGCATCGCCTCGAAGGGGAAGAACGAGCCGCCCAGCATGACGATCGGGAACAGCACCAGGTTCGAGAGCATGCCGCCGGCCTGCTGCCCCGAGGCGAGAAGCTGCAGCAGTACGAAGTAGCTCAGCATCACCGCGCCCGCGAACGTGATCCAGAGGACGGCGAGGGGGGCATGGAGCGGCGACAGGTCGAGGACGACCATGCCCAGCGCCACCCCGACCACCGCGACCGCGCCGACGACCGCCCCGCCCGCGAGCAGCTTGCCGGCGAGGACCGCGGCCATCGGCGGGGGCGCGGCCGCGGCGCGGCGCAACGTGCCGAGCCGCTTCTCGTTCCACACGTCGCCGCTCATGCCCTGCGCGGTGAACAGGATCGACAGGAAGATCATGCCCGGCAGGAAGAGCATGCCGAGGTCGACGGCGCCGGGCGGCGCGTCCGTCTCGTCGGCGTCGGGCGGATCGACGAGCTCGACGGTGAGCAGGGGCGGCGACAGCGTGTCGCCGAGCTCCCGCAGGCGCGTGTTGATGGCGATGGTCAGCTCGGCGACGGCGTCGTCGGAGAAGAAGCTGCCGTCGTCGGGCGGCCCGTCCAGGATCCGGCGCGCCGGTTCCCCGAGCAGGCGCTCGCCGTAGAAGGCCAGCTCGACCGCGATCTCCAGCGCCTCCTCCACCATGCCGGGCAGGATGCGCTGGGCCGGGTTGGTGACGAGCCGGATCTCCGCCGTCCCTTTCCCGAGCACCGCGTCCTGCAGGCCGGCCGGCAGGACCACGAGGGCGCTGGCGTCGCCGGCGTCCATGATGCGCCGGCCCTCGTCGGGGTCCACCGGCGTGACGTCGAAGAGCTCGGCCATAGGTCCCTGCGCCGCGGCGCCGCCGACGAGGCCGCTCAGCAGCGACTCGTCCTCGTCGGCCACCAGCAGCCGTCCCCGCGGCGAGCCTTCTCCGCCGGCGGTGACGAGGACGATCAGGCCGCCGATGGCCAGGGGCAGCCCCATCCAGATGAGCAGGCCCACCGGATCCGCGAGCTGCCGCCGCACGTCCTTGAGGGCGGTCGCGGCGATGAAGCGCCCCGTCACTCGCGCAGCTCCCGTCCCGTGAGGGTGATGAAGAGGTTCTCGAGGCTCGGCTGGCTCAGCGTGATCTCGGCGACCTCTCCGCCGGCGCCGGCGACCGCCTGCAGGATGGCGGGCAGCCGGCGCGAGGCCGACCCCGCCGCGATGAGGAGCGCGCCCGCATCGGCGCTCACCACTCCGGCGTCGCCCAGGGCCTCGACCGCGCCCCGCACCGGATCCGGGTCGAAGGCGCCGGTCAGCCGCAGGAGGTCGCGCTCGCCCACCATGGCGCGCAGCTCGGCCAGCGTCCCCGCCGCGAGGATGCGGCCGTGGTCCATGATCGCGAGCCGGTCGCACAGCGCCTGCGCCTCCTCCATGTAGTGGGAGGTGTAGAGGACGCAGGTGCCCGCCGCCACCTGCTCGCGCACGAGGTCGAGCAGCCGCACGCGGCTCTGCGGGTCCACCCCCACCGTGGGCTCGTCGAGCAGCAGGACGCGCGGCCGGTGGACGATGCCGCAGCCGAAGTTCAGGCGGCGCTTCATGCCCCCGCTGTACCGCTTGACCGGTTCGCGCGCGCGGTCGAGCAGCCCGGTCAGCTCCAGCACCTCGCCGACCCGCCGCTTCAGCGCCGGCCCCCGCAGGCCGTAGGCGGCGCCCCAGTAGCCGAGGTTGTCGGCCGCGCTCAGGTCCTCGTAGAGGGCCAGCTCCTGCGGCACCACGCCGATGCACGACCGCGCCGCGCGCCCGTCGAGCACGACGTCGTGCCCGAGCACGCGGATGCGGCCCGACGACGGCGGCAACAGGCCCGAGATGCAGCCGATGGTCGTCGACTTGCCCGCCCCGTTGGGCCCGAGCAGCCCGAAGATGCCGCCCTCGCCGGCGACGAAGCTGACCCCGTCCACTGCCACGAGGTCGCCGTAGCTCTTGCGCAGCGCGTCGACCGTGATCAACGTTCCTCCTGCCCTGTTCCTACGTCGAACCCGGGGCCCGGGTTCGACGTAGGTTCACCGCGGATGCGGCCGATCCGATCCGACGATGGCGCGGTGTGAGCGCTGGGCCGGGTTTCATGGCCGGTTCCCGGCCGGTTGGTTCGCCGCCGCGTTGGCCGCAAGACACGGCAGTCGGATTCATGGCCGGCTCCCGGGCCGGTGCGGCGGGTCGTGGTTTGCCGCCGCGTTGGCCGCAAGACCCGGCACTCGGGCCAATGCCTCCGGTCGACCGTGGATCGGCCGCGAGTGACGATTCTCCGGCCGCGTGGTAGCGGCATGACGGTCATGCTACGCTGGCATCATGAGAAGCCGGAAGCCGCCCGAGGCCGTCTGGAAGCCTATCGAGGACCTGCCGGCCGATGCCGCTTCCTGGGGATCTTCGGACTACCGGGAGCGCGTCCGGCGTTGGCATGACGTCCGCGGCCGGCTCCAGGACCGGGCTGTCGATCGCACGCTGCTCGATATCTGGCTGCGCGGGCGAGCGCGGGCGTTCGCCATCGAGACCGGTCAGATCGAGGGACTCTACACCCTGCGGCGCGGAGTGACCGAGCAACTGATCGCCGAGGGCTTCGAGGGAGTGCGCGCCGCCCACGCGTTCGAGCCGGGTCTGTCGGACCAGACCTTGAAGGGCCTGCTGGAGGACCAGCACGCCGCCGTGGAGCTGGTCTTCGAGGCCGCGGCCGGCCGCCGCCGGCTGTCCCACCACACGATGAAGAGCTGGCACCAGCTCCTGACCCGCCATCAGGAGCACGCGCCCGGCGTGCGCGACGGGCGGCGCGTGCTGATCGAGCTGCGCCGCGGCGACTACAAGGTGTGGCCGAACAACCCGCGGCGGCCGGACGGTGTCGTCCACGAGTACTGCCCGCCCGAGCAGACCCGTAGCGAGATGGACCGGTTGCTCGATATGCACCACGGTCACGCGGATCGCGGCCTGCCGGCCGAGGTCGAGGCGGCCTGGCTGCACCACCGCTTCGTCCGCATCCATCCCTTCCAGGACGGCAACGGCCGCATGGCGCGGCTGCTGATGGCTTACGTCTTCGCCCGTGCCGGGGAGTTTCCTCCGGTCATCTCGGCGGCACAGCGCGACGACTACATCAGGAACCTGGAGTGGGCCGACGGCGGCGACCTGCGCCGCCTCGTGCAGTACCTGGCCGACTTGGCCGCGCCGACCACCCTGTCGGCGATCGGCATCGCGGAAGACGTACTCGACGGGCGACCCTGGAGGACGCACGGCAACGGCGGACAGACCGTACGGGAGTCGGACGGTGAGTGGCGGTATCACCCGCCTGTTTCCTGATCGCCCAGCTTCGCGAGCCGGACGAGTGCTCGTCAGCGCGGCCCGGGCCTCGGTGCCGGACAGCCTGCTGTCGTTCCGTCCCGCCTCGCCCGGAGGTGGTTACCCACGGCTTGGGCCCTGTCCGGCCGCGCCGCCGCGGGTGCCGCACGTCCTCGGCTGCGGGGGACGGTGCAGGCTTCGTCCGTGGCGATTGCGAGTCGCTCCGAAAACGCGGCGGGGCCGTTCGCCATGCGCTACCGGCTTCTCTACGCGTCCCCGATCCCCGGTACCGATTTGTCCGCCGCGCCCGCGCGCCGGACCCGGATCGGCCAGCGCGACGGCTCGTGGTGCTCCAGGTACTCGCGCCGCGAGACCGAGCCGACGATCATCGACTTCGTCAGCCACCAGTTCTTCGGTCGCGCCCCGAAGATGATGTGGGCGAGGCTCAGCCCGGCCAGGGACAGGCCGGTCATGCCGTGGAAGACGTAGATCCAGCCCCATGCGCCCTCGGGGAGGATGTAGGGGTTGGGGGTGATGAACGGCGTGCCCATGCGCCACAGCATCACCATGCCGGTCAGGGCCACCGTGCACCCCACGAACGTCAGCACCAGGTGATACAGGCGGTTGCCGATGGGGTACTTGGCCGGGTGCGGCCCCGGCACCTCGTGGCCCGCCTCGCGCATGACCTCGGCCTTGAACTCGGGGATGTCCTTCGGGCCAACCCAGATCGACCAGAAGTCGAGGAAGAACACGGTGTGGAAGATGTGGAAGACGATGGCCCCGGTCAGCACCAGGCCCGCCGTGTAGTGGATGCCGACCCAGTCGAACCGCCACCCCATGATCGGGAAGAACGCGGTGCCCAGCAGCGTGAAGATGGACCCCGCCATCACCCAGTGGAACAGCCGCGCCATGAACGAGTGCCGCTTGACGCGCTTGGGCAGGCCGGCGTGCTTCTCTTCCAGGGCGTCCGTCTCCGCCTTGGCCCGCACCCGGTGCGCCGACAGAATGACGTAGGACGCGTGCGCGATCAGGAAGGTGATGAAGACGAAGATCGACACCCACAGGACGTTCCACGCGACATGCGTCAGCACCTCGCGTCCCCACGGATCGGCGGCGGTTTCGACAAAGCCCACGACGGTTTCCTCCAGTCCGCCCCTGACGCGTGCTGCAGGGAGGTTCGACGAGCGTGGTCGCACGGTGACCCGCGGCAAGAGGATACTCTCCACGCGCCGACGCCGCTATCCGAGAATGACCGTCCATCGGTCCGGCCGTTGCGTTCATCAGCCGGAAGTCCGAGCGTCCCGACCGCAGTAGAATGCCGGCGAGCTGCACCGGGTGCCTGCGGCAGGTCAGGCAGGCTCGGGTCGCGTTCCGGCCAACTGGAGGCGATCGTGCGCACAAGGGCAATCATGGCGGCGTCGGTGCTGGGAGCTGCGGTGGTCACCGGGGCCGGGGCGGCGCACGCCCAGGAGCGGCCGAACATCCTGTGGCTGAGCAGCGAGGACAACGGGCCGGCCCTCGGCGCCTATGGTGACGCGTACGCCGACACGCCGAACCTGGATCGATTGGCCGAGCGCGGCACGGTCTATCTGAACGCGTGGTCGAACGCGCCGGTGTGCGCGCCCGCCCGGACCGCGATCATCACCGGGATGTATCCGCCGGCGGTCGGGGCGCACCACATGCGCAGCCGGGTGCGTCTGCCCGACGGGGTGCCGATGTTCCCGCAGCTCCTGCGCGCGGCCGGCTACTACGCGACCAACAACGCGAAGGAGGACTACAACGTCGAGAAGCCGGGTCGGGTGTGGGACGAGTCTTCGAACGAGGCGCACTGGCGCAACCGTCCGGGGCACGGGGGGCCGGGGGCGGCGCCGTTCTTCGCGGTGTTCAACCTCGGCATCACCCACGAGAGCCGCATCCGCCAGCGGCCGCACCGCGCGGTGCACGACCCGGCCGGGGTGCGGGTTCCCGCCTATCACCCGGACACCCCGGAGGTGCGGCAGGACTGGGCGCAGTACTACGACCGGCTGACGGAGATGGACGCGCAGGTGGGCGAGCGACTGGCCGAGCTCGAGGAGGCGGGTCTGGCCGGCGACACCATCGTCGTGTACTTCGGCGACCACGGCGTGGGCCTGCCGCGGGGCAAGCGGTCGCTGCTGAACTCGGGGCTGCGGGTGCCGCTGATCGTCCACGTGCCGCCGCGCTTCCGCGAGTTGGCGGGCGACGGCTACCGCGCCGGCGAGAGCACTGCCGAGCTTGCGGCCTTCGTCGATCTGGCGCCGACGATGCTCAGCCTCGCCGGCATTCCTCCGCCGGACCACATGCACGGGCGGGCGCTGCTGGGGCCGCATCGGGACCCGCCCGCGGAGTACCTGTACGGGTTCCGCGGCCGCATGGACGAGCGCTACGACTTCGTCCGAGGCGTGCGCGACGACCGGTACCTGTACGTGCGCAACTACGCGCCGCACCGCGTCTACGGCCAGCACGTGGCCTACATGTTCCACACGCCGACCACCCGGGTCTGGAAGGCGCTGTACGACGCGGGGCGGCTCGAGCCGGCGCAGCAGCGCTTCTGGGAGGCGAAGCCGGCGGAGGAGCTGTACGACCTCGACGCCGACCCCGACGAGGTGAACGACCTCGCCGCCGATCCGCGGCACGCGGCGACGCTGGCGCGGCTGAGCGGCGCGCTGCGCGACCACCTGTTCGCCATTCGCGACCTCGGCTTCCTGCCCGAGCCGGACCTGCTCGCACGGAGCGGCGGCGGGGCGCCGTACGACCTCGGGCAGGACGACGAACGCTATCCCCTCGCCGAGATCGTCGAGATCGCGGACCTGGCGACCCGGCCCGACGTCCCCGCCGTTCCGGAGATGACGGCGGCCCTCGGCCATGCCGACAGCGCGGTGCGGTACTGGGGAGCGGTCGGCCTGCTGGCCCGCGGCGAGCCCGCCGTCGGCGCGGCGCGCCTGCGCCTACGGGAGGCCCTCGACGACCCGTCGGCGAGCGTTCAGGTGACGGCGGCGGAGGCGCTGGGCCGGTTCGGGCCGGAGGAGGACCTGGCCGCCGCCCTCGATCGGCTGCTGTCGCGGGCGAATCTCGACGAAAACGACCTCTTCACGGCGGTGCTTGCCCTCAACGCCCTCGACTACCTGGACGACCGCGCCCGCGGCGCCGTCGAGGCCATCCGAGCCCTGCCGCGCGAGCAGGCCGGCATGCGGCAACAGTACCGGAGCTACGTCCCGCAGCTCGTCGACAAGATTCTGGCCGACCTCGAGCCGTAGCCGGGTCAGGGAACGGCGTCGACCGGCACGTCGCGCAGGCGCTCCTGCACGGTGCCGGCAATGCCGAGGTCGGTGTCGGCGCCGAGGCGGGCGAGGAGCTCGGCCGTCTCGGGCCAGCTCTGGAACTGGAACGACTGCTTGGCCCCCTCCGCCATGCGGTAGGGGGTGCGGCCCCGGAAGTCGCGCGCGTCGATGTCGGCGCCCTCGGCCACGAGGTACTCGATGACCTCGTTCAGTCCCCGGAAGGTCGCGCCGTGCAGGGCGGTGAAGTCGGCCTCGTTGGTCGCGTTGACGTCGGCCCCGGCCTCCACGAGCAGCCGCACCGCCGCCTCCGCCGTCGGCGACCGCACCCCGCGGGGCTGGCGGGGCGTGTAGGTGGCCCGGCCCAGCCCCGCCGCCGCCATCAGCGGCGTGGTCCCGTCGACGGTGGTCAGGGTCAGGTCGGCGCCGGCCTCGATCAGCCGCGTCAGGATGTCGGTGCTGCTGCCGGTGAAGCTGGGGATGACGCTGAACACCTGGCTGGGCGCGCCGTTCAGGTCGAACGCGGCCACCCAGAGGGGGGTGGCGCCCTGCAGGTCGCCGGTGCCGGGGGCGAACGGCTCGAACGCGCCCTTCCGCGGATAGCCGATGTAGGACATCAGCATCGCCCACGAGGTGATGCGCGCGTTGGGGTCGGCCCCCGCCGCGAGCAGGGCCTCGACCAGCTCCAGCCTCTCGCTCGCGCCGAGCCGGCCGCCGACCCGGCCGTGGCGGCGGTACCAGTCGCCCAGCCACGTACCGACGCCGCCGGCGGCGGCGTGCAGGGCGGCGACCCCGCCCGCCCGGTGGTTGGGATCGGCGCCCTCGTCGAGCAGGAACCGGGCGAACCCGGCCTGGCCCGCGATGATCGCGAACGGCAGGGCGTGGGTGCCGTCGGACCCCGGCGCGTTGACGTCGACGCCGGCCTCGACGAGGGCGCGGCCCATGGCGACGTCGCCGTTGCGGGCCGCGAACATGAGCGTCGTGAACCCGGCGGAGGTCTCCAGGGTCGGGTCCGCCCCGCGCGCGAGCAGCAGGCGCGCCACGTCGTGGTGGGGCGCCGCGAGCGCCCACATCAGCGCGGTGCTCCGGGTCTCGGCGGTGACCGCGTTCACGTCCGCCCCGCGGTCGAGGAGCGTCTCGACGATGGCGGCGTCGCCGGTGCGCGCCGCCGTCATCAGAGGGGTGAGGCCGCTCGTCCGGGCCGCGGCGGCGTCGGCGCCGCCGTCCAGCAGCAACTCGACCATCGCGAGGCTGGCGTTCTCGGCCGCCCGCTCGAGCGGCGTCACCCCGTGGTCGTCGCCCACGTTGGCGTCCGCGCCCGCCTCGAGGAGCCGCGCCGCGAGGGCGAGGTCGTCCCAGTGCGCGGCCCACGTCAGGGCGGTGGCCCCGTCGGGGCGCCGCGCGTTAACGTCGGCGCCGCCCGCGAGCAGCG